>NZ_JAAAPJ010000010.1:0-300000 GCF_009909145.1 Corallococcus silvisoli
ACGCCGCGGATGGCATCGCGACCTGGAGGGTGAAGCTGGCGCCGGGCGAGAGCCGCGACGTGGACCTCGCCTTCCACGTCGATGCCCCCTCCAGCTACGAGACCCGCTCGCTGTAGGACGGGCTCGCGGTCGCCGTCGACGAGGGGGGGGATGGGGCGCGAGGACTCCGGCGCGACGCTCACGACGGGGATCCTCTACCTGCGCGGTGGGGGGAGATGCTGGGAGGAGGGCGCAGTGAGCGCGTGACGCCCGAAGGGCCGTGACGTCTCACCCGCTTCAGGGTCGTGCTTCACGACGCCTGTCGCGGGAATCCTCTGGGTCCTGATCCCGCCGTGAGCGAGGTGGCTCTGCCCGGTTCTCGTATCGATACATGCGGGTTCCTAGACTGTCTTTCCCCCTCGGTTGGAGAAAGGCAGACATGGTTCTTGATTCCAGCCACCCGGAGCGTCGTTCGCGGGTGGAGTCGCCGGAAGCCATCTCGTTCCTGCTCGTCCCCGAGCCGCTTCTCCCGGAGGTCCAGCACCCCTGTCGCGTCCCGGTGGAGAACGTGGAGGAGGCGGAGTTCCTGGCCGCCGCGCTCCAGGAGCACCGCGGCCTCTATCTGGGCGCATGGGCCTCCGAGTATCACGAGCTGGCGGCGTGGGCGGATGCCACGCCCCTGGGCGTGCGCGTGGGCAGCGCCTGTCGCGAGGGCCCGCTGGGGAACCTGTCGGAGCTGCCAGGCCGCGTGCCCGTGCGATGGCGGAGCGTCTGAAGTTGATGACCTGCTCGCAGTGCCTGGATGTCTCACGGCTCGCGGCGGTGACTGGCCCGGAGGGCGTTTTGTCGCGCGCTCCGATGGATGCCTTGCGAAGCGCCCTCACTGCCTTTCGTTCCTGAAGGAACCCCCGCCATGTCTTCTCCTCTTCCCCTGGTCTCCATGGCCGAGGCCGGCGACCCTCGGCACGTCGGTCAGAAATTCGCGGGCCAGCAGCACCTGGCGCAGCACGGCTTCCCGGTCCCCGACTTCTTCTGCCTCACCACCACGATGTTCCAGGAGGTGTCGCGGCCCATCCTCCCCGCCATCGAACAGCTCATCTCCGCGGTGGACAGCACCTCGCATCAGGACATCCGCCGCGTCGCGGATGAGATTGAACACCTCTTCCTCGAAGTCCCCCTCGCCGCCGAGCATGAAGCCGCCATCCTGGAGACGTTCGACCGGACCTTCTGCGTGGATGGAACGGTGGCGGTGCGGGCCTCCGTCGTGGGGCGCGGGCTGGAGGAGAGCGAGGACTCGGAGACGGATCCGTTCGCGGGCGTGAGCTCGACGTTCCTCTATGTGCGGCGTGACTTGCTGTTGGAGCGGATTCGCCGCTGCTGGGCGTCCGCCTATACGCCGGAGGCGCTCATCTACCGGCTGGCCCAGGGGCGTGACGTCCGTGGCCTCACCGTGGCGGTGGGCGTCCAGCGGATGGTTCCAGGACGCCGCTCGTTCGTGGCCTTCACGTGCGACCCGAAGACGACCGAGCGCAGGATGCTGGTCGTCGCGGGGCACGGCATCGGGGAGGGGGTCGTCCAGGAGAAGGTCGGCGTGGACCACTACTTCATCCATCCCCTGACGGGACGCATCGACCGGGAGCTGGGCCACAAGGCGGAGATGTTGTGTGAGAACCCCGCGCCCGGAGGAGGACTCCTCCACCAGCCCGTTCCGGAGCCCCTGCGGGACGCACCGTGTCTCTCGGAGGAGGATCTGAGGCGGCTGGCCACGCTCGCACGGAACATCGAGCGCACCTTCGGCGCTCCCCAGGACATCGAAGGCACGTTCACCGCGGACGGGTGGCTGCACGTGTTGCAGTCGCGGCCCATCGCCTTCGACTTCCGGAAGATCCGCGTGTGGGGCTGCGCGAACGTCTCGGAGAGCTTCCCGGGCGTCACCACGCCGCTGACGTACTCACTGGCCAGCCACTTCTACGAGGTCAGCTTCTACGACCTGCTGCGCCGCATGCGGGGCGCGGACGCGCGGGCGCTGCATGACCAGACGCCCGCGTTCCAGAACATGCTGGGGTTCATCGACGGGCGCGTCTACCACTCGCTGTCGAACCTGATGCACGTCAATGGCATCAATCCGTTCATCGCGCTCACGTCCATGCGGGACCTGGAGGACGTGCTCCAGTTGGACGCCTCCCTGGTCCTGCGCCTGCCCGGCCACCGTGAGAGCTTCCCCAGCACGGCGAGCTACGCGCTCGCCTTGGGGCGCTCGGTGGTGGGGGCGCTGAGCGTCACCGCGACGTTCCAGCGCGACTTCAACGCGTTCGAGGCGTGGTGGAAGCAGACGCTCGCGGGGCTGCGGTCCCTGAACCCGGCCCGGGAGGATCCGCTGGTCCTCATCCATCACTTCCGGCGCGTCTGGACGGAGGTGGGCAACTGGTGGGGCCTGACGCTCATCAATCACTGGTACATCAACACGCTCTTCGGGCTGACGCGGAGGCTCCTGCGCCAGTGGACCGGCGAAGACCCCAGCGCGCTGCTGGTGGGCCTGCTGTGCGGGGCCCGGCCGGATGCGAGCACCCACGCGCTCCTCTCCGCGGTGGCGCTCGCGGAGTCCGTCCGCGCGGACGCGGCGCTGGCGAAGCGCTTCGAGGCCGAGGACGCGGAGGCCGTGTGGCGGAGCATCGAGGCAGGGGAGGTGTCCCCGGTGTTCGCCCGGGCGTTCCGCGAGCACCTGAGCGAGTACGGCGACCGGGGTGTTCAGGAGTTGAACGTGGAGCGCCCGAACCTGCGCGAGACGCCCTGGGAGCTGGTGCGCATCGTCCAGTCCTACGCGCGCACGTCCGTGACCCGCGAAGCGCTGCGGGCCTCCGACCTGGCACGGCGCAGGGAAGCCGAGGCGCAGCTCGCCGCGCTCCTCCAGGGCCAGTCCTTGCGGAAGCTCGCCATCCAGCAGCTCCTGGAGCGGCTGCGCACCGTGATCGGGCTGCGCGAGGACAGCCGGCTCTGGCGCGGTCAGCTCTTTGGCTTCAGCAAGCAGGTGTTCGCGGCGCTCGGTCAGCGGATGGCGGAGCGAGGAACGCTCGGGGCGCCGTTGGACGTGCATTACCTCACGATGAAAGAGGTGATGGACCACTTCGAGGGCCGGAGCGTGACCCGGAACCTGGGCGAGCTCACGCGGCTGCGGCGGCGGGAGCAGCAGGACAACCAGGAGCGCCAGCCACCGCGTGACTTCACCACCGTGGGCAGCGTGGCCGGCGGCATCCCGAGGGCCGTGGAGGCGGTGGTGGAGGACGCCTCGCTGTTCAAGGGCATCGGTTCGAGCGCGGGCATCGTGGAAGGCATCGCGCGCGTCGTGCGGGACCCGGGCGCGGTGGGCACGCTGAACAAGGAGGACATCCTCATCGCGAAGGAGACGGACCCCGGCTGGCTGTTCCTGATGCTGGCCTCTGGAGGCATCGTCGTGGAGCGCGGCAGCATGCTGTCGCACACGGCCATCGCGGGCCGGAAGTTCGGCATCCCCACGGTGGTGGGCGTGGCGCACGCGACGACGCGCATCCCCGACGGCGCGCGGATCCGCGTGGACGGCTCCACGGGCTCCGTGACCCTGGTGGCGGCATGAGCAGGCCCCTCCTTGCCCCGGATCCGGGCCACCTTGCGCTTCTCCGTGCAGCGTTATCCGCCGCTGTTCTACCTGGCTGTCATCACGCTCTGGTGCGTGAGCCTGGACGGTGTGTTCCAGGCGCTCGACGGCGGCTGGGCTGGGAGGTGATGCGGAAGATGGCGTGGCCGGGGATCATCCAGCCGGGGGAGAAGCTGTGCTCGGACGAGGTGGGGTCCGTGGCCAGCAGCCTCATCGCCTTCGCGATGGTTGTCGGCGAGGAGCTGCTTCGCGTTCCTCTTCATCCGGGTTGTATGGGTTTGAGCCCTCACCCGGAGCGGAGGCGTCCCTTCATTCCCAATTTTGCCTCGGAAACCACCTGGTCGGCTGTTCACGGCTTCGTTGCAGGGAAACCTCGAATGAGGCGCTGGCTCAGGGTGCCCTCCTCCTGGAGAAGTGTGGTACGAGTGGCCAATTTCTGGAAAATTGGAGGCTCGCTGTGGCGTTGTTTCGAACATGTCTGGCTTCGCTGCTGATCTTGGTGGTCGCCTGCGGTGATTCTGATCCCGAGGTGACTCCCGACGCCGGTCAGACCTCGCGGGACTCAGGCACCGAGACACGGGACTCCGGCACGGAGACCCCGGACTCCGGCACCGAGACGCCCGACTCCGGCACGGAGACCCCCGACTCCGGGACGGAGACGCCGGATTCAGGCACCGAGACCCCGGACTCCGGCACGGAGATGCCGGACTCTGGCTCCGAGACGCCCGATGCCGGGACCGATACGCCCGATGCCGGCACCGAGACGCCCGACTCCGGCACCGAGACGCCGGACTCCGGCACCGAGACGCCCGATGCCGGCACCGGGGTCGTGGGGAACGTCATCGACAACTGGGGCTTCGAAGAGTGGCCCGGTGAGCTGCCGGCGAAGTGGCTCGGGAGCAAGTCGAACTTCACGTCGGACGTGGTGCGGAAGGAGACGACCAACGCCTTCGAGGGCGTGAACGCGGTCCGGCTGGTCAATCCCTCCGCCACGCACAAGCGCTTCACCACCCTGGCGAAGTCGATGCCTGCTGGCCGCTACTCCTGCACCTACCAGGTGCGGGGCACGGGTGAGGTGCGGAACGCCTTCTTCAGCGACGACTATTCCTCGTACTCGTCCTACACCACGGTCAGCAGCTCCGCGTGGAAGCAGTTGGCGTACAACTTCAACCTCGCCGCCGACGTCTTCGACACCTTCGAGCTCATCTTCAGCGTCCGGAACACCAGCGGCGACCATCTGCTCCTCGACGACGTGCGCTGCGTGCGGGCCGAGGAGCCGTGCGACCGCGTCAGCTGTGAGACCTGGCAGCGCTGCGTGAATGCGACCGCGACCTGCGAGCCGCTGTCTGGCCGTTGCGGCGACGCCTCGGCTTGCAGCGAGTGGCAGTCCTGCGATGAGACCCACACCTGCGTGACCTCCTCGGACCGTTGCACCCGTCACGCGGATTGCGCGGGCACTCCTGCGACGCCTGTGTGTGTCACGGCCACGCATCGTTGCGTCGCGGGCGACCCCTGCGCGGGCGTCACCTGCAGCAACCCGGCGACGAGCTGCAACCCCACGACCGGCACGTGCGAGCTGGCCGCGGGGGCCTGCTTCACCACCCTCGACTGCCGGGGGGCGCTGCCCGCCTGCGACCCGGCGACCCGGCGCTGCGTCTCCGCCGACCATCCCGCGAACATCATCCGCAATGGTGGCTTCGAGAGCTGGAGCACCTACTCCATCCCCTATTACGGCAACAACTACATCCCCGACTATTGGTACGGCCTGGACAACGGCCTCACGGACCCGGGCACGGAGATCAAGCCCTCGCGCCTCCAGCCCTACACGACCGCGACACACGGCGGCTCCAGGGCCCTCCAGTTCGTCGTCCCCATCCAGGTGGCGGAGCGCTTCTCGCTCGAGAAGTTCAACGTCCCGACCGGAAACTACTCGTGCTCGTACCGGGTGCGCGGCCACGGCACCATTCGCCACCGCAGCTATTCGAGCGGCGGCTGGAGCGTGCAGACCGACTTCCTCACCGTCGACAGCGACGAGTGGCAGCCGGTGTTCTTCCGCTTCGTGGGCAACGTGCGCGACTGGCGTCTGCTCTTCTACCCGAGCCGCAGCGTCGCGGACCGCGATCACCTCCAGATCGACGACGTGGTCTGCACGAAGGACTAGCGGGCCGCCGCGACGGGGACCCTTCCGAGGGTGATGGCTGGAGCCGAGGCGTCTTCCTCGCCTCGCTCCGGCCTCGCCCGGGCCTTGAAGGGGTGAACCGTCAGGTCAAGGGCTGGCGGGCTTGAGCCCCACCAGCCGCCACACCGTGAACGTGTGCAGCACGCGGCCCTGGAACTCCCCCGTGAGCTCCACGGGCCCCTGCACGGCGCTCGCGCGCTGGATCAGCTCCTCCGGCGGCTCCACGCCATTCTCCGAACACCAGAGCACGTCCTGCCCGGGCTTCAATGCCAGCTCAGGCCAGACGTCATACTGGCTCTTGCGCCGGGCCGGGCCCGCCGTGTCCGTCTCCACGCCGGCCGCGTGCGCCACCTGCGAGGCGAGCTGGTACGAGGGCGCGTAGACGGGCGTGCGCCCAGGCGGCATCCCCGCGAAGAGCTGCTCCGGCGCGGCCAGCTTCTCCAGCGGACTCCAGCCGTGTGTCCGCGACAGCACCACGTCGCGCTCGAAGGTGAGCACCGGGAACAGCAGGTGCGACGTCACCGCGAGCGTCACCGCCATCCCGCTCCACGCCGCCGCCCGCTGCCACCCAGGCCGCATCCCCGCCACGCCAATGCACGCGGCCACGTACGCCGCCGCCGGCCAGTTGGCCTCGCCCCGCGTGCGCGCCGCCGCGTAGCCGAAGAACAGCAGCGGAACCACCGCCGCCATGCGCAGCAGGAACTGCTCCCGGGGCCCGCGCACCGCGTACACCAGCGCCAGCGGGAACAGCACCGGTCCGCCCAGCGCGAGCTGCCCCGCCAGGAACTCGCCGAACGCCCCCCAGCCGCCGCGCCCACCCAGGCCGTGGTTCAGCTGGAACTTGAACCCCACCCAGTCATGGTTCGCGTTCCACAGCACCACCGGCAGGAAGCACAGCAGCCCCAGGCCCGCCGTGAGCCATGCCCCCGCGGGCAACCGCCGGGCCCGCAGCGCCGCGACCATGAACGCGAGCCCCAGCAGCACGGACGGGTACTTCGACAGCAGCGCCAGGCCACAGGTCAGCCCCGCCAGCACCCACCGCTCGCGGTAGAGCGCCCACAGCCCCAGCGACCAGAACAGGAGCATGGGCGCGTCGGGCGTGGCCCAGACGCCGGAGAGGATGCCCACCGGCACCGCGCTCCACAGCGCCACCGCGCGCCATGCCGCATCGCGTGAGCCATACACGTCCCGGGCCAGCCCCCACACCGCCACGCCCGTCCCCAGCCCGCACAGCAGCGCCGACCCCCGGATGCCCAGCGCGGCGATGAGCCACGCCACCATCGGCGGATGGTCGAAATATCCCCAGGCGAGATGCCGCGCCCATTGCCAGTAATAGGCTTCGTCGAAATAGACGTCCGTGCCCACCGCCAGCGCGAGCCGCACCGCGACGCCCACCGCCACCAGGGCGATGCAAGCCTTCATTCCCGGGCCGGGGCTGGAGTGGGCGGACGCACGCACGCCCCCCGGACAAAGCGCACCGGAGGGCCGTTGGCCAGCGGCGAGTGAGGCCATTTCGGCTTGCTCCCGTGCTCGCAGGCTCACAATGTGATGTCCCGCGAAGCCCCTCTTCGCACCGGGAGCCCTCCATGGCCGTACATCCCCCCTCCGGGGCCACCAACCGTCTTGCCCGGGAGCCCTCCCCGTACCTGCGCCAGCACGCCGCGAACCCCGTGGACTGGTACCCCTGGGGCGAGGAGGCCCTGGCCCGCGCCCGAGCGGAGCACAAGCCCATCCTGCTCTCCGTGGGCTACTCCGCGTGCCACTGGTGCCACGTCATGGCCCACGAGTCCTTCGAGGACCCCGAAATCGCGCGCCTGATGAACGAGGGCTTCATCAACATCAAGGTGGACCGCGAGGAGCGCCCCGACCTGGATCAAATCTACCAGGGCGTCGTGCAGCTCATGGGGCAGGGCGGAGGCTGGCCCCTCACGGTGTTCCTCACCCCGGACCTGCGCCCCTTCTACGGCGGCACCTACTTCCCGCCCTCGGACCGCTACGGCCGGCCCGGCTTCCCGCGCCTGCTCGCCGCGCTGCGCGACGCGTGGGAGCACAAGGCGGAGGAGATCGAGGACCAGGCGCAGCGCTTCCAAGAGGGCCTGGGCGAGCTGTCCACGCACGGCCTGGATGCCGCTCCCGCCCACCTCTCCGCGGAGGACATCGTGGCCATGGGCCACGCGATGGCGAAGCGGATGGACCCCGTGAATGGCGGCTTCGGCGGCGCCCCCAAGTTCCCCAATCCGATGAACGTGGCGCTGCTGCTGCGCGCCTGGCGCCGCGGCGGCGGCGAGCCCCTGAAGGCGGCGGTGTTCCGCACGCTGGAGCGCATGGCGTTGGGGGGAATCTACGACCAGCTGGGCGGGGGCTTCCACCGCTACTCCGTGGACGAGCGCTGGCTGGTGCCCCACTTCGAGAAGATGCTCTACGACAACGCCCAGCTCCTGCACCTGTACGCGGAGGCGGAGCAGGTGGAGTCGCGCCCCCTCTGGCGCAAGGTGGTGGAGGAGACCGTCGAATACGTCCGCCGCGAGATGACCGACCCGGCGGGCGGCTTCTACGCCACGCAGGACGCGGACAGCGAGGGCGAGGAGGGGAAGTTCTTCGTCTGGCGCCCGGAGGAGATCCGCGCGGCGCTCTCCCCCTCCCAGGCGGAGACGGTGCTGCGCCACTTCGGCGTCAAGCCCGGGGGCAACTTCGAGCACGGCGCCACGGTGCTGGAGGTCGTCGTCCCGGTGGCGGAGCTCGCGAGCGCGCAGGGCCGCCCCGTGGAGGCGGTGGAAGAGGAGCTGGCGGAGGCCCGCCGCGTCCTCTACCTGTTGCGTGAGCAGCGCGTGAAGCCGGGCCGCGACGACAAGATATTGGCGGGCTGGAACGGGCTGATGATCCGCGGCCTCGCGCTGGCGTCTCGCGTGTTCAACCGCCCGGAGTGGGCGCGGCTGGCGGCGAACGCGGCGGACTTCGTGCTCGCGAACATGTGGGACGGCAAGCGGCTGTTGCGCTCGCACCAGGACGGCCAGGGCCGCATCGACGGCTTCCTGGAGGACTACGGCGACTTCGCCTCGGGGCTCACCGCGCTCTACCAGGCGACGTTCGACGCGAAGTACCTGGACGCGGCGGACGCGCTCGCGCACCGCGCGGTGGAGCTGTTCTGGGACGAGGAGAAGCACGCGTACCTGTCCGCGCCCCGGGGACAGAAGGACCTGGTGGTCGCTGCCTTCTCCCTCTTCGACAACGCCTTCCCGTCCGGCGCCTCCACGCTGACGGAGGCCCAGGTGGCGCTCGCGGCGCTCACCGGGGACGTGTGCCACCTGGAGCACCCGGAGCACTACGTCGCGAAGCTGCACGACTCCCTCGTGCGCAACCCGCTGGGCTACGGGCACCTGGGGCTGGCGGCGGACTCGCTGCTGGACGGCGCGTCGGGCGTCACCTTCGCGGGCACGCGGGAGGCCGTCGCGCCCCTGCTGGCCGCCGCCAACCGCACCTACGCGCCGGTGTTCTCCTTCGGCTGGAACGACCCGGGCACGCCTCCGCCCGCGCGCCTGCATGAGCTCTTCGAGGGACGCGACCCGGTGGAAGGGCAGGGCGCGGCGTACCTCTGCCGCGGCTTCGTCTGCGAGCGGCCCGTCACCGACGCGGCCACGCTCGCGGAGCGGCTGCTGGCGGCCCCGGGCCACTGAAAGCGGGCCCGGGACGCGCGGCGGCTACTTCACGTCGGTGACCTGGAGCGAGCCGATGAGGGGCGTGATCTCGGCGTTGCCTTCGTAGCCCACGGAGAAGTGCGTGGCGTCCGCGACGGGCTGGTTGAAGGTGGGGTCCAGCTGGGTCCACTCCCCCACGTAGGCCTCCACCCACTCGTGCCAGTACAGCGCGGGCACGCCGTCGGCGTTCACCATGTAGATGACGCCGTCCACGCGGCGGGCGGGGATGCCGGACGCGCGCAGCATCGCCACCGTCAGCAGCGAGTGCTCCGTGCAGTCGCCCTTCTTCTGGCGCAGCACGTCCGTGGCCCGGTCCGCGCTGACGCCGTAGTCCTTCTGCAGGTTGCTGTAGACCCACGCGGACAGCATCCGCGCCGCCGTGTACGCGTCCTTCTCCTCGCGGATGATGCTCTTGGCCTGCGCCCGGATGGCCGGCGCGTCCGACTCCACCGCGAGCGTGGACTTGAGGTTCTCCCCGCCGTCCGGGTCCGCCACCGGCCGGGGCTTGCGGCCGTTGGGCGCGGGCGGCGCCGCCGTGAGCGTCACCTCCACGCGGCCGTCCGGCAGCGGCGTGTACTTCTGCCGGTAGGTGTTCTGCTGGAACTTCGCCGGCAGGTTCTTCATCACCAGCTTCACCTGGCCCGGCACCTCGCGCGCCTTCGCGGGCAGCGGCTTGGGCAGCACCACGCGCGTGAGGCCGAACACCTCCACCAGGTCCAGCCGCTTCGCCACGGCCTCCGACTCGGCGCGCGCCTGCATCGTCTGGCCGAAGTCCACGCGCACCATCTTGCCGTCCGTCGTGAGCAGGGCCGTCACCGGCACCTTCTCCTTGTCCGACAGCGTGCTCACCCGCGACAGCTTCGCCTTCACGCCCGCCAGCACCTGCTCCTCCGGCGCCTCCACGGTGGTGACGGTGCGGTAGCCCTCCAGGTCCGTGCCGTCCAGCGTCACGCCCTCCACCGGCTTGCCCCGCAGCAGCGCCACGCGCGCCTGGTCCGCGTCCTCCACCGTCTCCTTGGGCGCGGGCAGGGGCTTGAGCACTTCATCCGGCTGGCCGGGGCGCTTGCGCACGACGCGCAGCCCGTCCGCCGTCACCGTGCCCACCAGGTCCTGGTCCCCGCCGTCCCCGCGCTGCGTGACGGTGAAGGACAGCAGCTTGCCGCCCGGCTTCGCTTCATAGATGCGCACCTCGCGGTGCACGCGCTCCGACACGCGCGTGCCCACCTGCGCCTTGAAGATGAGCTCGTTGATGCTCTGCGCCTTGTTGCCCGGCAGCGCCGTCAGGTCGCTGAAGAACCAGCCCACCTTCTTGTCCATCAGGTACAGGCCGAAGTACTCGCCGCCCTTGGGGCGCGGCACCTTCAGCACGTCGGAGACCTCCTGCGCCTGCGGCGCCTGGGCGGTCTTCGCCTGGGCCTTGGCCGCCGCGGCCTTCGCCTGGGACTTCAGCGCGGCGGGCGCCTGGGCCCAGGCGGGGGAGGGGGCTCCCAGCAAGAGGGGCAGCAGGCTCAACAGCCCCAGACGGGTGCGTCGCATCGGTCGGTTCGTGGGAAGCATCTGCCCCTCCTGACGGGGACCCGGGCGGCGTCTTCACGCCCAGGGTTGGGCGGCTCCCGCCAGGGGAACCGCGCGAAGGACTACAGGCGCTTGGTCAGGATGATGAGGTCGTCGCCCTGCTTGTAGAAGTCCCGCAGGCGCGCCTCTTCTCCGTACTTCATGGACGCGTAGAAGCCGCGCGTGGGGCCGTAGGCCTCCGTGGCGCTCGTCTCCACGCGGATGAGCCGGGCCTTGCGGCGGCGCAGGTCGCCCTCCATGGAGGACACCAGCTGCGCGCCCACGCCCTGCCCACGCACCTCCGGCGCGGAGGCGATCCAGTACAGGTCGTACGTGTGCTCCGTCATCGGCGTGGGGCCGTAGCAGACGTAGCCCACCAGCCCGCCGCCGTCCTGCCCGCGGTCCGCCACGAGGATGGAATAGTCCCGGTTGCCCGCGGTGAGCGCGGTGTCAACCAGCTCGATGGCGCAGTCCTGCTCCTCCTGCGAGAAGGTTTCGATTCGCCGGATCAGCGCGGCGAGCGGTTCCCGGTCCTTTCTTTCGAGTGTGCGGATTTCCATGGGCTCTTTCGAGAGCGACCTCCACGAGTCGCGAGGCCAGGGTCGCGTAGTCCATGCCGGCGGCCTGCGCCGCCTTCGCGAACCCCGCGCCCGGATGAAGGTCGCAGTTGGGGTTGATGTCGATGACGTACGGCACACCCTCGGGCGACACCCGAAGGTCCACGCGTCCATAGTCCTGGCAGTCCAGCGCTGCAAATGCTTCCAGCGCTGTCTGGATGCAACGGGCTTCCTGCACTGCGTCGAGCCGGCACGGTCCGGTGGGCGAGTCCCGGTACTCCGGGGAGGCCGCTTCCCACTTGGCCCGGTACGACACGATGTTCGGACGGTTGTCGAACGCGCGGCCGAAGTGGATCTCCGTGAGGGGCAGCGCCTGCCGGGGGCTGTTGCCCAGGAGCGGCACGTACACCTCCCGGCCCGGGATGAACTGCTCCACCAGCGCGGGCTGATGGAAGGTGCGCAGCACGGACTCGCACGCCCGCACGAGCGCCGAGCGCTCCGTCACCACGGAGTCGAAGTCCATGCCCACGCTGGCGTCCTCGCGCGCGGGCTTCACGATGAGGGGCCAGGGCAGGTCCACCGCGAGTGCGTCCTCGCGGCGGCGCACCACGAAGGAGGCGGGCGTGGAGACGCCGTTGGCGCGCAGCACTTCCTTCGCCTTGGGCTTGTGCAGCGCCAGCCCCAGCGACAGGGCGGACGAGCCGGTGTACGGCAGGCCCAGCGCGTCCAGCAGGCAGGGGACGGCCATCTCCCCGCGGCTGTCGGCGGCCAGCGACTCGCAGAGGTTCACCACCAGGTCGGGCTGGAGGAAGCGCAGCGCCTCCACGAAGTCCAGCCGGTCTCCCTCGATGGCGAGCGGCTCGGCGTTCACGCCGTCGCGGCTCAGCGCCTGGGCCAGGTTCTCGGCCACCCGGACCACGTCCTCGCGAGCTTCGCGCCCGGGGTCGTCCTCCAACAGCTCGTGGTCACGATTGTGCAGCAGGATGATGTGCATTCGGAGTGAGTGGAGGGTTAGCACGTCCCCAGGGACCTTCCCAGCCTGTGACGTGGTGGCTGGTTGGCCCCTCACAGGGCTACCGCCCGTCGGGGTATGCGCTACGGTGGGCGGCCCGTGGGAGCAGGTCCGGGCCCCCTTGGAACCGAGGCCCGGCAAGGACGACATGCGGATTCGCGACCCCATTCACGGCGTCATCCCGGTGAGCGACCCGGAGAAGGCCGTCATCGACAGCCGCTTCTATCAGCGGCTGCGCTACGTGCGTCAGTTGGGCTTCGGGGACCTGGCCTTCCCGGGCGCCACCCATACCCGCCATGCCCACAGCCTGGGCGCCATGTTCGTCGCCTCGCGCGTCTTTGGCGCCGTGGCCAGCCGGTCCGACCTGCCGGACGATGTGCGTGAACATTTCTGCACGGCCGTTCGCCTGGCCGTCCTCTGCCACGACCTGGGGCACATGCCGCTGTCGCACGCGTCCGAGCGCATCGCGCCCCGGCGTTCGCTGCTGCGGCTGCCCGGCTGGCTGGATTCCGTGGCGGAAGGGGAGCAGGCGACGCACGAGGACTTCACCGCGAAGCTGATACTCGACAGTTCGCTGACGGAGGTCATCCAGCGCGAGTTCGGCCCGCGCGGCATCAGCCCCATGGCGGTGGTGGCGCTCATCTCCGGCGCGAAGCCGCCGAAGGACCCGGGCTTCACGCACCAGGGCGTGGACTGGACGCCGCTCTTGCGCGCCATCGTGTCGGGGGAGCTGGACGCGGACCGGATGGACTACCTGCTGCGCGACTCGTTCTACACGGGCGTGAACTATGGCCGGTACGACATGGATTGGATCGTCTCCAACCTGAACCCGGCGGTGAAGGACGGCAGGGCGGTGCTGGCCCTGTCGCGCGCGGCGGCGTTCGCGTTCGAGGACTTCCTGCTCAGCCGCTACCACATGTTCGTGTCGGTGTACCTGCACCACACGTCGGTGAACTTCGACCACATGCTCCGGCGGTACTACGAGGAGACGCCCGGCGAGTTCGAGATCCCCTCCGACCCGGAGGCCTTCCTGCTCTGCGACGACGCGGCGCTCTGGCACACGCTGCGCCGCTCGAAGAACCGGTGGGCGGAGCGCATCAGCCGCCGGCAGGGCTTCAAGCTGCTGGCGCAGTTCACGGAGCGGGACACGGGCTACGACCTGGAGGTGCTCAACAGCGCGCTCACCAGCGGCGGCTTCGAGCACTACACGGTGCAGTCCAAGGGGACGCTCAGCAAGTACGTGGGCTCCGCCGGAGGCAACCCGGGGCTGTTCATCCTGGACGTGTCCACGGGCCGGCTGACGGAGGTGGCGCGCTATACGCCGCTCTACCAGCGCTACAGTGGCGCGGTGCGCCTGACGCGGCTCTACGTCCGGCCGGACCAGGCGGAGCGGGCGCGAGAGATGATGGGCCGGCTGCTCGGCCAGACGACGCAATCCTGAAGGACGGTGCAACCATGAGCGAGCCCCTTCCCGGCCTGGGCCTCTTCGGGCCCCACACCCCCGTGGAGCCCCGCTCCTCCGCGGTGGTCATCCTCTACCGCCGCGCGCACCAGGGCGTGGAGGTGTTCTGGGTGAAGCGCGAGCGGGCGCTGGCCTTCGCGGGCGGCTTCTACGCCTTCCCCGGCGGGAAGCTGGACGCGGACGACGCGGCCGTCCCCGTGCAGGGCGCCCAGGGCGACGAGGCCGCGCTGCGCTCGGCGGCGGCGCGCGAGCTGTTCGAGGAGGTGGGCGTGCTGGTGGCGGAGGGCGCGCGCGCCGTGTCCCCGGAGGTGCTGGAGGCGGGCCGGGCGGCGCTGCTCGCGGGCACGGCGAAGTGGAGCGAGTGGCTGGCCCACCACGCGCTGTCGCTGCGCGCGGAGGACCTGCGGCCCGCGGGGCGGTGGGTGACGCCGCCCTCCGTGCCGGTGCGCTTCGACACGCGCTTCTACCTGGTGGAGCTGCCGGAGGGCGCTGGGGCGAGCATCCTCCCCGGGGAGCTGTCGGAGGGGGCGTGGATCCGCCCGGAGGACGCGCTGTCGCGCTGGAGCGACGGCTCGGCGCTGTTGCATCCCCCCGCGCAGCACGCGTTGCAGGTGCTGGCGGAGTTCACGGATGAGGCGGACGCGCGCGCGCGGCTGAGCACGCCGCCGTTCTGCCCGGGCTACGTGGCCCAGCGCATCGAGTTCCAGCGCGGCGTGCGCGTGGTGGCGCTGGAGACGCCCACGCTGCCGCCCGCCACGCACACCAACGCGTACGTGCTGGGCACGGGCGACCTGCTCATCGTCGACCCGGGCTCCTCGGACGTGAAGCAGTACGCGAAGCTCCTGTCGCTGGTGGCGGGCCTGAAGGCGGAGGGGCTGCGGCCGGTGGCGGTGGTGCTCACGCACCATCACGGCGACCACGTGGGCGGGGCGTTCGCGGTGAAGGAGCGGCTGGGCATCCCGCTCTGGTGCCATGCGCGCACGGCGGACCGGCTGGACTTCCCGGTGGAGCGGCTGCTGGAGGACGGCGAGGTGCTGCTGCTGGACGGGCCGGTGCAGCAGCGCTGGCACGTGTTGCACACGCCGGGGCATGCGCGCGGGCACGTGTGCCTGGTGGACTCGCGCAGCAAGGCGGCCATCGTGGGCGACATGGTGGCGAGCGTGGGCTCCATCGTCATCGACCCGCCCGAGGGCAACATGGTGGACTACCTCACGCAGCTCAAGCGCCTGCGCGACTGGCCCGTCACCACGCTCTACCCCGCGCATGGCGCGCCGGTGCCGGACGGCCCCGGAAAGCTGAACGAATACCTGCGCCACCGCGCCCAGCGCGAGGCCCTGGTCCTGGAGGCGGTGCCCACGACGGGCGCCACGCTGGCGGAGGTGGTGGCGACGGCCTACGCGGACACGCCGCCGCTGCTGCACCCCGTGGCGGAGCGGAGCGCCCTGGCCTCACTGGAGAAGCTGGTGTCGGAGGGGCGCGTGCGCGAGGACTCCTTCACCTGGTTCCGCGTGTAGGGGGCGCCAGGGCGGGCGTCCTAGAAGCTGCCCATCAACGCCAGGCGCGGGCCCTGCGCGCTGTAGGTGGCCACGGGCAGCAGGCGCACGCTGGTCGTCGGCGCGGGTGCCTCCGCCTCCTGCTTCAGGGCGTTTCCGTGGGACAGCTCGAAGCCCGCGCTGGCCCCCACCACCGGGAGGATGAAGAGCGCGGCGTTGACGGGCGCGGGCACGTCGGAGGAGCCGCTGTTCACCAGCGTGAGGGTCAGCAGCATCGCGCCCCAGCCCACCATGCTCCCGGCCACCGTGGCGCCCAGCCGGCCGCTCCCGCCCATGAACCGCCCGCCGGCGTACGTGCCCACCGGGATGCCGATGAGGGCCCCCGCGGCGGCCCCCGCGGCGGCCATCACCAGGCACTCGTCACACCCCACCGTCCCGGAGCCCAGCAGGTACCCGAAGGACCCCAGCACCGTGGCGCCCACCACGCCTCCCGCCGCGCCGCCCAGCACCTCCATCCCCACGCGCGGCACCGGGTCCTTGGCGGGCGCGGCCTTCGCGCCGGGCAGGGCTCCGGCGGTGACGGAGGGGCGGGCGCCCGCGGAGGTCCCTTCACTTCCGGGCGGAGGGGGCACGTCCTCGTCCGGCGCGCCCACCAGGGGCGGCGGCGTGAGGCTGCCGGCCGGGGCCGTGGCCGGTCCTGGCTCCGCGGGGGCCTCCTGGGCGGAGGCGAGACCCGACACGAGCAGCAGGGCGAGGAGTGGGAACAGACGTGTGTGCTTCACCACGTCCCACGCTACCGCAAGGGCGGCGGCTGCGTCGCCCCACCCCCGGACGCCGGCGTCTCCACGCGCGGACGGCGGCGCAGGGCGCGGTAGAGCAGCGGCGCCGCGGCCAGCAACGCCTGCGGCACCAACGACAGCGCGTCCGGGTACAGGCCCAGCATGTCCACGTAGATGAAGCGCACGGGCATGAGCGGCAGCGCGCCCACCTCCTGCAGCGAGTGCAGGCCCTTGCCCAGCAGCATCACCGCCGTCACCACCAGCACCCCGGTGGAGATGTTGAACAGCGTCTTCATGGGCAGGCGGTAGCCCATGCGGTTGATGAAGAGCACCAGCACCGCCAGCGTCACGATGCCCGCCACCACGCCCCAGGCCACGCCCGCGGCCGAGTCCACCGCGAGCCCCTGGAGGAAGATGGCCGTCTCGAAGCTCTCGCGCAGCACCGACGTGAACGCGATGGCGAACAGGCCGAACATGCTGCCCCGGCCCAGCGCGCCCTGCATGCGCTGGCGCAGCTCCCCCATGAAGTGGCTCACGTTGGCGCGCGCGTTGAGCCACAGCGCGGCGTAGAGCAGCATGGCCACGGCGACGAGCGCGGTGAGGCCCTCCATCCACTCCCGCTGCGCGCCCGCCAGCAGCTTCCGGCCCACGATGTACGCCAGCGCGCCGACGACGATGGCGGACATCCAGCCCGCGTGCACCACGCGTACCTGGTCCATGGCCTTCATCTTCTTGAGCGCCGCCAGCAGCGCCGTGACGATGATGGTCGCCTCGAAGCCCTCGCGCAGCAGGATGAGCAGCGTCAGCCACATCACGGACAGCAGGTCGGTCGTGCTGCCGGTGGACTTGCGCGCCTGATCCAACAGCGACAACAGCTCGCGCCCCTCGTCCTGCAACTGGGGGCTCTTGTGCTCGGCGGCGAGCCGCGCCTGGAGGAAGGCCTTCTCCAGCTTCTGGGTCAGGTCCGGGTCGCGCCCGCGCAGCTTGGGCTCCACCGGCTCCAGGCCGTTGAGGTACGCATCCAGCAGCGCCGTCTTCGCGGCCGCGTAGTCGCCATCCGCGCCCAGGCGCAGCGCGTGGCCCACCGCCGCCCGCGCGCTCAGGAGCACCTTCTCCTCGTCCGCGTCCGGCATGTGCCGGCGCAGGCACGCGACCTTGTCCACGCCGTACGCCTTCGCGAGCTCCGCGTCCGTGGAGGTGGCCAGCCGCTCCAGCGACGCGTTGGGCGGCTCGCCCGGGCACGGCGGCTGGCGCAGCGTGAAGACGAAGAAGGCCAGCGACCAGCGGTCATCCTCGGAGAGCGTGGGGTAGGCCGGCATCGCGGTGCCCGGCACGCCGAAGCTGGTGGTGTTGAACGCCTTGTAGGGCGTCAGGCCGTCCGCCATCAGCTCCGGGTCCTGGAAGTTCGCCGGCCTGGGCTCCATGTTGGCCGCGATGGACACCTCCGCCTTGCCGTCCGCGCCATGGCAGGCGGCGCAGTTCGCCTGGAACAGCTTCGCGCCATGCTCCAGGTCCGGCGCGAGGCGCGGGCTGCGCGCCAGGCCTCCCGCCAGCACCAGGTTCTCCACCAGCTCCCCGCAGTCGCGGCTCACGCCTTCGGGATCCGCGGCCTGGTCCACGCGCGCCTGGATGGCCTCCACCCGCGGCACGAACGTGGCCGCCGACGGGCCCAGGTCCTTCGCCGCCTCCAGCGCCTCCGCCGCGAAGCTCTTCTGCTCCGTCAGCTCGAACTCGGAGCGCGACGCCACCGCCGCCGGGTAGTCCGCCTGGAGGTACTGGAGGATGCCCACCAACCGGTGCCAGGTGCGCCCTTCGTCGGATGTGGGCGTTTCAGCCCGGACGGAGGAGGACAGCGAGAGCAGCAGGCACAACGTGATGGAGGCGGCGCGATTCACGTCCGCCTTCTACCAACCACCCCTGGGGCGTTCAATTCTGAGAATCAAATTCAGAATGGGATGCCCCCTTCACCGGACGAAGGGGGCCTGAAAGCTCAACACTTCCGGCGGCTAGGCAGGGCCGCCGCTGCAGTACTGGGGGAAGGTCTTGCAGGGATAACAGGGGCCGCCCGGGCCGTAGTAGCAGACCTCGCCGGCGCCGCACACGCCGCTCTCCGGGCACTGCCGCAGCTGCTGCTCCTGGGCCTTGGGCTCCGCGCCCGTGCCATCCTCGACGGCGCCACCACAGGCCGTGAGACCCAGCACCGCGAACAGCCCCAGACCGCGAATCAGACGACGACGCATGCGCGCTCCTTGGTGAAAGGAGCAGGCAAGTTACGGGTTTCCATCATCACCCGGAATAAGGGCTAGCCCTGACGCTCGTAGGTGAGGAAGGTGAAGGGCAGGTCGCCCTCCGGGTGGGCTTCCTCCTCCACCAGCCTCCACGGGGACAGGTCCATGGGGGGGAAGAAGGCGTCGCCCGGGACGTCGCGCGCGATGCGGGTGAGGTAGAGCCGCTGCCACAGGTCCTGGGTCTGGGCGTAGAGGTCCGCGCCGCCGGCGATGAAGACCTCGCGGTCGTCCTTCGCCCGGGCCAGCGCCTCGTCCACGGAGTGGACCACCTGGACGCCGGGCGGGGCGGCCCAGTCGCGCTGGCGGGTGAGGACCACGGTGGCGCGGCCGGGCAGGGGCCGCCCGATGGAGTCGTAGGTCTTGCGGCCCATGAGCAGGGTGTGGCCCATCGTCAGGCGCTTGAAGCGCGCCAGGTCCTGCGGCAGGCGCCAGGGCAGGGCGTTGCCCTGGCCGATGGTGCCGTTCGCCGCCAGGGCCGCGATGGCGCAGACGCGGGGGCTCATACGGCCACGGGCGCCTTGATGGCGGGGTGCGGGTCGTAGCCCTCCAGCGTGAAGTCCTCGTAGCGGAAGGCGAACAGGTCCTTCACGTCCGGGTTCAGGCGCATGCGCGGCAGGGGGCGGGGGGCGCGCTGGAGCTGCTCGCGCGCCTGCTCCACGTGGTTCAGGTACAGGTGCGCGTCGCCCAGCGTGTGGATGAACTCGTGCGCGACGAGGCCGGTGGCCTGCGCCACCATCATCGTGAGCAGCGCGTACGACGCGATGTTGAAGGGCAGCCCCAGGAAGATGTCCGCGCTGCGCTGGTACAGCTGACAGGAGAGGCGCCCGTCGGCCACGTAGAACTGGAACATCACGTGGCAGGGCGGCAGCTTCATGTCCGGCAGGTCCGCCACGTTCCACGCGCTCACCAGGTGGCGGCGCGAGTCCGGGTTCTTCTTGAGCCCCTCCACCAGCTGCCGCATCTGGTCCACGTGGCCGCCGTCCGGCGTGTTCCAGGAGCGCCACTGGTGGCCGTAGACCGGGCCCAGGGAGCCGTCCTCGCGGGCCCACTCGTCCCAGATGCTGACGCCCACCTCCTGGAGCGAGCGCACGTTCGAGTCCCCCCGGAGCATCCACAGGAGCTCATGGAGGATGGACTTCACGTGGAGCTTCTTCGTCGTCACCAGCGGGAAGCCCTGGGCGAGGTCGAAGCGGAGCTGGTGGCCGAAGAGGCTCAACGTGCCGGTGCCGGTCCGGTCGCCCTTGCGCGTCCCATGTTCCAGGACGTGCTCCATCAGACTCAGGTATGGCTGCATGCCCTTTTGTGTAGTTTCGCGCCCCAGCCCGGGCAAGCTTCCGACAATCGATTGTTCCGTGCCGGGCGTCGCACCCGTCGCATCGCGAGAGAGGCTGACATGAAGATCTATACGAAGACCGGCGATGCGGGAGAGACGGGCCTCTTTGGCGGCGGTCGCGTGGCCAAGGACGACCTGCTGGTGGACGCGTACGGCGAGGTGGACGAGCTCAACGCCACGCTGGGGCTGGCCCGGACCTTCCCGCTGCCCGCGGACCTGGAGCACTTCCTCCAGCGCATCCAGGACCAGCTCTTCACGGTGGGTGCGGTGCTGGCCACGCCGCCGCACACCAAGGCCGCGGCCCACATCCCGGAGCTGCGGCCGGAGTGGGTGGAGGAGATGGAGCGTCACATCGACCGGTACGAGGAGGAGCTGCCGAAGATGACGCACTTCATCCTCCCGGGCGGCGCGCCCGCGGCGGCGGCCCTGCACCTGTCGCGCACGGTGTGCCGCCGCGCCGAGCGCCGGGTGGTGACGCTCCTGCGTGAAGACAAGGCGCCGCCCTCGGTGGCCATGTACCTGAACCGCCTGTCGGACCTGCTCTTCGTCGTCGCACGGTTGGTGAACTTCCGCGCCGGTCTGCCGGACGTGAAGTGGATCCCCGAGAAGCCCTCGAAGTAGCCGTGTTCTCCACCCAGCTCCCCACCGCCCGGCTCCGGGAACTCGCCCAGCAGGTGGGCTTCGACCTCATCGGCTTCGCGCGCGCGGAGCCCATCCCCCCGTCGTCGCTGCTGTCGTGGCTGGAGGCCGGCTACGACGCGGACATGGACTGGATGGGGTCGCGCGCGGAGGAGCGGCTCGACGTGTCGGTGCTCCTGCCGGGCGCGCGCACGGTGCTGTCGTTCGCGAACAACTACTGGCGGGACGACGCGCCGTCGCAGGGCTCGCCCATCGCCCGGTACGCGCGGGGCCGCGACTACCACTCCACGCTGCGCGACCGGATGAAGGCGTTCCGCAAGACGCTCAATGCCTGGTACCCGGGGCTGGGCTCCTACGGCGGCGTGGACAGCGGGCCCATGATGGAGAAGGTCTGGGCCGCGCGCGGGGGCCTGGGCTACGTGGGCAAGAACGGGTGCCTCATCACGCCGACGCACGGCTCCTGGGTGCTGCTGGCCACGCTCATCCTGGACGCGGAGGTGGACGCGTACGCGGAGGGCCCGGTGGCGGACCGCTGTGGCTCCTGCCGGCGCTGCCTCATGGCCTGTCCCACGGGCGCGCTGGTGGGCCACCGGCAGGTGGATGCGCGCGCGTGCCTGTCGTACCAGACCATCGAGAACCGCGAGCGCGAGGTGCCGGAGGCGTTCCGGTGGAAGTTCGACAACATCATCTTCGGCTGCGACATCTGCCAGCAGGTGTGCCCGCTCAACCGCAAGCCGGTGTTCGCGGAGGACGCGCGCTTCACGCCCCGCGCCGTGGCGTCGCTGGGCACGCTGGAGCTGGCGGCGCTGACCCCCGAGCAGTACCAGGAGCTGATTCCCGGCACGGCGCTGGCCCGCGCGCGGTACGACGGCTTGAGGCGCAACGCGGTGTATGCACTGGGGGTCGCACGGCAGGCGCACGCCCGGCCGTTGCTCGAAAAACTCAGCGACGACGGCAGCGAACTGGTACGCAGCGCCGCACGATGGGCGCTTCTCCAGATGGAGTCGTGACACCGGCCAGCGTGACGCCGCCGCTCGGGCGGGTGTACGCGGCGCTGGGGGCGCAGGTGCTGATCAGCTCGGGCACGTACCTGGCCGCCAAGCGGGCGATGACGGAGCTGTCGCCGTTCACGGTGGTGCTGTGGCGCTTCCTGGTGTGTGGCGCCGCGTTCGTGGCGCTGCTCGCGCTGATTCCGGGGCCCCGGGTGCCGCCGCGCGGCGCCTGGAAGCGCGTGGCGCTGCTGGGGTTGATGGGCGGGCCGGTGAACCAGACGCTGTTCTTCTCCGGCCTCTCGCGCTCCACGGCGTCGCACGCGGCGCTCTTCTACGCGCTCACGCCGCTGGGCGTGTACGTGGCCAGCCTGGTGCTGGGGCGGGAGCGGGCGTCGTCGAGGACGACGGCGGGCATCCTCACCGCGCTCATGGGCGTGGTGGTGCTGCTGTTGGGGCGGGGGCTCGCGAGCGCGCGCGGCACGCTCGAAGGCGACCTGCTCATCCTGGCGGCGGTGGTGGCGTGGGTCGTCTACACGACGGAGGGGCGGCCCCTGGCGACCGAGCACGGGCCGCTGCGGGCGACGGCGTGGACGATGACGGTGGCCACGCTGCTCCAGCTTCCGCTCATCCCGTTCGTGCTCGAGCCCGGGCAGGTGTGGGCGGCGAGCGCGGCGGCGAAGGGCTCCATCGTGTACCTGGGCCTGATGACGTCGGTGGTGGCGTACCTGCTCTGGTCCTACGCGCTGTCGAAGGTGCCCGCGTCGCGCGTGGCCATCTTCTCCAACCTCCAGCCGGCGGTGACGGCGCTGGTGGCGTGGCTCTTCCTGGACGAAGCGCTGCACTGGGAGCTCGCGCTGGGCGGCGCGTTGGTGCTGGTGGGCGTGCGGCTGACGCAGACCGCGCCGATGAAGCCCTCGCCGGTGGTGGTGCCCGCGCGCTGAGGCGTTGACCCGCGAAGGGACGGGGCCGCACGCTCGCGCCCATCCCGCGCTCCGGAGAGGACCTGCTGAAGGTCGAGGCCCGCCCGTGGCTGCTCACCGCGCCGACGGGGATGGGGGGCTCCATCGAGAGTGCAACGACGGACAGGAGCGCGGCGACGTCTGCGTGTCGCCCTTCTCGCTCTGGCGGCGCATCCTGGATGAGGAGCGTGAGCGCGCGGGCCGAGCGCGCACCCGCGCGGGCGTGTCCCGGCGCATGAGTGGACGGCGCCTCCAGGCGGCGCCATCCGGGCGCGAGCGTCACGCCTCGCGCGGCCTGTCGTCAGTCGCCGTTCGGGTCCCAGTCGGAGATGTCCTTCTTGGGCTCCGGCGGCGGGGTGGGGCGGGGCGGCGGGGCGGGGCGGGCCGGTTCCTTCTTCGCCACTGGCGGGGGCGGCGGAGGCAGGTCTTCATCCTCCGTGGCGCTGGGGCGGCTCGGCTGCGCGGGCTCGGCCACCACGGGCTTGGGTGCTGGCTTCGGCGCGGGCGGCTCCGCTCGCGGCGGGGGTGTGGCTCGCGGCGGCGGCTCGGCGAAGGCTTCGATGTCGGGGGACTCGGAGCGCTCGGGCTCGGGCGCCACGGCGGGTGATGGCGGGGGCGGCGTGCGCGCGGGGGCGGGCTCCGTCGCGCGGGCCGGGACCGCCGCCGTCTGACGGGGGTTGCCCTTCGCGGACTTGCGCTCCGTCTCCGCGTCCGACGCGCGGTAGCCCTTGCGCTCCAACTGCTCGGGGGGCGGGTCGTCGTAGGCGTCGCGCACGGGGCGCCCGCGCACCGGCTTGTTCTCTTCGTCGCCGAATGGGTCGTCCTCGCGGCGGCGGTCCTTCTCCTCGATTTCGCGCAGCTTGGCCGCTTCCGTCTTGCCGGGGCGGCGCTCGGCGGCGGCCTCTGGCGCGTCCGGGGCCCGGTTGTTCACCGCGTTGAACTGCCGGGCGCACTGGGTGCGCTTGTTCGAGCAGTCATCGAAACAGCGGGTCAGCTTGCGGATGACGCTGCCGTTGCCGCCGTACTCGATGGTGCAGTCCTCCTTGCACGCGGCGGCGTCCTCCTCGCAGCCCGGCGGGACGGGGCCGGCCAGGGCAGGGGTGCCGAAGAGGAAGGCGAGGGCGACGAGGCGCGGAAGAAGACGCATGGCAAATGTGAAAGCTACCAGTCTTCCGCGCTTCCTGGGCGAGCCCCCCGCGATATCGTCAGGCCCGCGCCCGGCGACCGGGCGAGGGGAGACGCATGCCGGCGGTCAAGGTGGGCATCATCGGGGGCCACGCCCTCTACCAGGCACTGGGACTCCAGGGCCGGGGCGAACACCTCTCCGTGGAGACGCCCTTCGGGCCCCACAGCACCCCGCTGGTCGCCACGGAGCTGGAGGGCGTCCCCGCCGTCTTCGTCTTCCGCCACGGCCAGGGCCACGTCCACAACGCCACCCGCGCCCCCTACCGGGCCAACCTCTTCGCCTTGAAGACGCTGGGCGTCACCCACGTCGTCGCCACCGGCACGGTGGGCAGCCTGCGCGAACCCCTCCAGCCGCTCCACCTGGCCCTGCCGGATCAGGTCATCGACCGGACCTACCGCCGCCCCTGCACGTTCTACGACGACGTCGCCGTGCACGTGGAGCTGGCCCAGCCCTTCTGCGCGACCCTGCTCCAGACCCTCAACGACGCCGCCCAGCGAAGCGACACCGTGGTGCACCCCACCGGCACCTACGTGTGCATCGAAGGCCCCTCGCTCAGCACCCAGGCGGAGAGCCAGCTGTACCGCACGTGGGGCGGGGACATGGTGGGCCTCACCGCCATGCCGGAGGCGCGGCTCGCGCGCGAAGCGGAGCTGCACTACGCCTTCGTCGCGCTGCCCACCGACCACGACTCGTGGCGCCCGCGGCCCGTGGGCCAGGAGCCCGAGGCGCTCCTGTCGCAGTTCACCCAGCGGCTGGACGCCGTCACCGCCCACGGCGCCGCGCTCCTGCGCCGCGCGCTGCCCCGCATCGCCGCCACCCCCGCCGCCTGCCGCTGTGACAGCGCGCTCGCGATGGCCATCTTCACCGACCGCACCCGCATCCCCGCGGAGGTGAGGAGCCGCCTGCGCCCCCTGCTGGGCCGCTACCTGCCCTCCGGGCTCGTCTAGCGCTGAACACCCGGCGCCTTCGGGGCCGAGCGCCCGCCCGGCCGCCTGCTGCCGAACGCCCGGTCCGTTCCCACATTGCCTCCCCAACAGACCCGGAGGGGGCGTCACATGGGGCTGCCACGGCTCAAGTACCTGACGTGGAGGGAGTTCGCGCGGCGCTTCTGGAAGGAGATTGAAGAGGACACCGTCACCGACGTGGCGGCGCAGCTGTCGTACTACTTCATCTTCTCCCTGTTCCCCTTCCTGTTCTTCCTCGTCACGCTGGTGGCGTACCTGCCGTTCGCGCCCGGCGCGGTGGACGCGATGCTCGACCGCCTCCGCCCGCTGATCCCCGGCGACGCGCTGGGGCTGGTGAGCCAGCACCTCACGTCGCTCGTCGCGGAGACGCGCCCCAAGCTGCTCACCCTGGGTCTGCTCGTGGCGCTGTGGTCCGCCTCGCGCGGCGTGGACGCCCTGCGCAAGGCGCTCAACCTGGCCTACGACGTGTCGGAGTCCCGGCCCTTCTGGAAGACGCAGGGGCTGGCGCTGCTGGTGACGCTGGCGGGCAGCCTGGTGATTCCCCTGTCCTTCGCCGTCCTGCTGCTGGGGGGACGCTTGGGGGCGTGGGTCGCGGACAAGCTGGCGCTCATCGACGAGTTCCACCTCGTCTGGTCCTGGCTGCGCTGGCCCTTCACCGCGGCGCTGGTGATGCTGATGCTGTCGCTCTGCTACTACCTGCTGCCGGACGTGAGGCAGCGCTTCAAGTACATCACCCCGGGCTCCGTGGCGGGCACGCTGGCGTGGATGGGCAGCACCTGGGGCTTCACCCAGTACGTGGACCACTTCGGCAAGTACGACGTCACCTACGGCTCCATCGGAGGCGTGGTGGTGCTGCTCCTGTGGCTCTACCTCTCCGGGCTCATCTTCATCCTCGGAGGGGAGCTCAACGCCATCCTCGAGCACGCCTCCGCGCAGGGGAAGGCCAAGGGCGCGCGAGACTTCGGCCAGCCCGCGCCCCTGGAGGCGCCCCTCAAGACGCCCGGCGCGGCCAAGAGCGCCAGCAGCGCCCGGAAGACGCGGCGGGCCCTCTTCTGGCGCGGGCGCCGCGTGGCGGAGGGCCAGGACCCGGAGCCCCCCGGCCCGCGCACGGACGGGAGCGAGCCCCCGCCCGCGCACTGAGGGCGGGGCCCGGAGCGTCGGCGGTCTACTTGGGCAGCTTCGCCTGGATGGCCGGCAGCCCGCCCGGGGCGTTCCGGTTCCCCTTGAGGCCTTCCTGCGCGATGAGCTTCTGCAGGTGCGCGATGCGGTCCTTGTTCGTGGGGTGCGTGGAGAGCCACTTGAGCGCGGCGGGCTGGGCGCCCTGCTGCTTCTCCAGCTTCTCGAAGAAGGTGATGAGCCCGCGCGGGTCGAAGCCCGCGGCGGCGGCGTACCTCGCGCCGTACTCGTCCGCCTCCGTCTCCTCGCTGCGCCCGTGCGCCAGCTGCAGTCCGCCGCCGGCCAGCTGCGCGGCGATCTGCGCCGCGGTGCCGGGGTTCTGGCCCAGCGCCACCTGGGTGATGGCCTGCAGGCCGTAGGCGTTGATCATCGCGCGCGCGGAGTGCCGGCCCACCACGTGGCCCGCCTCGTGCGCCATGACGCCCGCCAGCTCCGCCTCGGTGTCCGCCGCCAGCAGCAGGCCCGTGTAGACGTAGAGGAAGCCGCCCGGCGTGGCGAAGGCGTTGACCGTCTTCGGGTCGTTGATGACGTTGACCTTCCACTTCACCCCGGAGCGGTCCTTGTTCGCCTGCGCGAGGATGGGCGCGGAGATGCCCCGGACGTACTCCAGCACCTGCGGGTCCTCCACGTACTTGATGTTCTCCTTCGTCTCCAGCTCCTGCTTCACCTGGAGGCCGAGCTGGTTCTCCTGCTCGTCGGAGATGAAGACCTGCGCGAGCGCCTTCTCCGCGCCCACGCGCTGCTTCGCGCAGCCCGTGGTGAGGCTGGAGGCCAGGGTGAGGGTCAGCAGTGCGGTGACCATCCGTTGCATGGGCGAGTCGTCCCTTCTCTGAGGTGGAGGCGTGTCCGGCCCGTCGTAGCCGCGCCCCCCACGCCCGGGCAAGCACCTTCCCGGGGCGCCTTGCTCCGTTGGAAGGCGGACCTCCTGCTCGCCTGGACCCGGGACATGCGCGCGCGGCGGGCAGGTGCTATGTGCCCGGGCGGATGCCTGAGCTACCCGAAGTGGAGATCGCCCGGCGCAACCTGGAACGCTGGTTCAAGGGCCGCCGCATCGTGCGGGCGGAGGCGGACGCCACGCGCGTCTTCCGGGGCGCGGAGCTCGCCCGCTTCACCCGGCTCACCGGCCGGGTGGAGGCCCTGGAGCGCAAGGGAAAGTACCTGCTCATCACCCTGGAGGGGGGGCACGGCCTGATGGCCCACCTGGGCATGACGGGCAAGTTCGTCCGCCGCGCGCAGGGCGAGCCCGTCCCCCACAGCCGCGCCCGCTTCTTCCTGGATGACGGGCACGTGGTCCACTTCAGTGATCCGCGCCTCTTCGGCCGGATGGAGCCCGTGCCCGCCGAGGACTTGTGGGCGCTGCCCTCGGTGAAGGCCCTGGGCCGCGACCCCCTGACGGAGGGCCTCACCGGCCCCCAACTCCAGGAGGCGGTGGGGGACTCCAAGCAGGACCTGAAGGTGGCGCTGATGGACCAGGGCCGCGTCGCGGGCCTGGGCAACATCCACGCCGCGGAGGCACTCTTCCGCGCGGGGCTCCACCCGGCCCGCAAGCCCGGCACCCTCACGCCCGACGACTGGAAGCGCCTGGCCCAGGCCATCCACGCCGCCTTCGACTTCGCCTTCCAGGAGCAGGAGGGCGAGGACATCACCTACCTGGAGGAAGCGGGCTCCGTGAACCGCTTCCGCGTGTACGGGCGGGCGAAGGGGCCGTGCTCGAAGTGTGGAACCCCCGTGGAGTCCTTCACCCAGGGTGGGCGCACCACGCATTTCTGTCCGAAATGCCAGCCGCTCCCGCGTGTTGGCGCCCGGCCCTCGGGGGCGCCCAAGGGCAAGGCCCCCTCCGTTACCCGTGAGAAGCCTCGTTCCCGTAGACGTTGACACCCCTGGGGGGCATGGCTTGAATCGCCCGCCCTTTACACCCGGCCGCGTCATGTCGCGGCCCCGGAGACCGTTGACCATGCCTCATGTCCTGCTGGCGGCGCTGCTCGTCGCCTCGTCCACGGCCACCGCGCAGACGCCGGTGCCCGATGGTGGCACGCCCGCCGCGGCACCCCACGAGTCGGCCTCCGCCGAATCGCCTTCCCCCGCGCCCCCCGCCGTCTCCAACCCTGAAGGGGGCATCAGCCGCGAGGAGCTGGAGCAGCGCCTGGAGGCCACGCGGCAGGAGCTGCGCGAGGACATCCGCGCCCAGACGGCGACCCAGGCCGTGGCCAACAACGACTGGCAGGAGGAGTGGACGGAGGAGAAGCGCAAGCTGGAGCTGTTCACGCTCGACGGCTACCTGCGCGTGCGCCCCACGCTCTTCTACAAGTTCGACCTGGGCAAGCCCGCGCTCCCCGCCGGCACGCCGCTGGGCCGCCAGTTCTGGACGCGCTCGCCGCGCTCCGCCTCCGAGAAGACCCAGGCGGGCGCCAACATGCGCTTCCGCCTGGATCCGTCCTTCAACGTCTCCGAGGACGTGCGCATCAAGGCGCAGGTGGACGCGCTGGACAACATCCTCCTGGGCTCCAACCCGGACAGCGCCTACAGCGGGGACGGGCGCAACAACTTCACGCTCTTCTCGGAGAACCAGACCCCGTCGGACTCCGCCGTCAACGCCTTCAAGGACTCCGTGCACGTGCGGCGCGCGTACGGCGAGGTGACGACGCCCGTGGGCATCCTGCGCTTCGGCCGCATGGGCAGCCACTGGGGCCTGGGCATGCTGCGCAACGACGGCAACTGCCTGGACTGCGACTACGGCGACACGGTGGACCGCATCCAGTTCGTCACGGAGCCCTTCCCCGGCTGGTACATCACGCCGATGCTGGACTTCAACTCGGAGGGGCTCTCCACGGAGAAGGCCGCCTCCCTGGGCGAGCCCATCGACCTGACCCAGTCCGACGACAGCCACAGCCTGGTGCTGGCCATCGCGCGGCGCGACACCGAGCAGCAGCAGCAGGCCAAGCTGGACAACAACCAGGGCGTCCTCAACTACGGCCTGTACTTCACCTACCGCACGCAGCGCTACGCGACCCTGACGGAGACGGGCACCCCGTTCGACGCCGCCAACCCGCCCATCCCGGTCGTCACCACCGCGCCCACGTTCGTGCCGCGCGGCGCCACGCTGTACATCCCGGACCTGTGGTTCAAGTACGCGGAGAAGAAGTTCCGCATCGAGGCGGAGTTCGCCGCGCAGCTGGGCACCATCGGTGGGCGCGCGCTGACGGCCCAGGACCCCACCAGCCAGTCGCTGCGCATCGCGCAGTTCGGCGGCGTGCTCCAGTCGGAGTTCCACGTCATCGAGAACAAGCTGCACCTGGGCGTGGAGGTGGGCTTCGCCTCCGGTGACAAGGCGCCGGGCTTCGGCAACTACCCGGGCCGCCAGGGCTCCGGCACGGACGGCAACACCGCCCCGGGCGACCTGGAGGGCCGCCAGTACAGCTGCGACGCCGGCGGCTGCAGCGACAACGCCATCCGCAACTTCCGCTTCAACCGCGACTACCGCGTGGACCTCATCCTGTGGCGCTCCATCCTGAATGGCGTCACGGATGCGTTCTACGTGAAGCCGGGCCTCAAGTACTCCATCGCGGAGGGCTTCGACGTCTACGGGAGCGTCATCTACTCGCAGGCGTTCTACGCGCAGTCCACGCCGTCCTCCGTCAACAAGGCCCTGGGCCTGGAGGCGGACGTCGGCGCGCGCTACATCACGGAGGACGGCTTCGTGGCGGGCATCGACTACGGCATCCTCTTCCCGCTCGACGGCCTGAAGGACGTGGGGCAGATCGGTCAGCAGCTCAGCACCGCGCACGCCATCCGCGGCATGCTGGCCATCCGGTTCTAGCCATGCGCTCCACCCTCCTGCGGCTGGGGGCCGCCACCGGCCTGACGTTCCTGCTGGTGGCGTGCGGCATCAAGGGCAGCCCCCGCGCCCCCCGTCCCGCGCCCGCGGCCACGCCGGCGCCTCCGGCCACGCCGGAGACGGTGCCCCCGCAGGAGCCGCCGCACGGACCCGTGGAGCCCTCCGGCCCCACGGTGCCGCCGTCCACGACGGAACCCGAGCTGCCGCAGTGAGCGCCTTCGCCTACCGGAAGGGGCTGCTGCACGCGGAGGAGGTGCCCCTGTCCGCCATCGCGGACGCGGTGGGCACGCCCACGTATGTCTACGCCACCGCCGCCCTCGCGGAGCGCTTCCGCGAGGTGACGGAGGCGTTCCAGGGCCACCCGCACCTCGTCTGCTATTCGGTGAAGGCCAACTCCAACCTGGCCATCCTCCGCCTCTTCGCGGGGCTGGGCAGCGGCTTCGACATCGTGTCCGGCGGCGAGCTGGCGCGCGTGAAGCAGGCGGGCGGCGCCCCGGCGAAGACGGTGTTCGCGGGCGTGGGCAAGACGCCGGACGAGATGGCCCAGGCGCTGTCCCAGGGGCTGCTGCTCTTCAACGTGGAGAGCGCGGAGGAGCTGGACGCGCTGGACGCGGTGGGCCGCCGGTTGGGGAAGCCCGCGCCCTTCGCGCTGCGCGTGAACCCGGACGTGGACGCGCGCACGCACCGCTACATCGCCACCGGCCTGAAGACGTCCAAGTTCGGCGTGCCCTTCGAGGAGGCGGTCGCCCTCTACGCGAAGGCGAAGAAGTGGAAGGGGCTGAAGGCGCTGGGGCTGGACTGCCACATCGGCTCGCAGCTCACGCGCACCGCGCCCGTCAAGGCCGCGCTCACCAAGGTGGCGGACCTCTACGTCACGCTCAAGGCGAAGGGCCACGCGCTGGAGTACCTGGACGTGGGCGGCGGGCTGGGCATCACCTATTCGGACGAGACGCCGCCCAGCGCCGGGGAGTACGCGCGCACCGTGCTGGGCGCGGTGGCGCGCACCGGGGCCACGCTGCTCCTGGAGCCGGGGCGTTCGCTCGTGGGCAACGCGGGCGTGCTGCTCACCCGCGTGCTGTACCGCAAGCCCACCGAGGCGCGCACCTTCGTGGTGGTGGACGCGGGCATGAACGACCTGCTGCGCCCGGCGCTCTACGAAGCCCACCACGCGCTCCAGCCGGTGGTGAAGCGCCGCGGCCGGGACGTGGAGGTGGATGTCGTGGGGCCGGTGTGCGAGTCCACCGACGTGCTCGCGAGGGCTCGCCCCCTGGTGCTGCCCCGCCAGGGCGACCTGTACGCCTTCATGAGCGCCGGGGCTTACGGGATGAGCATGGCTTCCACCTACAACTCGCGGCCCCGGCCGGCGGAGGTGCTGGTGGATGGAGCGGCCTGGCGTGTCGTCCGGGAGCGCGAGCGCGTCGAGGACCTCTGGCGCGGCGAGCGGGCCTGAACGTATAAGCGCCGGCATGAAGACCTTCGAAGGCTCCATGACGGCGCTGGCCACCCCGTTCCGCGAAGGGGTGCTGGACGAGGGGGCCTTCCGGGCCCTGGTGCGCTACCAGCTCGAAGGCGGCACGGACGTGCTGCTGCCCATGGGGACCACCGGCGAGGCGGTCACCCTGGACGCCGACGAGCGCGCTCGGGCCATCGCGGTGGTGGTGGACGAGGTGAAGGGCCGCGTGCCGGTGGTGGCGGGCGCGGGCAGCAACAGCACGAAGGAGACCGTCGACTCCGTGCGCCGCGCGCGCGAGGTGGGCGCGGACGGCGCGCTCATCGTCACGCCCTACTACAACAAGCCCACGCAGGCGGGGCTGGTGGAGCACTTCCGCGCCATCGCGAAGGCGAACCCGGGCTTCCCGCTCATCGCCTACAACGTGCCGGGCCGCACGGGCGTGGACCTCCTGCCGGAGACGGCGCTGCGCCTGTGCGACATCCCGGAGGTCGTGGCGCTGAAGGAGGCCACGGGCAACCTCATCCGCGCGGTGGACCTGGTGGAGAAGTGCGGCGACCGGTTGACGCTCCTGTCCGGCGACGACTTCACGGTGCTGCCCTTCATCGCGTGCGGCGGCAAGGGCGTCATCTCCGTGTCCTCCAACGTCGCGCCCCGGATGATGGCGGACCTGGTGGCGGCGGCGCGCAGCCACGACATCGCGAAGGCGCGCGGCCTCCAGGTGCGGATGAACGCGCTGCACCGGCTGCTCTTCGTGGAGTCCAACCCCATCCCGGTGAAGTGGGCGCTGCACCTGATGGGGATGTTCGGCCCGGAGCTGCGGCTGCCGCTGGTGCCCCTGGGTGACGCGAACGCCGCGAAGCTGAAGGACGAACTGGCGGGCCTGGGACTGTTGAAGGCCTGAAGGGACCGCACGCCATGACCCGCACCGTCATCACCGGTATCTCCGGCCGCATGGGCGGCACGCTGCTGCGCCTGGCGCGGGCGGCGAGCGACCTGTCGGTGGTGGGCGCGACGGTGCGCCCGGGCAGCGCGCTGGCGGGGCAGGACGCGGGGCTCGTGGCCCGGCTGGGCGCGCCGCTGGACGTGCTGGCGGTGGACGACCTGGGCCGCGCGCTGGACGGCGCGAAGGCGGACGTCGTCGTGGACTTCACCGGCCCGGAGGCCACGCTCGAACACGCGCGGCTGTGCGCGGAGCGCGGCGTGGCGCTGGTGGTGGGCACCACGGGCTTCACGCAAGAAGGCCTGGCCCGGCTCCAGGCGCACGCGCGCACGGTGCCCATCGTCGCGGCGCCCAACATGTCCGTGGGCGTGAACCTGGTCATCCGCATGGCCGCGGAGCTGGCGCGCGTGCTGGGGCCCTCGTTCGACGTGGAGGTGCTGGAGGCGCACCACCGCATGAAGAAGGACGCGCCCAGCGGCACCGCGCTCAAGCTGGCGGAGGTGCTGATGGACGCGCTGGGCCGCACGCGCGACGACCTCACCTTCGCGCGCGAGGGGCAGACGGGCGCCCGGCCGCCGGGGGAGATTGGCGTGCAGGCGCTGCGCGGCGGGGACGTGGTGGGCGAGCACACCGTCTACTTCTTCGGCGAGGGCGAGCGCATCGAGCTCACCCATCGCGCGACGAATCGTGATCAATTCGCGCAAGGCGCGCTGAGGGCCGCGCGGTGGGTGGCGGGCCGCGCGCCGGGACTCTATGACATGGCCGACGTGCTCGGCCTCCAGGGGAAGACATGACCGCCCGTTACTGCCGCTTCCAGGTCGAGGGCCGCGCCAGCTACGGCCGCGTCGACGGCAACGAGGTGGTGGTGCTCACCGCCGCGCCGTGGGCCGGGGGCAAGGAGACGGGCCTGCGCCGGTCGCTCCAGGGGCTGACCCTGCTCACGCCCTCGGACGCGTCGAAGGTCGTCTGCATCGGCCAGAACTACCGCAAGCACGCGGAGGAGATGGGCAAGCCCATCCCCACCGAGCCGCTCCTCTTCACCAAGCCCTCCACCGCCCTCAACGGCCCCGGGGCGCCCATCCGCATCCCGAAGGCGAGCCAGGAGGTGCACCACGAGGCGGAGCTGGCGCTCGTCATCGGTGAGCGCCTGAAGAACGCCGACGAGGCCACCGCCGCGCGCGCCATCTGGGGCCTCACCGCCTTCAACGACGTCACCGCGCGCGACATCCAGCGCAAGGAGATCCAGCACACCCGCGCCAAGGGCTACGACACCTTCGCCTGCGCGGGCCCCTGGGCCGTCACCGGCCTGTCCCCGGCGGACCTGCGGGTGGTGTGCCGGGTGAACGGGCAGGTGCGTCAGGATGGCCGGACGTCCGACATGGTGTTCAGCCCCGCCCGCCTGGTGTCCTTCATCTCCCACATCATGACGCTGCTGCCGGGCGACCTGGTGAGCACGGGCACGCCTTCGGGCGTGGGCGTGCTGGTGGCGGGGGACACGGTGGAGGTGGAGCTGGAGGGAATCGGAACCCTGGTGAATCCGGTTGAGATGGAGCCTTGAGCGCGACCGTCTATGTAGGTCTGGGTTCCAACGAGGGCGACCGAGAGTCCCACCTCGTGGCCGCCCTCTCCGCGATGTCCTGCATCGACGCGGTGTCGGTGAGTGGCTGCTCGTCCCTGTATGACACCGCCCCGGTGGGCCCCGCGCAGCCGCGCTTCCTCAACGCCGTGGTGGCGCTGGAGTGCGACCTGACGCCGCAGCGCCTGCTGTGCATCCTCCAGCGCATCGAACAGGACCTGGGCCGCCACCGGCTCCAGCGCTGGGGCCCGCGCACCATCGACCTGGACATCCTCCTGTGGGACGAGGAGGACCACTCCGTCGTCGCGGACGCGAACCTCCAGGTGCCCCACCTGGAACTGCACAAGCGCCGCTTCGCGCTGGAGCCCCTGGCGGAGCTGGCCCCCCAGGCGCGGCACCCGGTGCTGGGCGTGACGGTGCAGGAGTTGCTCGCGAAGCTCGCCCCCCAGGACGTCCGCAAGCGCGAGGCCCTGTACTGGCCCGACATGGGCGCCCGTTTCCCCGTCCACGAACTATGAGCCTGTCCCTCGTCCTGGCCACGGCCGCGCTGCTCGCGGCCGAGCCCACCCCCCTGCCTCCCGGCCACCCCACGATTCCGCCCGGCACCCAGGCGTCGCCTACGACGGGCGCGGCCGCGAACGGCGCGCTGCCGGCGGGCCACCCCACGATTCCCGCGGGCACCCAGGCGTCGCCCACGATGGGCGCGGCCGCGAACGGCGCGCTGCCCCAGGGCCACCCGGCGGTGGACGGCAACCGGCTGCCGCCGTCCGCCGAGGAGCTGATGAAGCAGCTCGACTCGTCGGAGGGGCTGCGCGAGCGGGAGAAGACCTTCGAGATCGCCCTGTCGCTGGGCAAGCTCTACTACGCGAACGGCCGCAACGCGGAGGCGCTGGCGTACCTGGGCCAGGCGCAGGCCAAGTCGGACGGCGTGCGCGCGCTGTTCCTCGCTTCGAGGAAGAAGCTGGGCAAGACGCCCGTCGCCACCGCGGAGGCCGCGAACTGCGGCTTCACGCCGGGCCAGGCGCTGGACGCGATGGAGGCCGTGGCGCAGGCCCGCGCGAAGGCCGGCGACACCGCGGGCGCCGCCGCCTGCGCGCGCGCCGCCCTGGCCCCCGCGCTGGAGGTGGACGTGGTGCGCGGCAACGCGCTGTACCTCCAGGGCGACAGCGCCAACGCGCTCAAGGCGTACGCGCGCGTGCTGGAGGTGGACCCCCGCCAGGAGGAGGCCCTGTACGGGCACTCCTCGCTGCTCTTCGAGACGCAGGGGGAGAACCTCCAGGCCCTCAAGTCCGCGCGCGAGGGCTTCGACGCGCTGGTGACCGCGAACCCCGAATCCCAGCGCGCGCCCATGGCCCGCGAGCTGAGCCAGCGCATCGAGGAGACGCTGAAGGCGGGCGGCCGCAAGAAGTGGCTCGCGTCGCGCGCCGCGGATCGCCAGGTGCGCCTGTCCCAGTCCCCCGCGCAGGCCGCCGCGCTGCCGCCGGACGCGCCGCGCCCGCTGACGCCGGAGATGGTGGACGCGGTGAAGAACACGGAGCGCACGCCGGAGCTGGAGGCGGGGCTCGCGAAGCTGGTGGACGAGGGCGAGGAGCACCTGGCCCACGGCCGCTACCAGGAGGCCCTGGCCAACTACACCCGCGTGGTGCCCTTCCAGCCGGAGAACGGCCGCGCGAAGGCGGGCATGGCCTGGGCGCTGGTGGGCCTGGGCCGCCCCATGGGCGCGCGCGTGTGGAGCGTGGCGCTCCAGTCGGACGCGGGCGCGGTGGAGACGCTGGGCGACACGCTCCTCGCCAAGGGCGACGCGAAGGGCGCGAAGGCCCTCTGGGAGAAGATGACCCAGGACGCGCCGGACTACCCGAACAAGGCCTCGCTCCAGGCGAAGCTGTCGCGGTAGCGCGCCGCTAGAAGAACTTCGCGGCCAGCAGGTCCTGGACGTCGAGCAGGCCCACGGCTCGGCCCTCGACGTCCACCACGGGGAGCTGGTCCACCCGCAGCTCGCGCATCTGCGCGGCGGCGGTGAGCACCAGCGTCTCCGGGGTGATGCAGCGCGGGCGCTTGCCCATCACCTGCCGCACCGGCACCTCGAAGTCCGTGTGGCCCCGCTCCACCAGCCGGCGCAGGTCGCCGTCCGTGAAGATGCCCTCCAGCTTCCCGTCGCGGTCCACCACGCACGCGGCGCCCGGACGGCCCGGCGTGTTGGTCATCACCACCACCGCCTGGGACAGCCGCGCGGTGTCCAGCACCAGCGGGTTCGCGGGCCCCGTGCGCATCAGCTCGAAGACGCGCAGCACGGAGCGCCCCAGCTTCCCGCCCGGGTGCAGGAGCGCGTAGTCGTCCCGCCCGAAGGGCCGCGAGCGCAACAGGGTCATCGCCAGCGCGTCGCCCATCGCGTGCAGCGCGGCGGTGGACGCGGTGGGCACGAGCCCCATGGGGCACGCCTCCTCGATGCGGCCGATGTCCAGCACCACCTCCGCGCCCTTCGCGAGCGGGCTGTCCACGTCCCCGGTGAGCGCCACCACCGGCGTGCCCATGCGCTTGAACAGGGGCAGCAGGCGCAGCAGCTCCTCCGTGCTCCCGCTGTTGGACAGCGCGAGGATGACGTCGCCCGGGGCCACGCGGCCCAGGTCCCCGTGCACCGCCTCCGCGGGGTGGAGGAACACGGAGCGCACCCCGGTGGACGCCAGCGTGGAGGACAGCTTCTGGCCGATGTGGCCCGCCTTCCCCATGCCCGTCACCACCACCTGCCCCGCGCACTCCCGCACCAGCCTCAGCGCGTGCAGGAAGGCGTCCCCCAGCCGCTCCGTGGTGCCCAGGATGGCGCGCGCCTCCGCCTCCAGCACGCCCCGCGCGTACGCGAGCGAGGCCTCCGCGTCGGCGTCCCGGGCCTGGGGCCGGGCGGAGGCGGGGGACGCGCGGCCGGGGAGGGCGCGCAGGCGGGGCTTCTTGGCGGTGGAGCGGGGGGCGCGGGCCATGGATGGGCGCTACCTCTACTCCAGCCTCCGCGTGGGCGGCCATCCTTGACGCATGGGGGGGCCTGGGCTACGGCCTGCCCGCCCGGCCGCCCGTGGCCGGGGAAACCTTTTTCACCACCCGAACCAAGGGGACGAGATGAAGTTCTTCATCGACAGCGCGGACGTCGAGGAAATCCGCAAGGCCCATGCGATGGGCTGCGTGGACGGCGTCACCACCAACCCGTCGCTGCTGGCCAAGGTCGGCCGCGGGCTGGAGGAGACCATCCGCGAGATCTGCTCCATCGTGGACGGCCCCATCAGCGCCGAGTGCGTCTCGCTGGACGCCCCGGACCTCATCAAGGAGGGCCAGGGCCTGGCGAAGATCCACGACAACGTCGTGGTCAAGATTCCCATGGGCGTGGAGGGCATGAAGGCCGTCAAGGCGCTCACCGCCGAGGGCATCCGCACCAACGTCACGCTCTGCTTCTCCGCCAACCAGGCCCTGCTGTGCGCCAAGGCCGGCGCCACGTACGTGTCGCCCTTCGTGGGCCGGCTGGATGACATCTCCCAGGACGGCATGGAGCTCATCGCCCACATCCTGGAGATCTACCAGAACTACGACTTCACCACGCAGGTGCTGGTGGCCAGCGTGCGCAACCCCGTGCACGTCCTCCAGTCCGCGCGCCTGGGCGCGGACGTGGCCACGCTGCCCTACAGCGTCATCACCCAGTTGGCCAACCACCCGCTCACCGACAGCGGCATCAAGAAGTTCCTCGCGGACTGGGAGAAGGTCCCCAAGCAGGCGAAGCCGTAGCCCCATGGGTCCGTGACCCCTCCCCCCGGGCCGTTCCGGTGTTCCTGGAACGACGGGGGGAGTCACACGGGGGCTGGCGGTCCGGCGGCGGGAGCGGTATGGCAGGGAAGCGGATTGATATTTGAATCAACCCTCCCGGAGCCGTTCCATGGATTTCCAGCTCAGCGAGTCCCAGCGCGCGTTGCAGGATGCCGCGCGCAAGTACGCCCGTGACGTGGTGCGCCCCAAGGCCCCCCACTACGACGAGACGTCGGAGTTCCCCCGAGACCTCATCTCCGCGGCGTTCGAGCTGGGCCTGCTCAACATGGCCATCCCGTCCGAGTACGGCGGCGTGGGCCTGTCGCACCTGGAGCAGGTCATCGTCTGCGAGGAGCTGGCGTGGGGCTGCGCGGGCGTGGCGACGTCCATCATCGCCAACGACCTGGCCAACCTGCCCATCATCCTGCACGGCACGGATGAGCAGAAGAAGCGCCTGCTCGCCCCCTTTGGTGAGAAGTTCAAGCTGAGCTGCTTCTGTCTGACGGAGCCCAGCGCGGGCTCCGACGTGGCGGCCATGAGCACCACCGCGCGCCGCGAGGGGGACGAGTACGTCCTCAACGGCAGCAAGTGCTTCATCACCAACGGCGGCTACGCGGATCAGTTCACCGTGTTCGCCACGCTGGACAAGGGCAAGAAGCACAAGGGCATCACCTGCTTCGTCGTGGAGGGGCGGCCCCAGGGGCTGACCACCGGCAAGCACGAGAACAAGATGGGCCAGCGCGCGAGCAACACCACCACCGTCACCTTCGACGAGGTGCGTGTCCCGGTGGCCAACCGCATCGGCGAGGAGGGCGAGGGCTTCAAGGTCGCCATGGCCACGCTGGACAACAGCCGCCCGCTCACCGCCAGCATCTCCGTGGGCATCGCCCGCGCGGCGCTGGAGCACTCGCTGGAGTACTCCAGCCAGCGCCACACCATGGGCAAGCCCATCCGCGAGCACCAGGGCATCCAGTTCATGCTGGCGGACATGGCCATGAACACCCACGCCGCGCGCCTGCTCACCTACGAGAGCGCGCACGTGCTGGATGAAGGACAGCGCAACACCCTCCAGTCCAGCTACGCGAAGTGCTTCGCCGCGGACATGGCCATGAAGGTCGCCACCGACGCGGTGCAGGTCTACGGCGGCTACGGGTACATGAAGGAATACCCGGTGGAGAAGCTGATGCGCGACGCCAAGCTCATCCAGGTCTACGAGGGCACGAGCCAGGTGCAGCGTCTGGTCATCGCGAAGGAACTGTTCAGGTAGAAAAGCAAAACTGTGCCCGGCGGGGCTTTCCCGTTGCCGCCGCCGTGCGCGGATGTCTATTACTCCGGCCCTGATGCGCGACGCGTCAAGCACGCGTCGCGCCCGGTGCCGCTCGAAGCCCATCCACTTTTCAAGCACTCCCCACAGAGGAGAAGCCCGCCGTGAAGATTCTCGTCACCGCCAAGCGCGTGGAAGATCCCGAGTCGAAGATCAAGGTGAAGCCGGACGGCTCGGACATCGTGAAGGAGGGGTTGAAGTACAAGATCAACCCCTTCGATGAAATCGGCGTGGAGGAAGGCCTGCGCCTCGCGGCGAAGCACACCGGCGAGGTGGTGGTGGTCTCCATCGGCGGCAAGGAGGTGCAGGAGCAGCTGCGCCACGCGCTGGCCATGGGCGCCAACCGCGCCATCTGGGTGAACCACACGGGCCCGTTGGATCAGCTGGGCATCGCGGGCCTGCTCCAGAAGGTCGCGGAGAAGGAGAAGCCGGACATCGTCCTCTTGGGCAAGCAGTCCATCGACGACGACCAGAACCAGGTGGGGCAGTACCTGGCGGAGTTCCTGGGCTGGGGCCAGGCCACGTTCGCCTCCAAGGTGGAGTCGCTGGAGAGCGAGCAGGAGAAGGGCAAGGTCCCGGCGGTGGTGCTGTCCGCGGACAAGAAGAGCGTGCAGGTGGTGCGTGAAGTGGACAACGGGCTCGCCACCCTGGAGGTCCAGCTGCCCGCGGTCGTCACCACGGACCTGCGCCTGAACCAGCCGCGCTACGCCAGCCTCCCGGGCATCATGAAGGCGAAGAGCAAGCCCATCGAGGAGCTGACCCCGGCGGGCCTGGGCGTGGACGTGGCCCCGAAGATCCAGGTGCTGAAGCTGGCGTCGCCTCCGGCGCGCAAGGCGGGCATCAAGGTCCCGGACGTGGCCACCCTGGTGGAGAAGCTGCACAACGAGGCGAAGGTCGTCTGACCGCGCTCCCAACCATCTCTCACAAAGATTCCGGAGACAGACCCATGTCCATCGTCCTCATCGTCGCCGAGCAGCAGCCGGACGGAAACCTGCGCAAGGCCTCCCTCAACGCCATCGCCGCGGGCAAGCAGCTGGCGGACAAGGCCGGCGCGGAGCTGCACCTCGTCCTCCTGTCCAAGGACCCGTCGAAGCTCGCCGGGGAGCTGGCGGGCACCGGCGCCAAGGTCATCCACACCGCCGCCGCGCCGGAGTTCGAGCACTACCTGGCGGAGGTCCAGGCCCCCGTCGTCGCGGGGCTCGCGCAGGAGCTGAACGCCTCCTTCGTGGGCGCGGCCTCCACGGCGCAGGGCAAGGACCTGCTGCCGCGCGTCGCCGCCCGGCTGAAGGCCGCCATGGCCACCGACATCACCGCCATCAACGGCGCTGGCGCGGACATCACCTTCACGCGCCCCATGTGGGCCGGCAACGTGTTCGCCGAGGTGAAGCTGACCACGCCGGTGCAGGTCGTCAGCATCCGCGCCACGGAGTTCACCCCGGCCGCCGCCGGTGGCGCCGCCGCGGAGGTGAAGTCCTTCCAGCCGAAGCTGGAGGCCTCCAAGACGAAGTTCGTCAGCTTCAACGAGGTGAAGAGCGCGCGTCCGGAGCTGACCGAGGCCCGCGTGGTGGTGTCCGGCGGTCGCGGCACCAAGGGTGACTTCAAGGAGGTCGAGGCGCTGGCGGACCTGCTGGGCGCCGCGGTGGGCGCGTCCCGCGCGGTGTGCGACGCGGGTTGGGTGCCCAACGACTACCAGGTCGGCCAGACGGGCAAGGTCGTCGCGCCGCAGCTGTACATCGCCGCGGGCATCAGCGGCGCCATCCAGCACCTGGCGGGCATGAAGTCCTCGAAGACCATCGTCGCCATCAACAAGGATCCGGAGGCGCCCATCTTCCAGGTGGCCGACTACGGCCTCGTGGACGACCTCTTCAAGGTCCTGCCCGCGCTGCGCGAGGGCATCCAGAAGCTGAAGTAGGCCGCTGCCTCCGGGCAGGGTCGTGACACACGCGGGGCGCGTCGCCGGGAGTCCATCCCCGGGGCGCGCCCTTCGTCATGTCCGGCGCCTACAGGTCGATGTCGTTGTCGTGCCCGGGCTTCTTGCGCGCGGGCGGCGGCGCGGCTTCGGGGGCCTGGGGCTCGCCCTCGTCCGGCGCCTGGTCGTCGGGCTCCAGCTCGTGGGGTGTCTCCGGCACGGCGGGCGGCGCCTCGCCCGTGTCGAGCAGGTCGATGCGGCTGCCATCCTGGAGCTGGACGTAGAGGGTGCGGAAGGTCCAGTCCCCGCCGTCCTTGTCGGCCACGGCGTGCAGGGTGCCGTCCGCCTTGGGGCCATCCAGGGGGACGGTGAACTCCGCGTGGGTGTGCCCGTTGGAGGTGCTCACCCGGGTGTCGCTGGGGAAGCCCGACTTGAAGGTGCCGCCCAGCGCCTGCTGCACGTGCGGATCCTCCTGGGCCTGGGCGACGGCGTCCGTGTACGCGCCCATGTCCTTGAAGGACGTGTAGCCCCAGCCCACGGCGATGGCGGCGAAGCAGAAGCACGAGCCCAGGAGCGCGAGGCACCCCACGGGCACCGCCCACTTCCAGTTGCGGTTCCACCATCCCTGGCGGGGTGCGGGGGCGTACTCACCCTCGGGCATCGTCGGCGGCATGGGCCCTCCTGGCCTTGGCGTCGGGCCGTGTCATAGCCGGTTCCGGACGAAGCGGGAGCGGGGATGCACCGCGGGACTGTCGCGGGGGCGCCTTCATGACAGAGTGTCTGTCATGCCCTCTGGTGGCGTCTCGACGGCCGAGCTCGCGGACCTGCTTGCGGCGCTGCCCTTCGGCCACCGGCTGTGGGTGCGCGGCATGGGGCGGTGTCTCTATCCCCTCCTGCGCAGCGGGGACGCGGTGCGGCTGCTGCGCTGCGGGCCGGAGCGGCTGGCGCGCGGGGACGTGGCGTTGATGCGGCACGGGCCCCGGCTGGCCGCGCAGGTGGTGCTGTCCACGCACCCCTGGGTGACGGAGGCGCTCCTGGGGGGCAGCGACGTGGCGGGAGGAGAGCTGGTGGGGCGCATCATCGCGCTGAAGCGGGGGCGCTGGGTGGTGCGGCTGCCCCGGCCCACCCGGCCGGCCCTGTTCCTGACCCAGCGGGCCCTGTCCGGCGTGTGGACGAAGCCCGAGTCCCGCGCGGTGTTCCGCCACCTGCGAGACCTGTTCTCCGGCTGGACGAAGCCGCTGCGCCGCCACTTCGTGGGCCCCATGGAGATCCGCCTGGTGCGCCCGGATGACCTGGACGCGCTGCTCGCCTTCGCCACGGAGCGGCTGGTGGTGTCCGGCACCTTCCTGCGCCGCCAGCTGCGCGACCGGTGGGGCCTGCCCCCGGAGCGGCGGGTGGGGGCGGCGGCGGGGGCCTTCGACGCGCAGGGGCGCCTGTACGGCTTCGCCTGGGCGGACGACTACCATCAGGAGGGCCTGGCCCTGGACGGCTTCTGGGTGCGCTCGCTGGTGGTGGCCCCTCGGGTGCGCCGCATGGGGGTGGCCAGCGGCCTGGTGCGCTGCCTGTTGGAGGAGATGAAACGGCAGGGGGCGGACCGCCTCCACGCCGACATCGACGAGGACAACACGGCCTCCCTCCGGACCTTCTCGGGCCTCGACTTTCGTCCCGCGCCGGACACGCTGACCACCGCGACCAACCAGCAGTGGGACGCGGCGGGGGGGAGCAAGCGCCTGGTCGTGCTGGTGCGCGCGCTCCAGGGGTGAGGCCCCGCGGGGGTTGCGCTCCTCGGCCCGCTGAGCCAAAAGCCCCACGGCACCTGACGCGGGTGTTCCGCCACGGGCATCGCCATCCGCATGGGCGCCGCGACGCTCACCGCGCTGGACGGACGGGGCCCACCGGCGGAGGGCGTGGTGCCGCCGGGCGTCCATGCCCTCCCGGGCGTGGCGTTCTTCCCTTGAAATGAAATGAGAGGTCCAGCGGTGAAGCAGGGACGCGAGGGGGCGCGATGGCAGGCGGACGGGGCGCTGGTGCTCCTCTGCGTGTTCTGGGGCGCGACGTTCGTGGTGGTGAAGGACGCGCTCTCCTTCGCGGATCCCTTCACCTTCCTCACCCTGCGCTTCGCGGTGGGCGCGGCGGTGCTGGCCCCGCTCGCCGGCCGGCGGATGTTCGAGCCGGGCACGCTGAAGAAGGGCTCGCTGCTGGCGGTGCTGCTGTTCCTGTGTTTCGCGCTCCAGACGGTGGGGCTCACGGACACCACGCCGTCGCGCGCGGCGTTCCTCACCGGGCTCAACGTCCTCTTCGTGCCGCTGCTGTCGGTGGTGCTCCTGCGGCGCCTGCCGCGGTGGGGCACCACGGTGGGGGTGGTGCTGGCGGCGGTGGGCCTGTATGCGCTGACGCGGCCCACGGAGGCATTGGCGAGGCCAGGGGCCGTGGGCGGCCTGTCGCTGGGCGACTGGCTGTCCGTCGGGTGCGCGGTGACGTACGCGGGGCACATCCTGCTCACGGAGCGCTTCGCGTCGCGCGACGGCGTCCGGGGGCTGGTGGCGGTGCAGCTGGCCGGGGTGGCGCTGCTGTCCGCGCTGTGCCTGCCGTTCGTGGAGCGGAAGCTGGAGTGGACGCCGCCGCTCTGGGGCGCGGTGCTGGTGTGCGGCGTGTTCGCGAGCGCGCTCGCCATTGGCATCCAGACGTGGGGCCAGGCGCGCACCACGGCGGTGCGCGCGGCGCTCATCTTCGCGCTGGAGCCGGTGTTCGCCTCCGTCTACTCCGTGGCGGTGGGCCGCGAGGTGCTGGGCGCGCGCGAGTGGGGCGGGGGCGCGCTCATCCTCGTGGGCGTGCTGTTCTCCGAGCTGGGGCCCGTGGTGTGGGACGGGTGGCGGTCGCGGGTCCGCACGCCCGCCGCCTGAGCATCCGGCGCGGGGCCCGTGGCCGTCGCGGCCGGGGCGTGGAGGGCCGGGGCGCGCTATAGACAGCCCCCATCCCATGAGCGTGGAGCTGAGACGAAACGGGCTGCACCTGACGGGCACGCCCCTGGCGCTGGACGCGAAGCGCAAGTCGCCGCTGTCCTTCGTCAGCCATGGGCACTCGGACCACATCGCCCGGCACGAGAGCACCATCGCGACCGCGGCCACGCTGCGCTTCATGGCCCACCGGCTGGGGCCGGTGTCGGCGCCGCTGTCGGTGCCCTTCCTGCGGCCGTTCGAGCTGGGGCCGCTGCTGCTGGAGCTCCTGCCCGCGGGGCACATCCTGGGCAGCGCGCAGCTCCGCGTCACCCGCGCGGATGGCCGGCGCATCGTCTACACGGGGGACCTGAACACCGCCCCGTCGCTCACCGCGGAGGCCACGGAGGTCGCGACCTGCGACACGCTCGTCATCGAGTCCACCTTCGGTCATCCGCGCTACCGCTTCCCGCCGCGCCCGGAGGTGCTGGGGCAGGTGGAGACGTGGCTGCGCGCGCAGCTGAACCGGGGCGTGACGCCGGTGCTCCTGGGCTATCCCCTGGGCAAGAGCCAGGAGGCCATGAAGCAGCTCGCGGGCCGGGGCTTCCAGCTGGTCGCGCACCCGTCCATCTTCGAGGTCGCGGAGCTGTACGCGCAGCTGGGCGTCCCCATCGAGAACCTGCGCCGCTATGACGGCCGCGTGGAGCCGGGCGAGGTCCTCTTCTTCCCGCCGCACCTGGCGCGCGGCGGGGCCCTGGCGCCGCACTGGCCCCGGGCGACGGCGGTGCTCACCGGCTGGGCCCTGGACCCGGGCGGCGCGAGGCGCTACGGCGCGGACGTGGCCTTCCCGCTGTCGGACCACGCGGACTTCCCGTCGCTCCTGCGCTACGTGAAGGACACCGGGGCCCGGGAGGTCATCACCTGCCACGGCTTCGCGGAGGAGCTGGCGCAGGCGCTGCGGGACGCGGGCACGGACGCCCGCCCCCTGGGCAAGCCGCAGCAGATGGCCCTGTTTTGATTTCGCCGCTGGGACGTGTTGGAAGGAGCGCCTGTCATGACCGCCCCCGCTCCCTCGCTCACCGGCCATCTCGCCAACGTGCTGCTCTGCACGGACGCTGAACCGAAGCGCTTCGTCACCCGGGAGGTCCCCGAGGTGAAGGTGTCCTTCGAGGGCATCGTCGGAGACCGGCACGCGGGCCTCACGCGGCTGGCGGACGTGCGCGTGCCGTGGTTCCCCAAGGGCACCGTCATCCGCAACACCCGGCAGCTGTCGGTCGTGTCGCGCGAGGAGCTGGCGGAGGTCGCGCTCGCGCTGGGCGTGCCGCACGTGCTGGCGTCGTGGCTGGGCGCGAACCTGGAGCTGGTCGGCGTGCCCCAGCTGACGCACCTGCCGCCCGGGACGCGGCTGTTCTTCCCGGAGGACGCGACGCTGGTGATGGAGGGGGAGAACCAGCCCTGCGTGCACCCGGGCCGCGTCATCGAGGCGCACCACCCGGACCTGAAGGGGCTGGCGAGCCGCTTCGTGAAGGCCGCGTGGCGGAGGCGCGGCCTGGTGGGCTGGGTGGAGCGGCCGGGCCTCATCCGCGCCGGCGACGCGGTGCGGGTGATGCTGCCGCCGCCGGTGACGTACTCGCTGCCCGCCGCGCCGCGCGAGCAGGTGGGCTGAGCCCCGCCGCTGCCCTCAGTGCACGGACATGAAGAAGCGCAGCTGGTACGTGTCCTTCGTCACATCCGGGAAGGCGCTGAAGCGGCTGTGGCGCTGGAAGTAGTTGGCCTCCACGCCCAGGCCCAGCCAGCGGTGGATGGGCAGGTCCAGCTGGAACTGCGCGGTGCGCACCTGGTGCGAACCGCTGGAGCCGTCCACCACGATGAGGTGTGACAGCCCCAGCTCCAGCGACACGATGTCCCACGCGCCGCGCGCGTAGGCGACCTGGAACTGGAAGCCGCCGCCGGAGCAGTAGTCGTAGTTGCGGCCCTCGGTGCCGCTGTGCTCGGAGGAGATGCCGATGAGGATGAGGCCGTCCAGCAGCAGCGCCGAGCGCAGCGTGGAGTCCCCGGGGAGCTGGTGCAGGTACAGCGGGCCCACGGCGACGGACTGGCCTCCCAGCTCATACGCGAAGGTGTCCACGTACGACAGCTGCTGGAACAGGCCCAGGCGCAGCCCGTCGCGCTCGCCCTGCGCCAGCGACGTCGCCGTGAGCAGGCCCTGCAGCCGCGCGTAGCTCACCAGGTTGTGCTCCTGGGTGGTGAACTGCGCGCGCGCCTCGAAGGCGTCGAACGGGCGGCGGTAGGCCCCCCGGAACGCGTCCCCGTAGCGCAGGGAGAACTCGGCGAAGTACTGGTTCTTGCCCCCGGCCAGGGACCCGCCGTCGTCCAGCCGGAGGTAGCCCAGCGTGCCCCAGCTCGCGAAGTACGTGGGGGTCCAGTCCCGGGGCGTGGGGTGGTGGCGGGACACGTCGCCGCGCAGCAGCCGGTTGACGCCGCGCACGGGGCTGAGGGCCCCCGCGCCCAGCTCGTGGAAGAAGCGCTTGCGCCCGGTGGCCTCGGTGTCGAGCACCATGGAGGACAGCCGGTAGAAGGCCTCGCCCATGGCCGAGCCGCCCAGGGTGGTGTTGATGAGGTCGTTGATGGACGGCGGGAACACCTCGCCAAACAGCTCCCACTGGAGGCTGCCCAGGAGCGTGAACGGCACGGAGGCGGCGTAGGAGAAGCCGTTGTCCCGGGCGGCCGCGTAGTAGAAGCTGCCGTTGTACGGGTGCGCGAACTGGTTCTCGGAGAACCCGTCCCCGTCCCAGACGAAGCCCGTGCGCAGGTTGTTCTTCCACGTGTGCAGGTCCACCCGCGCCCAGACCTTGCCGCCAATCGTCCGGTCATAGGTCCACAGCGCCAGGTTGACGGCGGTGACCTCCGCCAGCGCGCGCCAGGGGTGGTGCCGGGGGTGGGTGTCCTCGTCGAGCTCCTCCTCGGGCTCCTCCTCCCGCTGGGGCGCGTCCGCGGGCAGCGGGGCGTCCTGCGCGAGCGGCGCGAGGGCGGCGGGCAGGGACCACGCCGGGGCCTGCGCGAGCGCGGCGCCCCACGGCAGGGTGAGCAGCAGCAGGACGCAGGGCGCCCACGGACACCGGCCTCCGCCCTGCTGCGGCCTGTGCGCGCCACGCTCCATGACTTCGCCCACGTCTCCGCTGGAGCCGTCAGCTCCCGCGCGACGCCCGCCGTGCCCCAGGGCGCAGAGATAGGCAGCTTCCTTCTGGGAGGCGCCCCTCCCCATGGGGAGGGGAGATGACGGGATTCCGGTGTCCCGGGCACGGCGGGATGGAGCCCCAAGCAGAAGGCCCGGCGGGAGGCGCCTTCGCGCTCCGACCGGGCCTTCGTCATGCATCACCTTCCGCGGCGCGGAAGGGCCGGCGTCACGCGTCCGGCGACTGGACGATGAGCTTCTCCTTGCCGCACACGTCACACCGCACGTGCACGAACAGGTCGTCGTCGCTGTCCTCGGGCACCTCGCCCTCGGGCACGCCCAGCTCCGCCTTGGCCAGCGCCGCCACCTTGGACGGGATGTCCTGCGCCTTGAGCGACTGCACGTAGGTCATCTCGCGCTCGTGGCACTCGCGCACCTCCGGGCCCGCGAGCCACGGCGGCTCCATGCCCTCCGGCAGCCGGCTGAGCAGCTCCAGGTTGGACACCGACTCCGCCAGGTACGCCAGGCGACGCAGGCGCGCCTCCTCCGGCAGGGCCGCGAACACCTGGAAGCCCTCCAGCAGCGTCTGCCGGTCGTCGCCCGTGGCCGCCTGCGCCAGCTCCATGGACGCCTCGGCCGAGTCCAGCGCCTCTTCCCAGTTGTTCTCCGGGTTGAAGCCCGCCTCCAGCAGCGACGTGTACAGCTGCGCGGCGGCCAGCCGGCGGCGGACCTCGTGCAGGTGCTCCACCACCTCGTGCGTCAGGCGCAGCTCCAGCAGCGCCCCCGTGGTGCGCGGGTCGATGGAGCCCGTGAGGTCGTCCACCTCCACCTCGGCGCGCAGCTCGCCCTTGAGCTGCTTGGCCGCGGCGAAGCGGAACAGGGGCAGCACGCCCACCTCGCGCAGGTACACCGCCGCGACGTTGGCCTCCTTGCCGCCCATGCGCAGCGCCTTCTGCGCGCGCTCCACCGCGCCGGGGTCCGCCGCGGGCTTCTTGTTCTCCAGCCGCGTCTTCACCGCCTCGCGGTAGAGCGTCTCCAGCGAGCTGCCCGGCGGCAGCCGCTGCGGCAGGAGCGGGCGCAGGCCCGGCACGTCCAGCACCCAGAGCGGGGGAGCGCCCACGTGCTTGAGCGCCCGGAAGAAGAGCGAGCCCGGCGGATCCTGCGGCCGGAACGGGGGCAGGTCGTCCGGGTGCGCGGAGCCCGCGCCGTCCATCGCGCCGCCACCGCCGCCGTGCGACTGGCCGAGCATCTTCTCGCGCTGCTCGCGCGTGAAGGCCGTGATTCCCTGGACCGGCGGGGGCGGGGGCGGGGGGGCTTCCTCCCCATCCAGGCCCGTCACCCGGTCCATGTCCACGTCGTCCAGCTCCAGGTCCTCCAGACCCTTGGCGCCGGTGAAGTCACATCTCAGGAGCTTCAGCTTCTCGAAGGTACAGCCTTCCAGGTTGGCGCCGCGGAAGTCGCAGTCCTGCAGGCGGCCTCCGTGGAAATAGGCGTTGGAGAGGTCCGTGTCCCGGAAGTTCATCTTCGACAGGTCACAGCGCTCCCACTCGGAGCCCACCAGTCCGAGCCCGGACAGGTCGGCGTTGGCGGAGAACAGCTGCGTGAACGTGGCTCCCGTGTGGTCGTTGGCCACCTGTCCGGACTTGCGCAGGCGGTTCCACTCGGCGGAGCCGCTCTGGAGCAGCTTCTCGATAGTTGGGGCTTTCGGCATGGACCGCGAATTATTCGTGTGGTCTGGTCCAGGCGCCAGCACAAATGATCGAGTACCGAATCGAAGCCGACACCGTCGGGATGCGGCTGGACAAGCACCTGCGCAAGCGGATGCCCAACGTCCCCGTCAGCCACCTCTTCAAGATGATCCGCACCAAGAAGGTGCGGGTCAACGGCAAGCGCGCGCAGCCGGAGCAGTTGCTCGCCGAAGGAGACGTGCTCACCATCCGCGGCACCGAAGAGCAGCTCACCCTGGCGGAGCGTCCGAAATCGGACCGTCCGCCCCCCCCGCCGCCGCCCGTGGACCCCTCACGGCTGGTCATCCTCAAGGAAGACGACTGGCTCATGGCCGTGGACAAGCCCAGTGGCATGGCCGTCCATACCGGCAGCGGCATCACCGGGGGCACCCTGGTGGACTACGTGCGGGCCTACCTGGGCCCCAAGGCCACCCGGAACGACTTCACCGCCTCCCCGGCCCACCGCCTGGACCGGGAGACCTCCGGCGTCATCCTGGTGGCCAAGCGCCGCCCGGCGATGGTCCATTTCACGGAAATCTTCACGAATGGCCACCCGAAGAAGCGCTACCTGACCCTGGTGAAGGGGAAGATGCCCAAGGACTCAGGGGTCATCGACCTGCCGCTCGCCGAGCACCAGCAGACGGCCGAGTCCAAGGCCCGTCGGGGAGTGAACATGCAGGAGGCCGTCACCCGCTGGAAGGTCGTGCGCCAGTCGAGCGAGGCAGCCCTCCTCTCCTGCACCATCGAGACCGGGCGCACGCATCAGATAAGAAGGCACCTGGTCGCCGTGGGCCACCCGGTGGCGGGTGACAAGAAGTACGGAGACTTCGCCTTCAACCGCGACGTGCGGGCGCGCTGGGGGCTCAAACGTCTGTTCCTGCACGCCGAGCGCATCGAATTTCCGCACCCCGAAGATGGAAGGAAGGTCGTCGTGGAGACCCCGCTTCCTCCCGAACTCACGGACGTGCTGAAGCGGGCGGCGCTCCTCTAAGCCTTGAGCCCAGGACTCGACAGAACACGCATGTCCGACCCGAAGACTGACCGCAGCGGCAAGAAGCTGGTGCTCGACGGCGTTCCGCCCAAGCGCAACATCCTCGTGCGCTTGATGAAGCTCGTCGCCGTGCTGGGCCTGATGGGCGCCACCGCGGGGGCGCTCGCCATCGTGGCCGCCTACTACATCTTCTCCGCGGGGCTGCCCGCCATCCCGAAGGTGGACGAGTACTGGCCGCCCATCGTCACGGAGGTCTACACCGACGACGCCGTGCTCGCGGGCGAGTTCTACAACGAGCGGCGCAAGGTGGTGCCCTACGAGCGCATCCCCAAGCGGCTGGTGCAGGCGTTCATCGCCAGCGAGGACTCCAGCTTCTTCGACCACTTCGGCGTGGACGTGCTGGGCACCGCGCGCGCGGTGTCCAAGACGGTCCTGACCAAGCTGGGGCTCCGGGGCGGCGGCGTGCAGGGCGGCTCCACGCTCACGCAGCAGACCGCGAAGGCGGTCCTCATCTCCGCGGAGGGCTACAAGGAGGCCACCGCGAAGACGCCCAAGCGCAAGATTCGCGAGGCCATCCTCGCCTTCCGCCTGGAGCAGGCGCTGACCAAGGAGGAGATCCTCTACCTCTACTTGAACAACGTCTTCCTCGGGCACCACAGCTACGGCGTGCAGAGCGCGGCGGAGAACTACTACCGCAAGGACGTGCGCGACCTGACGCTGGGGGAGATGACGCTCATCGCGGGCCTGCCCCAGGCGCCCAGCCGCTACTCGCCCTTCCTGCGCCCGGAGGCCGCGAAGAAGCGCCGCTCCTACGTGCTGGGGCGCATGCTGATTGAAGGGATGATCTCCAAGGCGGAGCACGACCAGGCCGACGCGGAGCCGGTGAAGGTGTACCCCGTGGAGGACGTCTTCCACGAGTTCGCCCCGTACTTCGTGGAGCAGGTGCGCAAGGACGTGGTGGACCGCTACGGCAACCCCGTGCTGCTGAAGGAGGGCCTCAAGGTCTTCACCACCATGGACAGCGAGCGGCAGCGCGCGGCGCAGGACTCCGTGCTGAACGGCCTGATGTCCGTGGACAAGCGCCAGGGCTGGCGCGGCCCGGTGCTGCAGCTGGCCACCGACGGCGAGCGCAAGGCGTTCATCGACAAGGCGAAGAAGGCGATGGGCAAGGAGCAGCTCGTCGAGAACCGCCTCTACGTGGGCGTCGTCAGCCGCATCGACGACGACGGCAAGGGCGCGGACGTGCAGGTGGGGCCGCACCAGGGCCGGCTGCCGCTGCTGGGCATGCGCTGGGCGCGCAAGGTGAACCCGGAGGGCTACTACCCGGCGAGCATGATCACCTCCGTCAAGAAGGCCCTGGCGGTGGGCGACGTGGTGGTGCTCCGTCACGTCGCGAAGAAGGAGCTGACGGACGACAAGGAGCAGTGGGACCGGAAGCTGGCGGAGGAGATCCCCGACGAGGGCCTGAAGCTCTTCCGGCTGGAGCAGACCCCGGAGGCGCAGAGCGCGCTGGTCTCCATTGATCCGCACCGCCAGTACCTCACGGCGATGGTGGGCGGCTACGACTTCGACGACAACGAGTTCAACCGCGCCTTCCAGGCGTGCCGCCAGCCGGGCAGCTCCTTCAAGCCGTTCGTGTACTCGGCGGCGCTGGAGCAGCTGGACTGGACGGAGGCCACCGTCATCGTGGACTCGCCCATCGTGGAGCACGACCCGGACAACAAGGTGTCGTGGAAGCCGGCCAACTACAGCGAGGAGTTCGTGGGCGACGTGCTGCTGCGCACCGCGCTGGTGAACTCCATGAACATCCCCGCGGTGAAGACGTTCGGCGCGGTGGGCGTCCACAACATGGCGGACTGGGCGAAGAAGCTGGGCATGACGACGCCCATGAACATGGACTTCTCCGCGGCGCTGGGCTCGTCCTGCGTGTACCCGTTCGACCTGGCGAGCGTCTACGCGACCTTCAACCGCTACGGCCGCAAGAAGCCCACGTACTTCATCCGCAAGGTGGAGGACCGCTTCGGCCGCACGCTGGAGGACCACACCGCGTTCGACGACGCGTGGGCCCCGCTGCAGGACCGCGTGGCCGCGGGCTACGCGCGCCTCTTCGAGCCGGGCGAGCAGGTGATGAGCCCGGAGACGGGCTACATCCTCACGCACCTCTTGCGCGGCGTGGTGCTCCAGGGCACCGGTGGCCCGGCGCAGAAGCTGGGCAAGCCGGCGGCGGGCAAGACGGGCACGACGAACGACTCCTTCGACGCGTGGTTCGCCGGCTACACCAAGGACCTGGTGACGGTGGCGTGGGTGGGCTACGACCTGAACCCGCACCCGCTGGGCCGCTATGAGACCGGTGGCCGCGCGGCGCTGCCCATCTGGCTCAACTACATGAAGCGCGCGCTGGAGGGCCGGCCGCAGCCGGAGTTCTACCCCTGGCAGTCCATGCAGCTGGCGCGGCTCTACATCGACAAGAAGACGGGCAAGGTGTCCAACCCCGGCGCCAAGGGCGCGGAGCTGATGTTCTTCAAGAAGGGCACCGAGCCGAAGGAGGCCGTGCCCGACAAGAACCAGGTCGGGGTGGATCAATTCATGATGGGCGCGCAGTAGGCCGCGCGCTCCATCCGGTGGCAGCGCCCCTCAGGCGCCTTCGCGAAAACCACGCGAGGGCGCCTGATGTGCTTCCAGGGCCCGCTTCAGCGCGGCCACGTCCGGTCCCGCCTCCAGCACCGAGCGCGCGGCGGTGGGCAGCACCTGCCGCTCGCGGCCGGAGAAGAGCTTCGGCAGGTCGCTGAAGCCCGCGCCCTGCGAACCGATTCCCGGCGTGAGCAGCAGCGCGCCGCCCAGCCGCTCCACCACGTCGCGGTCCGCCGGGGGGAGCGTGGCGCCCATCACCGCGCCCGCGGGGAGCACGCCGGGCCCCGCCTTCTCGTTCAGCTCGCGCAGGCCGTCCGCCACCGCCTGGGCCACGGTGCGGCCGTCGCCGCCCACGGCGTTCTGCACGGGCACGCCCTCCGGGTTGGACGAGCGCACGACGACGAAGGCGCAGGCGCCGTGGGCCCGCGCGCGCTCCACCGTCTTCGCGAGCGCGCCCAGGCCCAGGTACGCGGTGAAGGTGGCGGCGTCCACGTCGTAGGCGCTGCCCTCGCCGAAGAGGGACTCCGCGTAGGCGTCCATGGTGGAGCCGATGTCGCCGCGCTTCACGTCCAGCAGGGTGAGGGTGCCGGCGGCGCGGAAGCGCCGGAGCACGCGCTGGAGGACGACGAGCCCCTCGGGGCCGTGGCGCTCGAAGAACGCGCTCTGCGGCTTCACCACCGCGAGCGTGTCACCGGCCGCGTCGGCCAGGCGCTCGCAGAAGTCGGACAGGCCCTGCGCGGTGTCCGGCAGCCCCCAGCGGGCGAGCACGTCGCGCGAGGGGTCCAGCCCCAGGCAGAAGGGCGAGCGCGCGTCGGCGAGCTTCGCGAAGCGCTCGGCGAAGGACGTCAGTGGGGTCGTCATGGGCGGGCTCCTCTCACTTCAAGCGGCGCGCGGTGGCGTCGAACAGGGGGTTGGGCATGGCCTTCAAGAGGCGCATGGAGGTGGCGAGCTGCCAGGGGAAGCTGACCTCCGTCTCACCCGCGAAGATGGCGCGGCCCATGCGCGCGACGGCGTCGTCGGTCTCCATGAGGAAGGGCATGGGGAAGTGGTTCTTCGCGGTGAGCTCGCTCTTCACGAAGCCCGGGTAGACGCACGTCACGGCGACGCCCGTGCCCTTCAGGTCCACGCGCAGGCTCTCCAGGAAGGTGGCGAGGAAGGCCTTGGACGCGGAGTAGGCGGCGTGGCCGGCCAGCCCCCGGTGGCCCGCGAGGCTGGAGATGCCCACCACGTGGCCCCGGCGGCGCTCCACCATCTGGGGCAGCACCGCGCACAGCGTGGCGGCGGCGCCGGTGACGTTGGTGTCGATGATGGCGCGCGCCTTGTCCCAGTCCATGCGCTTGCCATGCGTGGGGCCGCCGACGCCCGCGTTGGCCACCACCAGGTCCAGGCCGCCACACTCCGCGTCGATGGCGCGGATGCGCTCCTGGGCCGCCTCCGCGTGGGTGATGTCCATGACGATGGGCTCCACCGTGGCGCCCGCGGCCTGGGCCTCCGCGGAGAGGGCCTGCAGCTGAGACAGCCGCCGGCCCGTCGCGAAGACGCGCAGGCCGTGCTTCGAGAGCCACAGCGCCAGTCCACGTCCCAGCCCGCTCGAGGCGCCTGTCACCAGCGCCGTCCGGTAGGTCATCTCCGCCATGCCGTCCTCCAGGGGGTGTCGCAGCGCCCGCCTTGTCGCACGGTTGCGCGCCCAAGGGCACGCAAAACCCCGCCCCCTCACCGCGGGACGAGGTGCGCGCGTAGCAGCGTTGACAGCCTGGAGGGTCGGACGGTCGACTCTCGTCCCCGGGTCGACGACCGCATCCGGAGGGAGGACTGGCATGGCAGGGGACATGAGAACCGTCGCTGAATGGAAGTCGACGCTTCGCGCTGCCCTGAAAGAGGCGCTGCGCACCCGGAGCGCGCTGGCTTCGGCCGTCCTGCGTGAGACGCTCGCGGCCCTCGACAACGCGGAGGCTCCCGACGTGAGCGTCGCGCCCCCCTCCGTCCGTGGCGCCGTCGCCGGAACCGCCGGTGGGTTGGGGAGTGGGGAAGTGCCCCGCCTGGAGCTGACGCCGGACGCCGTGCGGGCCGTCATCGCGCGGGAGATTCAAGAGCGGCGGGAGGCGGTGGCGCTCTACGTCAGCCTCGGAAGACACGACGAAGCCAACGCCTTGCAGGTGCAGCTGGACGTGCTCCTGGCGCTTTGACCTAGCGGAACGGCGGCACCGGCTGGCCCTCGAACCACGCCTTCGCGTTCAGCAGGTGCAGGTCGTGGTGGCCGGGCCTCAACTCGATGCCGCCCGTCACCACGCCCAGCGTCGTCAGCAGCGCGCCCGTGATGTTGCCCTGAACCAGGTCCAGGTGGCCGTCCAGGGAGAAGCCCTCGCCCTTCGCCTTCAGCTCACGCAGCTGGAGGCCGCGCTCGTCGATCTGCACCTGCCCCGTCACCTCCACCTTCGGGATGTTGAGCAGGGAGGTGACGAAGGCGGGCAGCCGCTTCGACGAGGTGATGAGCGCGACCAGGGGCTGCGTGTCGGTGAGCTGGCTCGAGAAGCGCGCCCTCAGCACCGTGGGGGACAGGGTGAGGCTCGCGCGGGGCAGGCTGAAGGTGCCGCTCCAGGCGCGGATGGGCACCGGGCCATTGGAGGACACCTGGCTCAGCTTGAGCGTCGTCCCCGCCAGCCCCAGCTCCGTCATGTCCAGCGAGAGGTGCCGGGCATCGACCTCCACCTCCGCGCGCAGCAGGACCTTGTTCTCGCCCATGCGTCCGGTGACGAGGTCCGTGTCCATGCGCAGGGACAGGGAGTCGCGCGTCCGCTCGCCCTTGGGCGGCTCCTCGCTGCGCACCGTCACGTGGCCGGAGTCCACCTCCAGCGTCCGCCCCAGCCAGGGGTTGAGCACGCGCAGGTCCAGGGGCTTGCTCTTCGCCACTCGCAGCGCGGGCTCCAGGTCCATGCCCGGTCGCCCTTCGCGCCGCCGCGCCAGCACGGTGAGGGCCACCTCCGGTATCTCCACGCTGTGGCCCTGGGGGCCCGACACTCGCACCGGCGTGAAGGCCATCCGCAGCGTCCCTGACGGCTGCTCCCGCGGCTGCGCGTCCATGGCGGCGTGGACGGTCCACGGGGCTTGGATCCGCATGGGCCCCGCGCGCACGTCCAGCTCCGCGCCGGAGGCCGTCAACCGGCTGCCCGGCTCCAGGGTGTTGCGCCGCATGCGCACGTCCAACTCCACCCGTCCGGCGCCGCCGTGGAGGGACACCGGAGCGCTGGCGCCCAGCTGCTCGTTGATCCAATCCAGCGGCAGCACGTCCACCTTCGCCTGGAGTTCGCCGCTCAGCGCCTGGGACAGGTCGTGGCCTTCGCCTTCCTGGAAGGGCGCGTCGAGCAGGGCCCGCGAGGCCAGCGACTCCAGCCTCGCGACGCGCTGGCCGTCCACTTCGATGAAGCCCTCGCCCACGCGCACCGACGGGAGGTCCACCCTCAGGCGTTCGCGGGACTGGAGGTCCAGCGTGCCCGTGACGTCCAGGCCTCCCACGAAGCGCACCCGGCTGAAGTCCAGCTCGCGCACGTCGTGCAGCGTGACGTCCTCCAGGAGGATGACCCAGGGCTTGCTGACGGGGCCCGGCGGGCCCTCGGGCAGCGAGGACGGCTCCAGGTGGAAGCTCGCGCCGTGCCCGTCGATGCCGTGCACCTCCACGCGCTTTCGCAGGAGGCCCGTCAGCGACATCCCGGCCTCCAGCGCGTCCACCTCCACCTTCCACCAGACGTTCGAGTCCTGCTGGGTGAGGGTGAAGTCCCGGAGGTGGAGCCGGCCCACGGGCCACAGCCACCACGCGCTCCGCCACGTCAGCTGCGTGCGGTCCGTCGAGCGGCGCATGATGGCCTGGGTGACGCCCGCGTTGAGCGCCACGTTGATGGCCACCTCCAGCACCGCCACGGCCAGCAGGGCCCACAGCGCCGCGCGGCGCCACCGCTTGGTGCGAGGCGCTGCGTCCTGGGGGGCCGGGGGCGGGGAGTCGGTCATGTCGCGAGGTTCCGGGAGGGAGCCTCCGGATGCCTCAACGGCCCGGAGCGCACAAGCAGACTCTCCCGGGCGGCGATGGATTGGAAACACCCGGCTGGCGGCCTGGGACGGCCCGCGGGGCTCCACCGCGGGGCGCTCGGCCCGGGCGGTGGAGCGCCGTTCCTGTCCTTCAGTGGATGGGCGCGGCCCCGTTCTCCAGCTTCGCCATCACCTGATCAATGGAGAAGCTGGCCGGATGCTGGCGCGAGGGAAACGCCTGGAAGGTGGCGAGGAAGCGCCCCACCAGGGCCTGGGCGGGCACCAGCACGAAGGAGCGGTCCAGGAGCCAGGCGAAGTAGCCGACGGAGGACTCGGCGCGCTCCAGCGGATCCGCGCGCAGGTCGAAGATGAGCGGGACGCGCCGGCTGGTGAAGGGCTGCGACCACACCTCGATGCCCGTGGCGTCCTGTTCCTCGAAGACGAGCTTGAAGCGCTTGTAGCGCATGGCGACCAGCTCGCCGTCGTCGCCGAAGTAGAAGAACTCGTCCCGCCGGGTCTCGCCCTTGCCCGACAGCAGCGCCGTCTGGTCGTAGCCGTCCAGGTGGACCTTGAAGTGCTTGTCGCCCGCGTCATGCCCCTCCAGCAGCTTCTGCACCACGTCGGGCTCGCCCGCGGCGGCCAGCAGCGTGGGCAGCCAGTCCTCGGAGGAGAACAGCTCGTTGAACTGCGTGCCGGGCTTCACCGTGCCAGCCCAACGCACGAGGCAGGGGGCCCGGAACGCGCCCTCCCAGTTGGTGTCCTTCTCGCCGCGGAAGGGCGTCGTGCCGCCGTCGGGCCACATGCTCGTCATGGAGCCGTTGTCGGTGGTGTAGATGATGAGGGTGTCATCGGTGATGCCAAGCGCGTCCAGCTTGGAGAGCAGCTGCCCCACGTGCCCGTCGTGCTCCACCATGCCGTCCGGGAACAGCCCCAGGCCGGTGCGGCCCTGCGACTCCGGCCGAAGGTGGGTGTGGATGTGCATGCGGGTGGTGTTGAACCAGACGAAGAAGGGCTTGGCGTCGGAGTGGGCCCGGTCGATGAAGTCCAGCGTGGCGCCCAGGAACTCCTCATCCACGGTCTCCATGCGCTTCTTCGTCAGCGGGCCGGTGTCCTCCACCGTCTGGCCGCCCTTGCCGTCCGCCTTGCTCTTGAGCACGCCGCGCGGCCCGAAGCGCTTCCGGAACTCGGGGTCCTTGGGGTAGTCCACGTTCTCCGGCTCCTCCTCCGCGTTGAGGTGGTAGAGGTTGCCGAAGAACTCGTCGAAGCCGTGGACGGTGGGCAGGAACTCGTCGCGGTCGCCCAGGTGGTTCTTTCCGAACTGGCCGGTGACGTAGCCCAGGGGCTTGAGCAGGTCCGCGATGGTCGGGTCCTCGGGCTGGAGCCCCACCTTCGCCCCGGGCATGCCCACCTTGGTGAGGCCGGTGCGGAAGGGACATTGACCGGTGATGAAGGCCGCGCGGCCCGCCGTGCAGCTCTGCTGGGCGTAGTAGTCGGTGAAGAGCGCCCCCTCCTTCGCCAGCCGGTCGATGTTGGGCGTGCGGTAGCCCATGACGCCCAGGTTGTAGGCGCTGAGGTTCCAGTAGCCGATGTCGTCTCCGAAGATGACCAGGATGTTGGGTTGCTTCTTCTTCGCTGCCTTCGTCGCCATGGGGACACGCTCCAATCGTTGTCCCTAGGGGTGGGGACGCGACGGACCGTGGACAATCAGGAGCCGGCGTTGAGGGTGGCGGGTGCCCGGTTGGCGTTGCCGCCCCAGGGGGTGGGGCGCGCGGGGCGGGAGAGGCCGGCCCGCCTGGGTGTCCTTGCCGCGGCCCTCGTGCCTCCGCAGCGTGTGAAGGGAACTCTCTTCATTCGCGGGTGCAAGGCCCGCGAGAAGGTGGGGTGTTTCCATGGGCATCGCGCGGCGCACGGGGCCCTTGGAGGCACTTCGCAACCTGGCCCTGTCATTGGAGCGGCTTGCCGCGAGCGAGGCCGCCAGCGGCGCGGTGCGAGGCGCCGCCGACGGGCTGCGCGACGAGCTGCCGGAGTTCGACGGGCAGCTGCGCTCGCTCATCCAGGACGTGCTCACCGTGCTGGGCCGGCTCGCGCATGACGCCGCCGAGCGCGAGCAGGTGGAGCCCGCGGCCGCGGCCCATGCGCTCGCGGGCGCGGCCATGGAAGGGGCCCTGGAGGCGCTCCAGCGGGAGTGGCGGGACGGGGGGCTGCCCCTGCACGCCTTCATGGTGCGCCTGGGCCAGCTCTTCGATGAAGCGGTGAAGTTCGCCCACTCCCGGACGGAGGAGATCCACGCACCCGGTGAGCGCGCCCAGGTGATGGCCCGGGGCGTGGTGAAGGCCGCCACCGCGCAGCTCCACGAGTCGCTGCCCCTCCTCACGAAGGACGTGCGTGCGCTGGCGCCGCTGGGCGAGGAGGTGGCCGCGAGGGTGGGGCGGGGACTGGTGGCGGGCATCGAATCGAAGCTGCGCGAGGACTCGGGGCTGCTGGTGGGGTGGGTGGAGCGCGCGGGCCAGGACCTCGTGCGCGGGCTGGCGGCGGGCCTGCGCGAGGAGCTGGCGGCGAGCCCGGGGGGCTCGGGGGGCTCGGGTGATGCGCTGACGTCCTCCCTGGAACGGCTCGCGGAGCGGACCGCCGCCGCGACGGTCCGGGGCGCGGGGGGCGCGCTCGCGGATGAAGGCCGACGCTGGCGTGAGGTCCCGCGGAACCGGAAGCGGCTGCGGCGGGCGAGCCGCGAAGTCACCGTGGGGGCGCTGGAGGCCCTGGGCGCGCGGCTGCGCCGCCCCCTGCTGACGGTGGCGGGCGCGGGCAGCGCGCTCGTGGCGCTGACGGTGCTGTCCCTGCGCTGGCGCGATGCCTGAGGCCGTGGCGCGAAGGCGTGGCATGCGCCTTCGCGCCGGGCGCTGACGTCAATCCAGCCGCACGTGCTGCTCCAGGCGCTCCGCCGGGGTGAGCTCGCGGTTGGCGTTCTCCAGGTCGAAGTCGAAGGTGACGTATTCGATGCGGCCGGTGAACCGGAAGGGCATCCGGTCGCGGTACTTGGGGCTCACGGGGGCGCGGTGGTCCATGCCCACGTCCATGCACTCCGTGCTGAAGCGGGCGCGGGTCTGCCGCTCCAGATGCAGCCCCCCCACGTCGCGGCCGTTGATGAAGAGCCGCACGCTGGCGGGGCCCCCCAGGGTGGTGGACTCGTTGGTGAACGCCAGGGACAGCTCCACCTGGCCGGTGGGCACCTTCTGCGACGACACCACCTCCGAGCGGACCATGTCGAAGAAGTTGTAGTGGTACACCAGCCGCTGCTGGTCCATGTAGAGCGTCCAGCCGCCCACGTCGCCGCCCAGGCAGATGATGACGCCCTCGGCGCCGTCCTCCGGGATGTCCACCCCCGCGGTCAGGGTGTAGCTGACGTTGTGGGTCTTCGGGGCGCTGCCCTCCGGCAGGTACGTCATGCCCTCGTAGAACGTCACCCGCTTGCGGCCGTGGAACCAGCTGGGGCGCAGGCTCACGTCCGCGCGTTCGACGAAGCGGTCATCCAGCGGGAGCACGTCGTACTTCGCGGCCTCCACCATGAAGAGGTCCTGGAGCTCGCGCAGCTTCTTCGGGTGCTGGGCGGACAGGTCCTGCGCCTGGCTGAAGTCCCGGCGCAGGTCGTACAGCTCCCAGCGGTCCGCGTCGAAGTCCGCGCCGCCGATGTTCACCCACGGCAGCCGCCCGTGACGGCACGACGCCATCCACCCCTCGTGGTACAGGGCGCGGTTGGCGAACATCTCGAAGTATTGCGTGGTGCGGTGGCTGGGCGCGTCCGCGTGCTTCGCGTCGAAGGTGTAGGCCAGGCTCACGCCTTCGATGGGCTTCTGCGGCACGCCGTGCATCTGCGTGGGCTCCGCGATGCCAATCACCTCCAGCAGCGTGGGGAGGATGTCGATGACGTGGTGGAACTGGAAGCGGATGCCGCCCGGGTCCTCCACCTCGCGGGGCCAGGAGACGATCATCGGGTTGCGCGTGCCGCCGAAGTGCGAGGCGATCTGCTTGGTCCACTGGAACGGCGTGTCGCCGGCCCACGCCCACCCGACGGGGTAGTGCGGCGAGGTGCCCGGCAGGCCGATGTCGTCGATGCGCGGCAGCAGGTCCTCGATGTCGGGCGTGTCGCCGCCCAGCACGGCCATCTCATTGAGGGTGCCGGTGAGGGAGCCCTCCGCGCTCGAGCCGTTGTCTCCGATGATGTAGAGGACGAGCGTGTTCTCCTCCTCGCCCAGGTCCTGGAGGGCTTGCAGGACGCGGCCCACCTCGTTGTCGGCGTGGGAGAGGAAGTCGGCGTAGTTCTCCATCAGGCGCAGGTAGAAGCGCCGCTCTTCCGGCGTGGCGTCCTCCCAGGCGGGGATCTCCTTGGGGCGTTCGGTGAGCCGGGTGCCGGGGGGGATGACGCCCAGCTCCAGCTGCCGCTGCCACACCTGGCGGCGGTATTCGTCCCAGCCCATGTCGAACTTCCCCTGATGTCGGCCGCGCCAGTCGAGCGGGGGCTGGTGCGGCGCGTGCGCGGCGCCCGGGGAGAAGTAGGCGAAGAAGGGGCGGGCGGGGGCGATGGACTTCTGCTGGCGCATCCACTGGATGCAGTCGTCCGCCAGGTCGCGCGTGAGCTGGTAGCCGTCCTCCGGCGTGCGGCCGGCCTCCACGGGTTCGGTGCCCCGGTAGAGGGCTGGGTAGAACTGATCCGTCTCTCCGCCGATGAAGCCATAGAAGGTGTCGAAGCCGCGCTGGGTGGGCCAGTTGTCGAACGGCCCGGCGGGGCTGGTCTGGTTGTCGGGGACGTTGTGGTTCTTGCCCCACCAGCCGGTGGCGTAGCCGTTCTCGCGAAGGATCTCCGCGATGGTGCAGCAGCTCTTCGGGATGATGCCGGTGTAGCCGGGGAAGCCGGTGGCCACCTCTCCGATGTTGCCGGACGACACGCTGTGGTGGTTGCGCCCGGTGAGCAGCGCGGCGCGGGTGGGCGAGCACAGCGCGGTGGTGTGGAACTGGCAGTACTTGAGTCCGCCCCGCGCCAGCCGCTCCGCGACGGGCATGTCCACGAGTCCGCCGAACGCGCTGGACCAGCCGTAGCCCACGTCATCCAGCAGCACGAGCAGGATGTTGGGCGCCTTGTCCGGGGCGGGTTGCAGGGGTGGGTAGTCCGCCCGGGAGTCCTTGTAGGTGAGCCCGATGCGGGCCTTGGGGAAGCGGTATTCGGGGCGGGGATAGACGGTGTGGTCCACCCGCAGGGGGAAGCGTGGTTTCCGGGCCATGGGGACGGGGTCCTTTCACGTCGAGGTTTGTCCCTAGGGGTGGGAACGCGGCAGGCAATGGACAATCAGGAGGAGGCAGCGGGGCCTGCCCGTGGCGGCCTGTCATCGCCGACCGCGCGGGAGGGGCTGGCGGGACGGGGAGGGCGTGGTGTGTTCGGCGCTGCTTGTCTTTGCCGCGGTGGAGGCTGACTTCGGATTGTTCAAACGGGCGTGCGCTCTTCTCCTCGATTCGCCGTGATCTCACTGGCTCGTCAGTGACGGTGCGACAGTGGTTGAGTACCCGCCCCTTCTCCGCACAGTATGAGTTCGGGTTGCAGGCAATCGAGAACGTGAGCAAGGGGCTGTGGTGATGCGGCTGGAGGCGCTCGTCGAACAGTTCGCGCACCACGTGGTGGCCCAGAACGAAGCCATCTTCCGGGGAGACGCGCGAACCGGAAACATGCACGCCCGGAAGTATGGCGCGGCGGTGGACAAGCTCTTGAGTCATGGCGATTCCGGGCGCGAAGCACTCGCCGTCCTGCTCAAGCATGAGCGGATGGATGTTCGCGTGATGGCCGCGGCGCATCTGCTGCGATACCGCACCGACGAGGCCAAGGCCGTGCTGGAAGAGGCCGCCAAGGGGCAGGGCCTTGTTCCCTTTGGCGCGCGGCAGACGCTCGAACGCTGGGCCGAGGGAACCTGGTCGCTCGACCCGGGGTGAGCAGTCGCCGGGCGGCAGGCTGATGGGCCGCCTGGGACCTTGGTCCTCCTGGGGTTCCTCGCCACCTTCCACGCAGGACGTGGGGAGGCGGACATGGATGAGCTTGGGGAGACCTTCGCGTTCCTGCTCGATGACCAGGGGCGCGCGCGTCCTCTTCCGCTGGACGCGCTCCCGGAGTGGAAGCCCTCGGATGGACACCTCTGGTTGAACCTGCCCCCGGACCTCCCCGACCTGCCTCGCGCCCTGGAGCAACTGCTCCACCTGTCCCCCGAGGCGCGGGACTCCCTCCTCGCTGAAGTGAGTCGCGTCCGCATCGACGTCATCGGCGGCGATCAGCTCGTCCTGCTGATGCTCCACCCGGACGTCGTGCACGTGGACGCTCCGCAACGGACGCTGCGCATCTTGGGGACGGTGGATCGCAGCGTCACCGTCGCCGCCGCCGACCAGCCCGCCATCGCCGACCTGCGGCGGAGGCTGGCCTCGGGCCGGGGCCCCCAAGCCTCGGAGCTCTTCATCACCTTCGCCGGCACCGCCCTCGCGGAGTCCGCCCTGCGTCTCGCCGACCTGGATGACAGGCTGTCCGAACTGGAAGCCCGCTTCGAGGAGCGCCGCGACGAGGACGCCAACGCGGAGCGGCTTCGCAGGCTGCGCCGCATCCTCGTGGAACAACGCCGCTTCGTCTCCCTCTGCCGCGACGCCGTCGTGCGCGTCGGCTTGCTCGACGTGGACTGGTTGCACGCCCAGCGGGACCAATTGAAGGATCACGCCGCGCGGGCCGGCTCCATCGTCAAGGAGCTGGATGCGTTGGTTGAACGCGCGCGCATCCTCCGTGAGGACGAGAAGGCCCGTCAGGACGCCAAGAGCCAGCGCATCCTCTACCTGCTCACCATCATCTCCGGCGTCTTCCTGCCGCTGTCGTTCATCACCGGCCTGCTGGGCGTCAACCTGGGCGGCATGCCCGGCACGCAGTGGAACGGCGCGTTCCTCCTGCTCGTGCTGGTGCTCATCGTCATCGCCGTCGTGGAGTGGCGGGCGCTGCTTCGCCGGGAGGTCGTCTGAAGGCAGGCGGCGTCCCTCGCCTGCGGACAGAGGACTGCGACTCCCGGGGCCGTGGGCGCGGCCTCTACTTCCTCACCAGCTTCATCCTGGGCGCGGCACAGGCGGGGGAGAACACGATGGCGGGAACCCGGACACGCTGGTTGCTGCCTGGGTTCATGGGGGGCTTGTGCCGCGCCGCTTTCCCCCCGTCGCCGGAGGCTCCCGTCCTTCGTTGACGGGCGGGCACAGCGGGCCCTCCTCCCTCTGCCTCCACGCTTCATTGTGGAGTGACGGTGCCGGTCCCACACTCCTCGGGGTGGCGTCCGGGGGATGGCGCGACAGGAGGCGACCGTGGCACGACCCATCCGCGAAGCCCTTCACCCTCGGACCTGCCTGCTCTGGGCGGTCGTCCTCCTGGTGGCCGTCCCGGTCCAGGCGCTCGCCGCGGATCCGCTGCCCTCCTGGACCGAGGGCCCGGTGAAGCAGTCCATCATCGACTTCGTCACCCGCTCCACCACCGAGGGCGACCCGGGCTTCATCCCCCCGGAGGAGCGCATCGCCACCTTCGACAACGACGGCACGCTCTGGCAGGAGAAGCCCGTCGTCCAGGGCGTCTTCCTGCGCGAACAGGTCAAGGCCCTCGTGAAGAAGGACGCGTCGCTCGCGCGAAAGCAGCCCTTCAAGGCCGTGCTGGAAGGCGACCTCGCCCTGCTCTCATCCATGGATGAGCCTCAGCTGATGGCCCTGTTCGCCGCCGTCCACAAGGACACGACGCAGGAGGCGTTCGCGGATGAGGCGCGTGCCTTCTTCAAGACCGCCCGCCACCCGAAGTTCGGCGTGCCGTACACCCAGCTGGCCTACGTCCCCATGCGGGAGTTGCTCCAGTACCTGCGCGCCAACGGCTTCCAGACGTGGATCAGCTCGGGCGGCGGCACCGACTTCATGCGCGTCATCTCCGAGGAGACCTACGGCATCCCGCCCCAACAGGTCATCGGCAGCGACCTGAAGGAGAAGTTCGACGAGAACCACGGCCACCCCGTGCTGCGCCGCGAGGCGAAGGTGGACCACATCAATGACAAGGCGGGCAAGCCGGTGGGCATCGAACAGCGCATCGGGCGGCGGCCGGTCTTCGCCGCGGGCAACGTCCGCTCCGGCGGCGACATCCAGATGCTCCAGTACACGAAGGAGCAGCCCCGCGCGGGCTTCGCCCTGCTCATCAACCACGACGACGCGGAGCGCGAGTTCGCCTACTCGGAGAAGAACGAGGCGTCGCTGAAGGCCGCGCGCGAGGGCGGCTGGACGGTGGTCAGCATGCGCCAGGACTGGAAGCGCATCTTCCCGGAGGGCCCCTGATGCATGCCTTGCAAGCCCTCCTGGGGCTGATGCTCCCGACCGTCATCGTCGCGCTCGGGTTGTCGCAGGGCCTGTCGTGGCACCTGGGGGACCTGAGCCAGGGCGCGCGGCAGCCGGCGTTCGTCCGGGGGCTGGTGGTGTGTCTGGTGGCGGTGCCGGCGCTGGCCCTCCTCGTGACGAAGGTGCTGCCGCTCCAGCCCGTCGCGGCCGGGGTCATCGCGCTGATGGCGTTCTGCCCGGGGCTGCCCATGGCCCTCAACGCCGTGTCCCAGCAGAAGGGAAACCTGCCGCTGGCCCTGGCGCTGTCCGTCACCCTGTCGCTCATCGCCATCGCGCTGCTGCCGCTGTCGCTGGCGTTGCTGGAGCACCTGTTCCCCCTGGTCATCCAGACGCCGCCATACCGGACGCTCCTGGCCCGGGTCATCCTCCCGTTCTTCGTGCCGTTCGCCCTGGGCATCGGCCTCCAGAAGGGCGCCCCGCGCTGGGCGCGGCGGCTGCTCAAGCCGGTGAAGGTCTATTTCAACATCGCGCTGGGCGTGGCCGCCGTGACGATGCTCGTCGCCGGCCTGCCGCTGCTGAAGCACCTGAGCCTCTGGAACCTGGTCGCGATGTTGGTCGTGACGCTGGGCTCCGCGGCCCTGGGCCACGTGGCGGGCCGGCCCCGGCCCGAGGACCGCACGGCGCTGGCCCTCTCCGCGGTGCTCGGCAACCCGGCCTTCGCCTTCTGCCTGGGCGGCAGCACCTACCCCATGAAGAACCTGCTCGCGGTCATGGGCCTGTACCTCGTGCTCCGCACCCTGGCGCTGGTGCCCTACCAGCTCTGGAACAAGCGCCACCAGGCGGCCGGGCGCGGCGGCGGGCCGTCGCTGCCGGCGGGCCGGCGGGCGCACGCGGGCGCGTGAGCGTGCCTGTCCTGGAGAGGATGGCCGCAACGCACCCAGGGCGGTGATGCCGCGAGGCGCGGGCGCCTCCACCCTTCCTTGCGCCAGGTGTCCGCACGCACGCGGCACGGCAGGTGACGGTGAGAGAGGTGGACGGGCCATGCAGCGCACTTCGGCCACGCTCGGGCGGCTCTTGCGGCGTGCGCTGCCCGGCGTCGAGCAGGCGCTCACGTATCGGCGCGAGTGGCTGCGCACGGACGCGCTGGCGGCGCTCACCGTGGGCGCCATGCTCATCCCCCAGGGGTTGGCCTATGCGCAGATCGTCGGCGCGCGGCCGGTGGCGGGGCTGTACGCGGGCGTCTTCGCGATGCTGGCCTACGCGCTGTTCGGCCCGTCGCGGCACCTGCTGCTCGGGCCGGAGGCGGGCTCGTCCATCCTCACCGCGACGGCGATGGCCCCGCTGCTGGCCAGCGGCGGGCCGGAGCGGCTGGCGTCGCTCGCGGCCCTGCTGGCGTTGATGGTGGGCGTGGTGAGCCTCATCGGCGGGCTGTGCCGCGCCGGGGCGCTCGCGGACTTCCTGTCGCGGCCCATCCTCATCGGCTACGTCAACGGCGCGGCGCTCATCATCATTGGCAGCCAGCTGGCCCGGATGCTCGGGCTGGAGCGCAAGTCGAACGCCTTCACCGGGCAGTTGTCGGAGGTGGCGGCGAACGTGGGCCACACGCACGTGCCCACGCTGCTGCTGGGGCTGGCCGTCGTCACGGCGCTGGTGGAGATGCGCCACTGGCTGCCGCGCTGGCCCGCGCCGCTGGTGATGGTGGTCGTCACCACGCTGCTGGCGTGGTGGTTCCAACTGGACAACGGGGGCGTGAAGGTGGTGGGCCGCATCTCCGCGGCGGCGCCCGCGTTCGGCCTGCCCGCCGTCGGCTTCTCCGACGTGCGCGAGCTCCTGCCGGCGGCCTTCAGCCTCGCGCTCGTGAACTACGCCAGCTCCGTGCTCACGGGCCGCATCTACGCGGACCGCTTCGGCTACCGGCTGGACGCGAACCAGGAGTTCTTCGGACAGGCGGCGGCCAACCTCCTCACCGGCCTCACGCAGGGCTTCCCGGTGACGGGCAGCGACTCCCGCACGGCGGTCAACGCATCCATGAAGGGGCGCACGCAGGCGGTGGGCGTGGGCGCGGCGGGGGTGGTGCTGCTGTTCAGCCTGTTCCTCACGCCGCTCCTGGAGAAGCTGCCCCTGGTCACGCTGGGGGCCATCGTCATCGTCGCGGCGGTGTACCTGCTGCAGGTGCAGCCCGTCGTCCGGCTGTGGCGGATCCGGCCGGTGGAGGCGCTGCTCGCGGTGGTGACGACGCTGGGCGTGCTGCTGCTGGGCATCCTGCAGGGAATCCTCATCGCGGTGGCGCTGTCGCTGGTGGACCTCATCCGCCGCGCGGCGCACCCCCACGACGCCATCCTGGGCGAGCGCGAGGGCGTGCCCGGCTGGCACGACGTGGAGGGCCACGCGGACGCGGAGACGGTGCCCGGCCTCGTCGTCTACCGCTTCGACGCGCCCCTCTTCTTCGCCAACGCCCGCTTCCTGCGCGAACAGGTGCGCAAGCTGGTGGCGGAGTCCCGCGCCCCGGTGGAGTGGTTCGTGCTGGATGCCTCCTCCGTGTTCGACCTGGACATCACCGCCGCGGAGAGCCTGGAGAAGGTGCGGCGCGAGCTGGAGGACGAGGGCATCGTGCTCGCCGTGGCCCAGGCGCGGGGCCCCATGCGCGTGGTGCTCCGGCGCTCGGGGCTGCTCGCGCGGCTGGGGCACGACCGGCTCTACCCCACGGTGGGCTCCGCCGTGCGTGCCTACCTGGAGGCGCGAGGCGGAGCGCCCGAGGGCACGCGGACCTCCCAGCCGCCCCTTCCACCCGAACAGGTGCACTGACGCCATGGCTCCACTCCCCTCACCAGCGCTGCTCCGCGTCGCGGTGCTGGGCTTGCTGCTGTCCGCCCCGGCGCTGGCGCAGGACGCGCACTACACCACCCGGCAGTTCGGCAACCGGGCGTGGCTGCTGGGAGGCGCCTTCGTGGGCAACCCGGGTGACATCAGCGCCGTCTATTACAACCCCGGCGCGCTCGGCATCCTGGGGACGCCGGAGCTGGAGCTCACCGGCAGCGTGTATGAGTTCGCCCGCCTCAAGGTGGAGGATGGCCTGGGGCGGGGCCGGGCCCTGTCCGACTCCAACGTGAGCGTGCTCCCGTCGCTCATCGCGGGCTCGCTCCGCTTCGACTTCCTGGGGAAGTCCAAGCTGGCCTATTCGCTGCTCACGCGCCAGGGCGTCTCCTTCAGCCTCGAGTCGCGCGACACGCGCACGGGCGTGGACCTGGCGGGCGTGGGGGGCATGGACGCGCTGTCCACGGACGTGCGGCTGGACCAGTCCGTGAGCGAGTACTGGGCGGGGCTGTCCTGGGCCGTGCCCATCGGCGGTCACCTGGGCCTGGGCCTGAGTCCCTTCCTCGCGTTCCGGCAGCAGGAGCTGCGCTTCCAGACGCTGGCGGAGGGCTCCGGTGCCGCGGGCCAGCAGCTGCTGGCGACGCTGGGCAGGGACGTGCAACTGCAACACCTCCGCGTGCTCCTGAAGGTGGGGGCCAGCTACCAGGATGGGCCGTGGGCCGTGGGGCTGGCGGTGACGACGCCGAGCCTGGGGCTCTGGGGGCAGGGCTCGGCGGGATACCAGCGCGCCATCCTGACGCAGGGGTTCGACGTGGCGACCCCCGCGCCCGTGTTCGACTTCCAGGAGGGCCTCGCGGCGCGCTTCCGCAGCCCGTGGAGCGCGGCGCTCGGGGCGAGCCGGAGGTTCCGCTCCACCACGGTGTACCTGTCCCTGGAGGGCTACGCGCGCGTCACGCCGCTCACGCTGGTGGACAGCGCGCCCATCGTCCCTCGCGGCTCGACGGAGTCCATCGACGGGGACTTCGACCTGGCGCTCAAGCCGGTGCTGAACGCGGCGCTGGGCGTGGAGCAGCGGCTGGGCGAGCAGGTGCGGGTGTACCTGAGCGGGCACACGGACTTCAGCGCGCTGGCGCGGACCCCGGCGACGAACGCGCTGCTCGGGGCCTGGGACCTGTACCACGTGGCCTCGGGCGTGCACTGGGGACACGGCCGGACGCGCTTCACGCTGGGCGGCGACGTGGCGTGGGGCGGCAAGCAGTCCCAGCGGCTGGCGGACGCGCTCCGGGAGTCGGGAATCGCGTCCTCGGTGGACAGCCTGGACGTGCGCTCCTTCCAGGTGACCCTGCTGATTGGCGCCACCTTCTCGTTCGCATCCAGTGAGGGCGAGGGCGCCGGGCCCGCCACGGGGAATGACACTGGCGCGGAGGCCCCATGACCCTGGAGCGCGAAGCGGACGGAGCGATGGAGGCACAGACGGCCTTCCTCCTGGACCTCGCCAGGGCCTTGCACCTGGCCTATCAGCCAGCGCTCCTGGTGGAGGCGCGCGTGCGGCGCGTGGCGGAGGCCTGGGGGCTCCAGGCGGAGGTCTTCACCCTCCAGAGTCTGGCGATGACGCAGGTGATGGCCGGGCGGCGGCCCCGCGTGGCCTTCGCGCGCCTGCCCTTCAATCCCCACTGGAACCTGGGCCGGGCCGCGGCGCTGCTGCGGCTGTCGGACGCGGTCGCGGAGGGGCGCGTGCTCCTGCCCGAGGCCCGCGCGGAGCTGGACCGCATCGAGTCCAGCCCGCCCGCCTACCCCGAATGGCTCGTGTTCCTGGCGTATGGCGTGTACGGCGCGGCCGTGGCCGCCCGGGTGGGTGGGGCGTGGCTGGAGATGGGGGTGGCCTTCTTCGTGGGCGTCGTCGCGGGGCTCATCCACTTCGGTACGCTGCGCTCGCAGCGGATGGACCTGCAGAAGAGCTTCCTCGCGGCCTTCCTGGGGACGCTGGTGGCGTTCGGCTTCACGTTCATCCTGCCCCGCTTCGACGCGGTGCGAGCGCTGTTCGGCGGCGCCACGCTGCTGGTGCCCGCGATGGTGGTGACGCTGGGCTCGCTGGAGCTGGCCACTGAATCGGTGGAGGCGGGGCTGCCCCGGCTCGCCTATGGCCTGCTGCGCTTCCTGATGCTGGGCGTGGGCATCGCCGCGGCGGGGACGCTCTGGAGCTTCGCCTGGCCCTTGCCTCCACCCGCCGCGGCGCAGGCGCTGCCGCCCCTGCTCACGTTCCTCCTGGTCGCGATCGGCGGCGTGGCGCTGTCGGTGTGCATGTCCGGACGGCCGCGCGACGTGGGGTGGATCGTCGGCGCGGTGCTGCTCGCGTACGGGACGCAGGCGATGGCCAAGGCGCTGCTGGGGGACCGGGGCAGTCCGCTGCTGGCCGCGTTCGTGCTGGGCGTGGTGGGGCTGCTCTACGGGCGCCGGAAGGACCGGATGCCGATGACGCTGATCATGCCCGGGCTGTTGCAGCTCGCGCCGGGCTTCGTGGGCACGCAGGCCATCGTCGCGCTCCTGGGCGTGACGAGCGCGGGCGCGAGCGACGCCCGGCTCTTCAACGTGCTGCTGGTGGCGCTCCAGCTGGTGCTGGGGCTCGTGTTCGCCACGGTGGTGGTGCCGCCGCGCCTCTCCGTGGACCGCGAACCGCGGCGGCCTTCCGGCGCCGGAGCCGCGCGCGGCGGTTAGGGCGCGGGCGGACGCACGATGCAGCGGAAGCCGATGTGGCTGGCCCCGCTGTCCACGGCCTGCGGCGAGCGCGCGGCGGGCCGGTAGCGGCGGCAGTAGTTGGGCGCGCACAGGTGGCTGCCGCCCTTGAGCACGCGGCGCGGAATGGTGACGGCCGGCGTGGAGGGGTCCTGGCTGCCCTGGGCCGTCGCGGGGCCGCGCGGGTTGACGGGGATGCAGCACGCCTTGCCGGGGTGGCCCTGGTGGCGCTCGTGGTACCAGTCGGTGGTCCACTCCCAGACGTTGCCGGCCATCTCATGCAGGCCATAGCCATTGGGAGGGAAGCTGCCCACGGGGCAGGTGCCTTCGTGGCCGTCCTCGCGCAGGTTCTGCCACGGGAAGTAGCCCTGCCATGTGTTGGCCAGGTGTTCCCCGTGGGGCGTGAAGTCATTGCCCCAGCAGAACTCGTTGCGGTCCAGGCCTCCGCGCGCGGCGCGCTCCCACTCCGCTTCGGTGGGCAGGGCCCTGCCGGCCCAGGTGGCGTACGCCTCCGCGTCCTCATAGGCGATGTGGACGACGGGGTGGTCGCGGCGGTGCTTCACGGAGCTGCGGAGGCCCTCGGGGTGCTTCCAGCTGGCTCCGGGGACGTAGCTCCACCAGTTCGCCACGTTGCCCAGGTCCACGGGCTGCTTCGCCTTCTGGAAGACGAGCGAGCCGGGCACCAGCGACTCCGGCGTCGCGCCCGGGTAGTCCGCCGCGACGAGCGGACGCTGCGCGACGGTGACGTAGCCGGTCTGCTCCACGAAGCGGGCGAACTGCTCGTTGGTCACGGTGTAGCGGTCCATCCAGAAGCCGGAGACGGTCACCTGATGGGCCGGAGCCTCCTCCGGATAGTGATGGTCGGAGCCCATCCAGTAGGTGCCGCCGGGGATCCACACCATGTCCGGAGAGGGGGCGCGGCCCGGGCGCGCGGTGGTGTCGGTGGGCTCGACGTCGGGCGTGACGGCGGAGTCGCGGGGTTCGTTCCTGTGCATGGCCTGGGGCCTCCGTGCCGAACATCCGGCCCGGCGCGGGGAATGACACTCGCACCGGAGAACAGGAGCGGTGTCGGGCAGTGGAGGAATGGCGCCCCTCCACCGCCCGGCGCCGCCTGGGGCTACGCGTGAGACTGCTGGACGCGGTGGATGAGCTGCTCCACTTCATTGGCCAGCGACATCACCTGGGCGCCGATGCTCGGCTCGTCCTTGTGCTTGCGCGCCTCCTCGATCTTCCGCTGCACGCGCTCCTTCATCGGCCCGATGCTCAGGCTGCCCGGCGCCTGGCTCGGCAGGAACTCGAGGAGGCTCTCCGCGAACTGCCGCATCAGCATCTGCGCGGGCACGAAGGTGAACATGCGCTCGCCATACCACTGCGTGTAGAGCCCCGAGTGCGGCCCGTACTCGAAGGGGTCCGAGCGCAGGTTGATGAGGTAGGGCCACGCGGGGTTGAAGCGCTTGCCGCTGAACCACATGTCCGGCCCTTCGCCGTCCTGGTAGCTGAAGATGACCTTCCAGTCCTTGTAGCGCACCGCCGCGACGTTGCCGCTGTCGAGCACGTAGATGAACTGGTCGCGGTTGCCCGGCGCCGTGCCCGCCAGGAGCGCGTTCTGGTCGTACCCATCCAGGTGGACCTTGAACGTCTTGTCGCCGACCTTGTAGCCGCGCTTGCACTTCTCCACGAGGTCCGTGGGGCCGCCCGCCGCGGCCACCAGCGTGGGCATCCAGTCCTCGTGCGCGAAGATGTCATTGATGACGCGCCCCGGCTCCACCACGCCCGGCCAGCGCACCACGCACGGCACGCGCACGCCGCCCTCCCACGTCGAGCCCTTCTCACCGCGGAACGGGCAGTTGCCGCCGTCCGGCCAGCCCATCTTCTCCGCGCCGTTGTCGGTGGAGAACACCACCAGCGTGTCGTCCGCGATGCCCAGCTCATCGAGCTTGTCCAGCAGCACCCCGACGATGTCGTCCAGCTCCCGCATCGCGTCCGCGTAGAGGCCGTAGCCGGTGGCGTTCTGGTACTTCTTCTGGAGGTAGGTCCAGACGTGGGTGCGCGTGGTGTTGTGCCAGAGGAAGAACGGCTTGCCCTCCTTCACCGCGCGCTCCATGAAGTCCAGCGTCCCCTGGAGGAACTCGCCGTCCACCGTCTCCATTCGCTTCCGGGTGAGCGCGCCGGTGTCCTCGATGCGCTGCTTGCCCACCACGCCCCAGCGAGGGTCCTCGGTGGCGTCGTTGCGCTCGGTGGCCCAGGCGTGCAGCACGCCGCGCGGGCCGAAGCGCTCCTTGAAGGCCGGGTCCTTCGGGTAGTCGGGGCACTCCGGCTCGTTCTCCGCGTTGAGGTGGTAGAGGTTGCCGAAGAACTCGTCGAAGCCGTGCACCGTGGGCAGGTAGGGGTTGGAGTCGCCCAGGTGGTTCTTGCCGAACTGGCCGCAGGTGTAGCCCAGCGGCTTGAGCATCTCCGCGATGGTGGGGTCGGAGTCCTGGAGGCCGTACTTGGCCCCGGGCATGCCGATGGTGGTGAGCCCCGTGCGCAGCGGGTTCATGCCGGTGATGAACGCCGCGCGGCCCGCGGTGCAGCTCTGCTGGCCGTAGCAGTCCGTCATCAGCGCGCCTTGCTTCGCGATGCGGTCGATGTTGGGCGTGCGGTAGCCCATCATCCCCTGGTTGTAGGCGCTGATGTTCCAGTAGCCGATGTCGTCGCCCCAGATGACCAGGATGTTGGGTTTGCGCTTCTCGTGCTTGCCGTGGCCATTGCCATTGCCCGTGGACTTCGTCTTGCCAGTGGTCGCCATGTGCCGCTCTCCTTTGCGTTGGGGGGACTGCTTCAGTGCGTGGGGCCGCGGGGGCCCCCGTCGTCGTCGGATGGCGGGTGCGGCAGGTGGTCGAGCAGCCTCCGCATCCGCGACTCCGCTTCGTCCAACTGGACGAGCAGGTCCTTCTGTCGGTGGCGCTCCTCGCCGTGCAGCGTCGCGCCAGCCTCGTCCACGCGCGCGCGCACCAGGTCCAGGCCGTCGTGGATGAGGCGCCATTCCTGCCAGACCTGGGATTCGTGGCGCGCCATCCACGCCTCCACGCCCGTGCTCACCTGCGGGTAGACATTCTGGGCGCCCACCTTCTCCAGGACGCCCGTGCGCTCCAGCATCCGGTGCGTGGGCGCGTGCACGCGCGCCAGGGCCAGGGTGATGCCCCGGTGGGACAGGTCCTCGTGCAGGCCGGCCAGCATGTCCGCGCCCGGCACGTCCAGGTCGTCCGTCAGCTCCAGGTCCAGCAGCACCTCGCGCACCGGCGAGGCCGCGTCGCGCACGCGGACGAGCACCTCGTCCCGGAGGGACGTCGCGTTGGCGAAGAAGAGGCCTTCCTCCGGCCGGAAGACGTGGAGGCCGGGCAGGGTGATGGCGGAGGACTCGCGGTGGGTCGCCGCCAGGTCCAGCGTCCCCGGCACGCGGCCCAGCTCGCTCAGGCGCGGGCGGCTGGCGCGGTAGACGGTGAGGAACAGCGACACGCCCACCGCGATGAGCAGGCCGGGGAGCACGTCGAAGGCCAGCACGCCCAGCAACGCCACCGCCGCGCCCAGGAAGTCCGCGCGGCGCAGGTGGGCCAGCCGCGCCAGCTCCTTCACGTCCATCATCCCCAGGATGGCCACCACCACGATGGCGCCCAGCGTGGCCTCGGGCAGCGCGCGGAACAGGCCGGTGAGGAAGAGGGCCACGAGCAGCGTCAGGCCCGCCGTCACCAGCGATGACACCTGCGTGGTGGAGCCCGCCTGATCATTGGCGGCGGACTTGGACAGGCTGCACCCCATGCCGAAGCCCCGGAAGAGGCCGCCGCCCACGTTCGCGGCGCCCAGGCCCACCAGCTCCCGGTTGGGGTCCACCTCGTAGCCGTGCTTCGCCGCGAACATGCGCGCCGGGCCAATGGCCTCCGCGAACGCCACCAGCGCGATGCCGCACGCCCCCGGCAGCAGCTTCAAGAGGTCCTGCCAGCCCACGCCCGGAGGCAGCCGGGGGGACACGAGCCCGGAGGGGATGGGCCCCACGATGGCCACCCCCTTCGCGTCCAGGTGCAGCAGCGCGGACACGGCGATGCCCAGCACCAGCACCGCGAGCGCGGCGGGGATGCGCCGGGACACCCTCCCCAACAGGAGCAGCGCCGCGATGCTCGACGCGCCCACGACGAGCGTCAGCGGGTGGGTCTGTCCCAGGTGGGAGAGGATGAAGCCCAGCCGTTCGAAGAAGCCGCCCTTGGCGCCTTCGATGCCAAGGAGCTTGGGCACCTGCTTGATGGCGATGATGAGCGCCAGCCCGAACACGAAGCCGCTGAGCACGGAGGCGGAGAAGAACTGCGCGACGCGGCCCAGCTTCAGCACGCCCGCCAGCGCCGCGACGGCGCCCGCCAGCAGCGCCAGCGCGGCGGTGAGGGCCACGAAGCGCGGGGACCCCTGCTGCGCCAGCGCGCCCACCGTGGCGGCGGAGAGCACCGACACGCTGGCGGACACCGCGACGATGAGCTGGCGCGAGCTGCCGAACAGCGCGTAGAGCGCCAGCGCCGCGGGCGTGGAGTACAGCGCCGCCTGAGGCGGGAGTCCGGCGAGCTGCGCGTAGGCCATGCCCTCCGGGATGTGCAGCGCCGTCACCGTGAGCGCGCCCACCAGGTCCTTCTTCAGCCGCGCCCGGTCGTAGCCGTGCAGCGAGGCCACGAAGGGGCTGACGCGGGCAAGCCACGAGGCGTGGCCCCGCGCGGCGGGCGGGTGTGGAGCTTCTCCCATGGGGACGATGTGGCCACCCGGATGGGCAGGATCATCGTCCCGGGAGTGGGGACGGACGGGCCGCCGGGGGCCGGGTCAGAAGATGTAGCGGAGGATGAGCTGGCCGTAGGAGAGCTTGGGGTCGCCCGACACCATTGTCTCGTCCTCCGTATCCAACCCCTGCAGGGGGGCCAGCTTGAGCGTGGTCGCCGCGCCCACGCCGAACTGCAGGTGCTGGCGACCGGAGTAGTAGACGCCCAGCGCGAGCGTGCTCGAGTGGAGGGTGCGGTGGGGCAGGTCCACGAACGTCTGCCTCCCGGTGCGGAAGAGGTACTCGCCCATCACCGCGATGGGGATGCCCAGCGCGGGGCGCAGGTCCGCCGTCAGCGCCGCGGACAGGTCCACCCGCACGGCGTACGTGTCCTGCACCACGCGGCCGCCCGCCACGGCGTCGAAGGGCTCGCGCTTCTGCCACGCGTACTCCGCGGAGGCGGAGGCCTGGACGGAGAAGCTGGCTCCCAGCGCCTGCGCCAGGTACACGCCGCCATTGACGGTCGTCTCGGAGGAGGGCACCTGCAGGTACTGGGCGATGTCGCCGTTGAACACGTCGTCCAGCGTCAGGAGCGGGTTGTTGATGATGGCCCGCGTGAAGGGCAGCAGCGTCAGGCTCCTCCCCTTGTCGTAGCCCCCATTGGCGCGGAGGGAGACCTGGGAGCCGCTCGCCTCGTTGCGGAGCAGCCGCAGCACCAGCCCCGCCTGGCCCACCAGGTCCACCGAACCCCCGCGGGCGATGAGCGCCGGAGGCGTGGACCCCAGGATGCCGACGCCTTGCGCGAAGCCCGCCAGGGCCAGCCAGTCCGTGAGCCGCAGGCCCACGTCCAGCGTCTCCTGGAACCCCAGGAGCAGGGCGTCCAGCCGGCGGGTGTCTCCCACGGGCACGTCCGGCACGTGGTAGCGCGCGATGCCGGTGCGCATGCCGATGTGCGTGGTGACCAGCGCGCTCTGCTGCAGGATGGGCAGCTCGAAGAGGTGGCCGCTCAGCATCCGGTCACGGAGCGGCCGGCACTCCTCCGCGGATTGGGCATCGGCCGTCAGGACGGGCGCGAGCAAGAGGGCCAGGGCCAGGAGCGGAGTTCGCATGCCGGCGAACGTGGGAGGGCCCCCGTGATGACGGTATTGCCCGCCCCGCCCTTGCGTCCGTCGGCGGCAGAACGCCCGCGCCTGTCAGCCCATCAGCGCGAAGAGGTAGCAGATGAGCGTGAGCAGCAGGTTCGACACCGCGAACGTCACCGGATAGCCGATGGCCGGGATGATGCTGTGGGTGGCCTCCTGCGACGCCCGCATGCCGGCGCTGTTGCACCGCGCGCCCGCGACGGCGCCCATCAGCACGGCGGTGTTCATCTTCATCACGTACTGGCCCACCGCCCACGCGACGATGGGCGGCACCAGCGCCGCGACGAGGCCCACGACGAGGATGGGCGTCAGCGTCCCCCCCGCGACGGCGCTCGCCACGCCCGCGCCCGCGTTGATGCCCAGGATGGCGATGAAGACGTTGAGGCCCAGGTCCTCCAGCAGCTCGCGCGCCGCCTCCGGGAACGGGCCGCCCAGCGCCGGGTTGTGGGTGCGCAGGATGCTCAAGCCGATGCTCACGATGAGCAGGCCCACCGCGGAGCCCAGGCTGAACTTCACCCCGCCCACGGGCACGGTGATGGCGCCCAGCAACGCGCCCAACGACAACCCCAGCGCCAGGGTGATGATGTCCGTCACCAGGCTGGGCCGCACCACGCGCCCCACGCGCTTCTGGATGGCGTCCAGGCGCCGGCGGCTGCCCGTCACGCGCAGCACGTCACCCCGGCGGATGACCACGTCACGGCCAATGGGCAGCTCGTCGCCGCCGCGAAAGAGCGCGTTGAGGTACAGGCCGTGGCCCTCCTCGCGGGCCAGCTCCCCCAGCGAGTGCCCCACGAGGTCCGCCTTGTGGGCGACGATCTCCATCGTCTCGACGTGCACGTCCCCCAGCCGCGAATCCACCTCCGGCCCGATGCGCTCGGGCCCGGCGAGGAGCAGCCCCACCGGGCCGGCCACGGCGACCTCGTCCCCCCGGTGCAGCACCAGGCCGTCCTCGGGCAGGTAGACGCGGCCCGCGTGCAGCACCCGCTCGATGCCGGCGCGCGGGGCCAGCGGACTCAGCTGCTGGAGCGAGCGCCCCTCCACCTCCGGGCTCTCCACGCGGAACACGCGCACGTGCAGCGGCGCGTTGCCCCGGAGGAAGGACTCGGCGGTGCCCGGCAGCGGGTCCTGCTGCTCTCCGGCCAGCTCCTTCTCCATCGCCTTCGCGTCCGCCACCGCGTCCCGGCCGAACATCCCGGGCAGCACCTTGGCCATCACGGTGAAGAGCACCATGCTGACGGAGTAGAGCAGCGCGTAGGACGTCGTCAGGTTCGCTCGCGCCTGCTCCAGCGTCGCGCCACCGGTGAGCTTCACCGCGCCGCTGGCCAGGGCGGACTGCGCCGCGCCGAAGCCCGGCGTCGCGGTGTTCGCGCCGGAGAGGATGCCGGCCACGAGCCCCGGCTGGAGGTGGAAGACGAACCGGGACAGGTACACCAGCAGCGACGACAGCAGCGGCACCAGCAGCGCCAGCACCAGCAGGTGGCGCCCCTCGCGCTGGATGCCGCCAATGAACTGCGGCCCCACCTTCATCCCGATGGCGAAGATGAAGAGGTTGAAGAACACCGTGCTGGTGAACTCCGGGATGGCATAGGTGATGTGGAAGGCCTGATAGGCCCAGAGGCTCACCACCATCCCCAGCAGCAGCGTGGCCGCGGTGGCGCCCAGGCCCACGCCCTTCACCTGCACCTTGCCCAGCGCGTAGCCCCCCGCGATGACCAGGAACAGCAGGATGAAGGGCTGCTTGCCCAGCGCCGCGAGCAGCACCCCGAACGGGCCATGCGGCCGGGGGGGCGCGGCCGGGGCCGGAGCCCCCTGGGCGAAGGCGACGACCGCCAGCCCCACGGCCACCGCCCCCACCAGCAGCGCGGTGTGGCGTGTGATGACTCGCATCGGGACGCTCCCTGTCGCGGACTTCAGTGGTGGTAGCCGGAGGCCTCTTCCTTCGTCATGGGCGTGCTCACCGGGTGGCGGCGGAAGTGCTCGATGCAGGCGACCAGGTCGTGCACCAGCAGCGTGGCCAGGTCCCGGCTCACGCCGTGGCGCACCAGCACGCGCTGCACCACCAGGTCCTGGAGGTTGGCGGGCATGGGATAGGCGGGCACCTGCCAGCCGCGCTCGCGCATCCGGTCCGCCAGGTCATAGAGCGTGAAGCCCGGCTTGACGCCATCCTTCAGCTTCCAGCACACGCCGGGCACGCCGCCCCGGCCGTCGTAGAGGATGTCGAAGAGGCCAATCTGTTCGATGGCCAGCGACATGAAGTTCGCCGTGTCCGAACAGGACTGCTGGACGCGCCGGTAGCCTTCCTTCCCCAGCCTCAGGAAGTTGTAGTACTGGATGACGATCTGCCCGCCCGGCCGGGAGAAGTTCAGCGCGAACGTCGGCATGTCCCCGCCCAGGTAGTCCACGCGGAACACCAGCTCCTCCGGCAGGTCGCTCCGGTCGCGCCACACCACCCAGCCGCAGCCCAGCGGCGTCAGGCCGAACTTGTGGCCGGAGGCGTTGATGGACTTCACCCGCTCCAGGCGGAAGTCCCACACCACGTCCTTGTGGATGAAGGGCGCGATGAAGCCTCCGCTCGCCGCGTCCACGTGGATGGGGATGTCCAGCCCCGTGCGGCGCTGGAGGTCGTCCAGCGCGTCGGCGATGGCCTTCACCGGCTCGTAGACGAGGTTGAAGGTGATGCCCAGCGTGGGCACGACGCCGATGGTGTTCTCGTCGCAGGCCTTGAGCACCTCCTCCGGCGTCAGCGTCATCCGGCCGGGGGCGAGCGGCACCTGCCGCAGCTCCACGTCGAAGTAGCGCGCGAACTTGTGCCAGCAGATCTGCACCGGGCCGCAGATGAGGTTGGGCTTGTCCGTGGGCTTGCCTTCGGCCTCGCGGCGCTTGCGCCAGCGCCACTTGAGGGCCAGGCCGCCCAGCATGGCCGCCTCGCTGGAGCCGGTGGTGGAGGTGCCCAGGGTGTCGCTCGCGTCGGGCGCGTGCCAGAGGTCGGCGAGCATGTTCACGCAGCGCGTTTCAATCTCCGCGGTCTGCGGGTACTCGTCCTTGTCGATCATGTTCTTGTCCAGGCACTCGTCCATCAGCCGGTGCACCTGGGGCTCGGACCACGTCTGGCAGAAGGTGGCCAGGTTCTGCCGCGAGTTGCCGTCCAGCAGCAGCTCGTCATGCACCACCGCGTAGGCGTGCTCCGCGCTGTGCTCGTCATCCGGGATGCGGAACTTGGGCATCGGGACGGACAGGTCGGGTGACGCGTAGACGTCGTCGTTGATGCGTGCGCGGACTTCGTCCTTCCCATGCAGTGGCATGCGCGCTCCTTGGCGGCGGGTGGGGCGTACGAAAGGTGAGATGGCGCGTGCCGGGGACGGGGGCCTCGTCCCACGGTGGGGGACGGCCAGTGGCGCGTCCGCCCGTTCCACCCGGAGGGCGTGCGTTGCCCGACAGGGCCCTGCGTCTCCAGGGTGAACCGCACGCAAGGCAAGGGAGGACGGTCCATGTCGAAGGCCACGGGGTGCGGGATGCGGCGGGCGGTGATTGCGCTCGCTTGTGCGGTGGGGCTGCTGGGGGCGCCGGGTGCGGGGTTCGCCCAGAACGGGGCGCCCGCGCAGGCGCGGAAGACCCCGCGGGCGGCAACGGACGCGGACGTGTCCTCCGCGGAGGCGAAGGACGCGCTGCGACGGGCCCATGCCCGCTACCAGGGCGTGAAGAGCGGCAAGAACGCGGACTACATCCCGTCGCTGGCGAAGGTGGACCCCAACCTCTTCGGCATCGTGCTGGTGACGGTGGACGGGCGCGTCTTCTCCGTGGGGGACGCCGAGCACCCCTTCGCCATCGAGTCCGTGTCCAAGCCCTTCACCCTGGCGCGCGTCCTCCAGGACGTGGGGGCGGACACGGTGGAGAAGAAGATTGGCACCAACGCCACGGGCGAACCCTTCAACTCCATCATCGCGATTGAGCAGAACCACGAGGCGAAGCGCCCGCCCGCGGGCAACCCGCTGGTGAACGCGGGCGCCATCACCGCGGTGAGCATGGTGCCGGCCCAGGACGCGGACGCGCGCTGGACGCGCATCGAGGACACGCTCAACGCCTTCGCGGGGCGCGAGCTGGACGTGAACGAGCCCGTCTACCACTCCGAGTCCGCCACCAACACGCGCAACCGCGCCATCTCCTGGCTGCTCAAGTCCTACGACGCGCTGCCCGGCGACCCCATGGAGGCGCTGGACGTCTACACGCGCCAGTGCTCGGTGAACGTCACCGCGAAGGACCTGGCCATCATGGGGGCCACGCTGGCCAACGGCGGGACGAACCCCGTCACCGGCAAGCGCGTGGTGGACTCCGACAACGCGCAGAAGGTGCTGTCGCTGATGCTCACCACCGGCCTCTATGAGAACTCCGGGGACTGGTCCTTCACCGCGGGCCTCCCCGCGAAGAGCGGCGTGGGCGGCGGCATCGTGGCGGTGGTGCCCGGCCGCTTCGCGGTGGCGACGTTCTCCCCGCCGCTGGACAAGGCGGGCAACAGCGTGCGCGGCCAGAAGGCGGTGGAGTCCATCATCACGGAGCTGGGCGGGGACCTCTTCTCCGCGTCTGGCCCGAAGCAGGCGGCCCCCTCCGGCGCGGGAGTGTCCGGCTCGCGATAGCGCGAGAGACCGCGGGCGGTGATGCCGCCCGGCCCCTTGCCTCCCACCATGGCTCGGGTCCCCGCGCGAAGAGGGGGACCCGGGCGGGTGGGAGCGCATGGGCAAGCGGCAGCGGTGGGGCTGGCTGGGGCTTCTGGGGGTGCTCGCCGCGATGGGCGCGGGCGCCGCGGAGGAGGCCGAGGGCGACGACAAGCCTCCGAAGGTGGAGACGCCCCCGAAGGACAAGGGCTTCGCCGTCGAGTCGGAGGACGGCCGCTACAAGCTGGGGGCGGGGTTGCAGAGCGCCTACAAGCTGGAGCCCGTCTGGGAGAACGGCCACGCGCAGTCCCGCACGGCGTTCCCGTTCCTGCGCCCGCGCCTCTACGGCAACGTGTTCCGGCCGTGGGTCCAGTTCTGGACGTCGCTGGAGCTGGCGTCGGCGGGGGCGCCCTACCTGCTGGACTCCTACGTGGACCTGCAGCCGTGGAAGGTCCTGGGCGTGCGCGCGGGACAGCAATACACGCCCATCAGCCGGCATGAGTCGCTGGGGCCGCAGCAGATCCTCTTCCCGGAGTTCGCGCCGGTCGCGAACTACTTCTGGACCGGCCGCGACAAGGGCCTGACGTTCATGGGGACCGCGAAGGCGCTGGAGTACTACGCGGGCATCTATGGCGGCTCGCCGCTGCGCTCCATCACGTCGGACCCGGGACGCTGGGTGTCCAACGCGCGGCTCACGGTGAACCCCATGGGCCCCATGGGCTACGGCGAGCTGCCGTACATCATGTCGGATGAGAAGGGCGCGCCGTTCCGCGTGTCCTTCACGGTGCAGGGCGCGGGCGGCAAGGTGGACCGCGTCGAGGAGAACTTCAACGTGGAGACGGGCGGCTTCGAGATCACCGACGAGGGCCTGCGCAAGTTCGTCACCGGCGGCGTGGACTTCATGCTCCAGGCCCAGCGCTTCACCTTCTACGCGGAGGGGTGGATCGAGCGCGTCCACCCGGAGCGGCCCTCCGGCCCGAACTTCACCAGCGTGGGCGCGTGGGCGCAGGCGGACTACGTCTTCTACAAGAAGGTGCTGGACGCGGGCGTGCGGCTGTCCTGGCTGGACGTGAGCCACGAGCTGCCCGACGACTCGCTGTATGTCCTGGAGGCGCAGCTCGCGTGGTTCGTGGACGCGCCCTTCCTGGCCTTCAAGCTGCGCTACCAGTTCGCGCACCAGCGCTCGCCGGACCCGGAGCTGCTGGGCGCGGTGAAGCTGGCCCACGACCCGGGCACCTCCAACCTGGTGACGCTCCAGCTCAACCTGGCGTTCTGAAGGGCGCGGGCGGCCTACTTCTTGGAGGGCGGTTCGCCGTGCGCCTGGATGACGCGGCGCAGGCCCATCCTCAGCTTGGCGTTGTCGGGGTTGCCGTAGAACGTCGCCTGGAGCGCGAAGCCCCTGCGGGTGTCCGAGTGGGGGTTGGCCAGCTCGGTGAAGAAGTTCGCGAGGATGCGGTCCGACAGGACGGGCAACGGACCGGACCGGGCCCGGCTCTGTGAGAGCAGCAGCTCCCAGTAGGCGGCGGACTCCGACAGGCTGGAGGCGGCGTTGTTGCAGTGCCTGGACCAGGCGGCGGCGTCCTGCCCCGGGAGGGGGTAGAAGTTCTTGCCGATGTCCTCCTGGCTCATCAGCCGCAGGTAGGGCTTCCCCAGGTTGAGGGCGAGGTTCATCGTCCCCGCGCCTTCGAAGACGCTGGGGAGATCCGCGAGGACCATGAGGCGCCCGAAGGCGAGCGACGGGATCCGTCCGAACGGCAGGATGAGGATGGGCGGGATGCGGCTCGGGTGGAAACCTCCCCGGACCAGGAACTCCGGCAGGTTCCCCGCGAGGCCCACGTCGCGGAACGCCTCGAACAGCCGGGTGCCCCCCAGGTACACATGGCGGGAGGGGAACAGCTCATCGAGCCGGCTGACGGTCGAGAAGGCCGAGCGTCCCGTCTGCACCGCGACGGCCTGGGGCTGGGGGTCTGGCGCCAGCCGGAGCCGCAGGGCCAGGTAGTCCTCCGCTGGGAGCGGCGCGAGGACGGGGATCACGACGGGCTTCAGCGGCGCGCCAGAGACGCGCAGGGTGCTGAGCCCCGCCACCAGGTTGAACAGGATGTCCGAGGCCTCCGCGACGGGGCGCCCCGCGGAGAAATAGACAGGCATCAGGGAGATGCGGTCCGCCTTGCGCAGCTCCTCGATGAACGCCATGCAGTCCCGGACGCCGGGGGGAAACTGCTTCGGGGGAAGGTCCGCCCAGCGCGGCGTGAGGTACGGGCGGGTGTCGACGTGGAGGCCCCGGTCCACGAAGGAGGGGCCGTACTCGGAGCCCCCCTCCAGCAGGACGTCGGTGTCCTTGCCGGCGCCATAGAGGATGTTCGGCGCCACGGAGCGGTCGGTCACGCCGCTCCATTGCAGGGGCTGCAGGGTGAGGAACCACTGGACCTTCAGGCTCTCGGTGGGGTTCTGGGGATCATCCCACCCGCCCGTGACGCCCAGGGGCACCTCGGCCATGGGCAGGTTCTCGAACGCGTCGAGCGAATGGAAGAGGAGCGTGGCCTTGCCCAGGCGGTGCATGGCGGCCGGCTGCTCCGGCAGCCCGGGAATGAGCCGGACGAGCTTCACCCACGTGAGCTCATCCCGGCCGGCGTTCTCCTCTTCGTCGCCCGGCGCGTAGATGACGCGCAGGAGGGTGGCGCCCAGGTCGATGAGCTCCTGGATGACCTGCACGGTCGTGGACTGGTGCCCGGAGCCGCTGCTGTCCGGGATGAAGACGCGGATCTCCTTCTGGCTGGTGACGAAGCTCCGGAGGGCGTCCTTGTCCAGGTGCCGGGCCTTGGGGCTGGAGCCGCCCTTCTTGAACCCCCAGGGGGTCTTCGCCGGAGTGGCCGACGGCAGGCCCTCGGGGCGGAAGTCCGGGGCCTCCTGCCGCAAGGCATTGAAGTGCCGCAGGTCGTAGTTCGACAGCTCCAGCAGGAGCGGGGGCGTGGTGACGCCGGGCGCCAGCACCGTCGCGACGCAGGGCGTGGGGCTGAAGATGCTGTTGCCCGTGTCGGAGTGCACGACGACGCGGAGGTTGAACACCTCGCAGAGCACCTGGATGCAGGTGTCATCGCCCCAGACCGCCTGGTGCTTCCCGCCGCCGGCCCCCTCCGCGATGGCATCGGCGTAGCCCCGAATGGAGCTGGCGCCCCGGTAGTAGACCCCGGACATCAGCTTGACCTGGATGTCATTGAGCATGCCGGCGCGGTAGTCGTTCAGCGCCGGGGTCCGGTCCCGGTAGAGCCCCTCGAGGAAGTCGCGGACCCGCTGGCGCAGCACCAGGGGATCCAGGTCGCGGCCCGCCCGGTGGAGCAGGAAGGACAGGCTGTGGAAGAGGCAGTCGCCGTCGCCCGGGGTGATGTATTCGACGTAGTTCTGCTGCTCCAGCCGCCGGAAGCCGATGATGATGTAAGGCATGCGCCCTCGCTCGGCGCCCGACGTTAGCGGGTCATGTCCGAGCCCGCATCCGTGGTGGCCCTCCGCGCCGCACGCGCCTCCGGTGATTCGAGGAGCGCTGGGAGGCGAGGTGGCTGGAGTTTCTGGGGTTGGGCGCTATCCTGCTTCCGTCCTCTTCGCGGGAACCCCCCGGAGCGCATCCCATGACCCGTGGCATCTTCAAGGCAGGTTCAGGTCCTTCGCTTCCGCCGAAGCGCAAGCACGACGAGCTCGTCTCGCCCATCCGCACGCCGGTGCAGGAGGGGCCCGCGAAGAAGAAGCAGCGCACGGAGGGTCCTCCCGCGGGGCCGCAGCCCACGGTGCAGCGCCCGCCCACGGATCCGTCGATGCACGCGGCGTACGACCAGCTGGCGCACGAGGAGATGCTGAAGAATCCCAAGTACAAGCAGCTGGCGGAGGACGCGGCGGCGGCCCAGGACAAGCCGGTCAACGTCATCACGAAGGATCAGGTCCAGGGCGGCATGTTCTATTCGGGCAAGGGTCAGGTCGGGCTGCGTCCGGACCTCACGGGCCCCAAGCGCGCCAGCGTCATGGCCTTCGAGCTGACCAACGTCGCCCAGCAGAAGAAGTTCAGCAAGGTGACGAGCGACGCCTTCCAGACGGAGGTCAACGCGGCGTTGGGGAAGCACATCGTGGGCGGTGACCTGAACGCCCGGCGGGAGAACTTCGCCAAGAGCATGGAGCGCATCGAATACAACGGCATCCAGCGCCACCACGACGTGATGAAGGACGGCATCCAGAGCCAGGGCTGGCCCAAGGAGATGGACCGGTTCGGCAAGCGTCTGGAGGGGGCGGACCCCAGCTTCGAAAGCTACTGGGCGCGCCAGAACGTCAAGGACGCCAAGACGGGCAAGAGCCACTCGGACGTGTACCGCGCCCAGTTCGACAACATCGCCGCCAAGGCGTCGGAGCTGGTGGAGAAGAGCAGGCAACAGCAGGGCGTGAAGTAGCGGTCCCTCCAGCGACAGCGCCGCGAAGGGGCCCGGACTGGGGCCCTTAGCGCACGCTGGCCCAGTACGGCAGCAGCGCCTGACGGCTCTCGGCCAGCGCCCGGCGCGCGTCCGCGTTGACGTCGCCGGAGGGAAAGCGGTCGTCGCGCCCCGCGAGCACTTCGATGCAGGCGCGCGCCCCCCATGGGCCGCGTTGGCGACGCGTACGAAGTGTGTAGTCGGCGAGCAGGGACGCGCGGGAGCGCAAGACAGGGAGATGCGTCCTAGCCCTTGATCAAGGTCTAGGCGCCGCGCGTCCGCCGATTTCAGGAAAGCGCTCGTAGGCGCGCTTGAGCGCATCCAAGTGAGCAGGGTTGTCCAGGTCGAGTGGCGTGTCGGTGAGCTGTACGACCCATCCACCCGTCGCCGTGCGCCTGGACCGCGTAAGCAGCTCGGCGTCACGGGTCGGGTCCGGGAACCGGAGAGCCTGCGCGGTAGCCGCAGACCAGAAGTTCAACCATCCGAGGCGATGCGGAATCTCCGGCGAGCGGATCTTCTCTGGAAGACTGAGTGCTGGCAGCCCCCGGGGCGGAGTCCCTGGCTTGTGGACGGGATCGCGTGTTTGTCGTGCGAGCTCGACACCCGCGCTAGACGGCGTCGCATGCCCCCAGAACGCGCGGGCCCCTTCTGCCACGCCTCCAAGCACATCCACTGCCACCGCGATGACAGCCTCGTTCAGTGGCAGCTCTGCATGGACATCAAGCAACGACTGCCCGCCGGGCGCCTGGCGCGCGGGTGTTCGCAACCCATAAATCATCACAGGGAAGCTCTCGTCACCGTTGCACAAGAGAGGGAAGCCTCCATCCCTGGCTCCTTCGGAGAGCCACGAGTCGCGCTGCGGTAAAGCGATGGGGCGCCCCTCGTCGGAAACCGTCCAGTCGAGGCGCAAGCCGGGGAAGGCCTGCTCCATCCCATGGACGACAGCGAGAGTGCGACCATCCGCGGCAAGCAGCGCTGGCGCGTAGACAATAATGCCAAGGGTGCTCTGTGTGGTCATCGCCTGCACCCCGTGACGACGATCTCCAGCTCGGGCGCCTCACGCTCAAGTGCTTCTCTGTGCGCTTCGGTGCTCACCCCAACGGCGAAGCGATATCCACATGACAGCGCGATGTCTCGCTCTTCCCGCATCTTGGCTGCTTGCCCTTTGATGACCTGCCCGCGGAGAAAGGCATTGTACGTGTCGAACTGGTCGGTCTTGATCTCCCACAGCACGCGCACGCCGACTTGCAGCGCATCGAAGCGCACGCCGCCAACGAGCACGTCCTTGCCGGGGTAGCGGTTCGGCGGAAACCAGTCGGCGCACTCATTGTGTGGGTCGTCCCCACCTGCGTGAGGCATTGGAACAGGCTCACAGCTGGCTCGGCCTGTCCGGTCCACAGGCACAGGCGGCACGGGGGGCTGCCAGTCTTGCCCCGCGGGCTCGGGCTCGAGCTTGGGCTTGCGTTGGGCTTCAGTGTCCCGGGAGGACAGCTTCGTTCCTCGAGAGGGCCCTGCTTCCTCGGGGTAGGCGTGGCGGAGTTCGTATGCATCCAGTGCTTCTCTGATGGCGACGGCGACCACCACCGTGCCCAGCACGATCACGGCCCCCACGGCAATCTCGGGAGCCGCCAGCACGCAGAATCCGATTCCCACGGCAGCGGCGTCAGCGGAGGCGACCGCGCACCTTCCCGTAGCGTCGTGGAACTCGAGCCGGTCATGGTCGAGGGTCCGGTAGCACCTCTCCACCAGAAGAGGCCAAGGCTGGGATGCTTCGCGGACAACGCACCGCCCCTCGTCAGCCCAGGGCAGGTGCGCCGCCCGCTCCAGGTTGGCGAGTCTTTGGCTCCGCGTGCCGAGTGTGCCGGGAGACGGTGCCGGCGTGGCGCACGCGGAAAGGAAGAGGAGGAGTGCGATGCAAGCGCGGAAGCGCACGGCGATGTCCTCGCGGAAGGGAGGGCTTCATCCCTACGCGCCTGGAGTCTATCAGCGCGCGCGGGCGTTCAGACGAACCGGGTTTCCTGGATGGGGGCACGCAACCATCGAAATGACGGTGCGCTGCACCCCCTGAGCCCTGACAGCCAGAGAGCGGCGGTCAACGTCCTGGGCCGTCCACTCGCTTCGGCGTACGACATCCGTGCAACACGCGTCGAGGACGCCGCCAACCACTCGTGAGGACAGGAGTAGAACAGTCCGGAAGGCGGGACTCGAACCCAAAGCCGGGCCCGTTCAGCGCACGCTGGCCCAGTACGGCAACAGCGCCTGACGGCTCGCGGCCAGCGCGCGGCGCGCGTCCGCGTTGACGTCGCCAGAGGGGAAGCGGTCGTCGCGCCCCGCCAGCACTTCAATGCAAGCGTGCGCGGAGTTCGACAGGCCCTCCAGCGAGTAGCCTCCCTCCAGCACCAGCACCAGCTTGCCGTCGGACACCTCCTCCGCCAGCTCGCGCATGGCGGTGCACATCGCCGCGAAGCCGCGCTCGGTGACGTCCATGCCGCCAATCGGGTCGTCGCGGTGCGGGTCGAACCCCGCGGACACCAGCACCAGGTCGGGCCGGTACGCCTGCGCCACGGGCAGCAGCAGGTCCTCGAAGACCATGCCGTAGTCGGCGTCGGTGTTGCCGCCGGGCAGGCCGCAGTTGACGGTGAAGCCCTGGCCCTCGCCCCGGCCCACCTCCGGCGCCGCGCCGCTGCCCGGGTAGTAGGGGAACTGGTGCACGGACTGGTAGAGCACGTCGCGGCGCCCCCAGAAGGCCGCCTGGGTGCCGTTTCCGTGGTGGACGTCCCAGTCCAACACCAGCACGCGCTCGGCCCCGCGCCGCCGTCCGGCCTCCGCCGCGATGGCGACATTGTTGAAGAGGCAGAAGCCCATCGCCCGGTCCGGCTCCGCGTGGTGCCCGGGTGGCCGCACCAGCGCGAAGGCGTTCTTCGCCTGTCCCGCCATCACCGCCTCCACGGCCTGCACCGCCGCGCCCGCCGCCAGCCGCGCCGCGTCGATGCTGTCGGGGGACACGGCGGTGTCCTCGTCGATGCGCTCGACGCGGCCGCTCAGCTTCTGCAGGGCCTCCAGGTGCGCGGGCGTGTGCACCGACAGCAGCTCCGCGTCCGTGGCGGAGCGGGGCTGGGCCATCACCGTGCCCGCCACGGGGTTTCGTGACAGGACCTGGAGGATGCGCCGCAAGCGGGCGGGTGACTCCGGGTGGCCCTCGCCCGCGTCGTGCTGGAGGAAGAGCGGGTCGGTGAGGAGCAGCGTCGCGGTCATCCCCCAAACCTTACGCATCCTGGGGCCGGGAACCCAGCACCCGGGTTGGAAGGCACGGACCGTTCCTTGCCCTGGATGGGCCACCCTCCCTACAGTGGGCCGGCCTTGGCTCGTCGCCTCAAGAAACCCGGTCTCCGGGGCATCCTCCTGGGTTCGTTCGGCCTCGCGCTGGCCGTCATCCTGGGGACGCTCTATTTCGTCGTCCCCGCCCAGGTGGGCAACCACCTGCGGGAGCGCATGCTGCTCCATGCCCGGGGCAAGGCCCTGGAGGTGAAGAACCTGGTCGAGCGGCAGGCGGCCACCCATCCGGTCCCCACCTTGGAAGGGCTCTACCGGCTGGATGACGACTTCAACGTCGTGGCCGTGGTGGACGCCCAGGGCGTGCCCCGCGCCACCTTCCCCGCGTCGCCCCGCGGCTGGTTCGTGCAGGGCCTGGAGGACCGCCTCCGCCTGCGGCCCCTGCCGTCGCTGGATGGCATGGAGTTCCCCAACGGCGACCGCGCGGTGTCCGAACCCGTGACGCTCGCGGGCGGCGCGCCGGGCGAGGTCGTCGTGGTGGTGGATTCGTCCCGGCTGGACGGCGTGCTCCAGTCCCTGCGCCACACGGTGATGCTGGCCTTCGTCGTGGGGCTGGTGCTGTTCCTGCTGGTGGCGTTCCTCATCTCCCGCGCGTTCATCCTCCAGCCGCTGGACGCGATGATGTCCATGGCGCGCAAGCTGGCGGAGGCGGACCTCACCGGCCGCGCGGAGGTGCGCAACAGCAAGGACGAGCTGGGGCAGCTGGCGGAGGCGCTCAACCGCATGGCCCTGTCCTGGCGCGACACGCTGGGCCGCGTGCGCGGCGTGTCCGACGTGGTGGCGGGCGTCATCGAGCAGATCCACCGCACGGGCACCACCGTGTCCTCCGGCGCCGGCACCGTGCAGTCGCGCGTGGAGGAGACGTCCTCCTCCATGGTGGAGATGATGGCCAGCCTGCGCGGCATCGCGGAGAACGTGGAGGTCCTCTACCAGAGCGCGGAGGAGAGCAGCTCCTCCATCATGGAGATGGCCGCCACCAACGACGAGGTGGCGGAGAACGTCCAGGCCATGGCCGCCAGCGTGGAGGAGACCACCAGCGCCATCGAGGAGATGACCTACTCCATCAAGGAGGTGGCCAAGAACATCGAGGACCTGTCCGCCTCCACGGAGGACACCTCGTCCGCCATCAGCCAGATGGACGCCGCCATCGGCCAGGTCGACGCCAACGCCAACGAGACGGCCCGCCTGTCCGAGCAGGTCTTCGAGGACGCGCAGACCGGCGTGGAGGCCCTGCGCAAGACGCTCTCCGGCATCGACCGCATCAAGGACACCAGCCGCACCGCCGCGGGCGTCATCGACAGCCTGGGCCGGCGCATCAGCGAGATTGGCAACATCCTCAACGTCATTGACGACGTGGCGGAGCAGACGAACCTGCTGGCCCTCAACGCCGCCATCATCGCGGCCCAGGCGGGCGAGCACGGCAAGGGCTTCGCGGTGGTGGCCGAGGAGATCAAGGACCTGGCCGAGCGCACCGGCGCGTCCACCAAGGAGATCGCCGAGCTCATCCGCGGCGTGCAGGAGGAGAGCCGCAACGCCGTGGTGGTGATGAACCAGGGCGTCAAGAGCGTGGAGGAGGGCGTGCAACTGGGCCGCGAGGCGGAGGGCGCCCTGCGGAAGATCAACGACAGCACCCAGAAGTCCACGCAGATGGTGAAGGCCATCGCGCGGGCCACGGTGGAGCAGGCGCGCGGCAGCAAGCAGGTGACCGCGGCCATCCACCGCATCTCCGCCACGGTGCAGATGATCTCCCAGGCCTCCAACGAGCAGGCCCGGGGCGGCGAGCAGATCATGAAGAGCGCGGAGCGGATGAAGACGCTCACCCAGCACGTGCAGCGCTCCAGCCAGGAGCAGGCGCACGGCAGCAAGCAGATCACCCGCTCCATCGAGAGCATCAACGAGATGGTCACCCACCTGAACCGCGCCCAGAAGGAGCAGACCAAGGGCAGCGAGCAGGTGCTCAAGGCTGTGGAGACCATCAAGGGCGTCTCCGAGCACCAGACGCGCTCGGTGCGCCAGCTGGAAGAGGCCATCGACAACCTCACGCGCCAGGCGGAGATCCTCCGCGGCGAGGTGCGCCGCTTCCGCGTCTGACGCGCCGCCGTTCCCCAAGGGCCCATGTCCGAATCCGCCGCCGCCCCCCGTTCCGTGTCCGAGCGCGCCGTGGTGCTGCTCATCGGCGCGGTGCAGTTCGTCAACATCCTCGACTTCGTGATGGTGATGCCGCTGGGCCCGGACTTCGCGAAGGGGCTGGGCATCGAGTCCTCGCACATCGGCACCATTGGCGGCAGCTACACCGCCGCCGCGAGCGTGGCGGGGCTGGTGGGCGGCTACGTGCTGGACCGCTTCGACCGGCGCAAGGCGCTGGCGGTGTGCATGCTGGGGCTGGTGGCGGCCACCGCGGCGGGCGGGCTCGCGCTGGGGCTGTCCACGCTGCTCCTGGCGCGGGTGTGCGCGGGGCTCTTCGGCGGGCCGGCGACGGCGCTGTCGCTGTCCATCATCGCGGACCTCATCCCGGTGGAGCGCCGGGGCCGGGCGCTGGGCGCGGTGATGGCGTCCTTCTCCGTGGCCTCCGTCCTGGGCGTGCCGATGGCGCTGAAGGTGGCGGAGGTGGGCGGCTGGCGGCTGCCCTTCTTCGTGGTGGCGGCGCTGGGGCTGGTGGTGGTGGTGGCCGCGCTCCTGCTGCTGCCGCCGGTGCGCGGGCACCTGAAGCCGGGGGGGAGCGCGTCCCGGGCGCCAGGGGTGGGCGCGCTGCTGGGCCGCGCCGACGTGCGGCTGTCCTACTTGATGACGGCGCTGGTGATGATGAGCGGCTTCATCGTCATCCCCAACATCTCCGCGTACCTCCAGCAGAACCTGGGCTACCCGCGCGACCGGCTGTGGATCATCTACTTCGCGGGCGGCATCGTGAGCTTCGTCTCGCTGCGGCTGACGGGGCCGCTGGTGGACCGCTTCGGCTCCTTCCGGGTGGGCACGGTGGGCGTGGTGCTGGCCGCCGTCACCACCTACGTGGGCTTCGTGGCGTATCCCGCGTGGATGCCCATCCCGCTGCTCTTCATGGTCTTCATGCTGGCCATGGGGGTGCGCAACGTGGCGTACAACACCCTGACCTCGCGCGTGCCGGACAACCCGGTGCGCGCCCGCTTCATGTCGTTGCAGTCCGCGACCCAGCACATGGCCTCCGCGCTGGGCGCCTTCCTGTCCTCCCGCCTGCTGGTGGACCTGCCGGATGGGACGCTGGGCGGAATGGACACCATCGCGTGGGTGTCCATCGGGCTGGCGGCGGGGGTGCCTGTCATGCTGCGGGTGGTGGAGGGCCGGGTGCGCTCGCGCGAACAGGCCCGGGCCCTGGCGGTTCCCGCCCCCCAGGGGCTGGCCGCGCCCCTGTCGCCCCAGGCGAATCCGCAGGCCTGATGGGGCAATGTGCCCCAGGGGACACCGGCAGCCCGGCCGCCCGCCTCCCTGTCACGAGGCCAGACGAACGTTGGATGTCCGCTGACGGTTGCGCGGGCCTCGTGTGGGCGCGATAACCCGGAAACGTTCCCTCCAAGGGGAAGACGACGACCCATGTTCAACATCGGCGCAGGCGAAATGGTGTTCATTCTGGTGGCCGCGCTGATCGTGCTCGGCCCTCAGCGGCTGCCTGAGCTGGCGCGGGCCATCGGCAAGTTCATGCGCGAGTTCCGCAGGCAGACGGACGACGTGCGCAACGTGGTGGAGCGCGAGTTCTACGCCATGGACGAGGAGTTCAACCGCGAGCCCCCGCCGCGCCCGGGCACGCGCGTGCCGTCCCCGCCTCCGGAGCTGGCCGCGTCCTCCATCCCCGGCGCTGCCCCGGCCAACGTGCTCGCGGAGCCCGCGCCCGCGCTCACCGCGACGCTGGATCCCGCGCAGGTGCCCGCCCCCGACGCGGTGGCGGTCGCCGGGGAGACGCCCGCCGCCGCTGACGCTGTCGCGACGCCCGAGGCCGGTGGAGAGCCGCCCCTGGGGGTGGACGGTCTTCCGCAACTCGCCCCCATCCCGGGCACGGTGGCGCGCAACGCGCCGAAACGGAGCTGAGCCTGAACCGCCAAGGGGTTGACCTGACGGATTTGCGCATGAGCCTGACGGAGCACCTGACGGAGCTCCGGTCCCGGCTCGTGAAGTGTTCGCTCGCGGTGCTCGCGCTGGGCGCCGTGTCGCTCATCTTCGCCAAGCCCATCTTCGGCGTGTTGATGCGGCCGGTGCTGGACGCGCTGCCCCCGGAGGGGCGGTCGCTCGTCTACACATCCGGCATCGAAGAAATCAACGTGCTGATGAAGGTGGGCGTGTACTGCGGCATCTTCCTCACCACGCCCGTCATCCTCTGGCAGATCTGGGGCTTCGTGGCGCCGGGGCTGTACCCGGAGGAGCGCAAGTACGCGTCGCCCTTCGTCCTGCTGGGCTCCGTGGCGTTCATCGTGGGCTCGCTGTTCTGCTACTTCCTGGTGCTGCCCTCCATGTTCAAGTTCCTCCTCAGCGAGGAGGAGACCCTCGCCCTGGAGCAGCGCATGGACACCGGGCGCCTGGGTGCGGAGGACGCGCTGCGCTTCCTGCGCATTGGCGAGGTGGAGCGCGCGGGGCACCTGGCGAAGGAGACCAGCGCCGCGCTGACGGCCTCCGGTGAAGGCCAGGTGAAGGACCCGGAGGTGGCGTCCGCCCGGAGCGTGGAGTTGACCGCGCGCCTGAAGGGGCTGGGCGACCTGCTGGACGCGGCGGCGGACGGCCTGGGGACTCCCGCGCGCGGCGTGCTGCGCCAGGCGGTGGAGAAGCGGGTGGAGGCCGTGACGGCCTTCGGCAAGCAGGACTACGCCACGGCGGAGGCGGCGATGGACCAGTCCGCGAGCCTGCTGGCGGGCGTGGCGCCCACGCGCGCGGAGGAGATGGCGGGGCTGTGGCGGCTGGAGAAGGAGCTGGCCAAGGGGCACGCGGAGGCGGAGGCCGCGCGCTGGACGCGGCCCATGCTGACGATGAACGAGCAGCTGTCGCTGGTGCTGGTGCTCATCCTCGCCTTCGGCGTCATCTTTGAACTGCCGCTGGTGATGGCGCTCCTGGGCATCGTGGGGGTGGTGCAGTCGCGGTGGCTCTTCCGCTACCAGCGCCACGCCTTCGTGGTGTGCCTCATCGTGGCGGCGATCATCACGCCCACGGGCGACGTGGTGAACCTGTCGCTCATGGCCGGCCCCATGCTCCTCTGCTACGAGCTGGGCGTGTTGGCGGTGTGGCTCATCGAGAAGCGCCGGGCGAAGGCGGAAGCCTCCACGGACATCACCCCGGCGGCGTAGACTCCCGCGCGCATGAAGAGTCCCACGGCGCGGCTGATGGTGGACCTGCGGTACCTGCGCGCGCTGTCGCGGAGGTTCCGCAGCACGTTGCTGCTGGCGGTGGTCATCTTCGGGCTGGGGCCGATGCTGTACCACTGGCGCTACGTGGGGCCGGGCGGCGACGGCATCTCCTACGGAGAGGCGCTGCACCACGTCTACTTCCTGCTCTTCGGCCAGCCGTCGCTGCCGTACGTGAGCGACTGGCTGGTGGAGTCGCTGAACATCCTCATCCCGCCCATCAGCATCGCGCTGGTGGTGGATGGCGTGGTGCGCTTCGCCTACCTCTTCTTCGCCCGGCACAAGAACGACAAGGAGTGGGTCTCCGTGGTGTCTGAAACGATGAAGGGCCACGTCGTGGTGTGCGGGGCGGGGCGGGTGGGCTACCGCGTGGTGACGCAGCTGCGGGAGATGGGCAAGGACGTGGTGGTGGTGGAGAAGCGCGAGGACGCGACGTTCGTGTCGGCGCTGCGCGACGAGAACGTGCCCCTGCTCATCGACGACACGCGCAGCCCGCTGTGCCTGCCGCGCACGCACGTGAAGCGGGCGTCCGCCATCGTCTGCGCCACGGACGACGACCTGGCGAACCTGAACATCGCGCTGGACGCGCGGCGCCTCAACCCGGGCATCCGCGTGGTCATCCGCCTGTTCGACGACGACCTGGGCGCGAAGGTGCGCGACACGTTCAAGGCGGAGGCCCTGTCCAGCTCCTCGCTGGCCGCGCCCGCGATGGCGCTGGCGGCGTTGGACCCGCGCCTCATCCATTCGTTCCGCATTGGCAAGCACCTGATGGTGGTGTCGCTGTTCGTGGTGCGCGACGGGCTTTCGGGGATGAACGTGTCCCAGGTGCGAGACCGCTTCGGGGGGCTGGCGCTGTCGCTCATCCGGGGCGAGCAGGAGACGCTGCACCCCAACGGGGACGTGGTGCTCCAGGCGGGGGATCAGGTCACCCTCCAGGCCTCCTATCCGGAGTACTGCACCCTGCGCGAGTTCACCGGCGAGTCGGAGGCACCGGCGTACGCGGACCACGACAACTTCCTCATGCCGGGGTTCCGTCCCACGGCGTGAACGCGGGGGGAGGGCTTGCGAGCCCAGCAGGCGCCGGTTAGGCAGTGCGCGTCTTTTTCCGGAGGCTCGCGATGCGCCGTCCTGCTTTCGCCCTGGGTCTGCTGGCCGTGCTGGCCGTGGGCTGTGTGTCATCCCCGTCACGCCTGAAGGGGGCGCAGGTGACGCTGGCCTCGCACGCGGACGCGCGCGTGGGGACCTATGTGTCGTCGCCGTGGGGGTTCAGTACGGCGTCGTACTGGATTGAAGGGCCCACGGGGCTCATCCTGGTGGACACGCAGTTCCTGCCGTCCGCGGCGGAGGAGTTCGTCACCTGGGCGGAGGCGGTGACGGGCAAGAAGGCGGAGCTGGCCATCGTGCTGCACGCCAACCCGGACAAGTTCAACGGCACGGACGTGCTGCGCGCGCGTGGCATCCGCGTGGTGACGAGCGAGCAGGTGCGCGCGGCCATTCCGGCCATCCACGAGAAGCGCACGCGGGCCTTCGCCGCGCGGTACGCGCCGGACTACCCGGCGGTGTTGCCGTTGCCGGACAGCTTCGGGAGCCAGACGGCGGAGTTGAGCGCGGGCGGCGTGACGGTGAAGGCGCATGTGGTGGGCGCGGGGTGCAGCGAGGCGCACGTGGTGGTGGAGTTCGACGGGCACGTGTTTCCCGGCGACCTGGTGGCGAACGACGCGCACAGCTGGCTGGAGATGGGCCGGACGGATGCGTGGCTCCAGCGGCTGGAGGAGCTGACGGCGCTGCGCCCGAAGTGGGTGCATCCAGGGCGGGGACCCTCCGGGGACGCGGGGCTGCTCACGCGTGAGCGGCAGTACCTGGAGCGCGTCATCGCGGAGGTCGCGGCGGAGCATCCGCGGGGGGCGTTCACCGACGCGGCGGCGGAGAACATCCGCTCGCGCATCGAGGCGGCCTTCCCGGGCTTGCGCTTCCCGGTGTTCCTGAACATCGGCCTGCCCGCGGAGTGGGAGCGGCAGGCGCGGGTGGTGGCCCCCTGAGTGTTCACCTCCGCTTGCGCTCGACAGCGTGGGGGGACGTGAACAGCGGGCTCGTCAGAAGATGCCGCATCGCTCCTCCAAGGGTGGAGGCGCGAGCCCCAGGAAACAGGTGCGTCGATGCCGACAGGTCGGACAGCGGATGGTGGATATCAGGCGGGAGTGCGGCGCTCGTTCGCGGTGGGTTCGGAGGTGGCGTGGGTCGCGTGGGGTGAGGGGGCGGGGCTGGCGCGGTGGGTGGGGACCTGTCCTCGACCGCTGAAGGAAGGGGACGCGGTGACGCTGGAGGACGGAACGCACGTGACGGTGGTCCGGCAGGTGCCGCCCCGGCAGCTGCGGTTGCGGCTGGCGCGCGAGGACTGGCCTCGGGCGCGGACCGTGCAGCTTCGCTTGCTGCCGTCGGTGCATGGCGTGACCGTGGCGCTGCATGCGGAGGGCTTGCAGGACGTGGGGACCCGCGATGAGACGCTGGCGCGATGGACGCATGCGCTGGAGAGCTGGGATGCGTTTTCCGGCAGGCGTGTGGAGGTGAGCCCGGCCGGTGATGCGCCGACGCGCGAGCCTCCTGGCCGGGCGGGTGCACAAAAGCCTCCCGCACTGGAGAAGGGCCTTGCGGAAAGGGGAGCCCGCGCGCTGGCGACACCCCCGCCCACCCGTGGCGTGAAGAAGGCCACGGCGACGAGGAAGTCACCGTCCTCACAGGTGGCTCGTGGCGCGAAGAAGGTGGCAACGACGAAGCAGGGCGGTGGGGCGAAGAAGTCCGCTCCCGCGCGGGGTTCGGGCGGCGCGAGGAAGGTGGCGTCGACGAAGCCACTCGGTGCCGCGAAGAAGTCCGCTCCCGCGCGGGGTTCGGGCGGCGCGAGGAAGGTGGCGTCGACGAAGAAGTCCGCTCCCGTGCGGGGATCGGGCGGCGCGAAGAGGGCGGCGTCGACGAAGCCGCGCGGTGCCGCGAAGAAGTCCGCTCCCGCGCGGGGTTCGGGCGGAGCGAAGAGGGCGGCGCCGACGAAGCCGCGCGGTGCCACGAAGAAGGCCGCTCCCGCGCGGAGATCGGGTGGCGCGAAGAGGGTGGCGTCGACGAAGAAGTCCGCTTCCGTGCGGGGATCGGGCGGCGTGAAGAGGGCGGCGTCGACGAAGCCGCGCGGCGCCGCGAAGAGGTCCGCTTCCGTGCGGGGTGTGGGTGCCGCGAAGAAATCCGCTCCCGCGCGTAGCGCGAGGAATGGCACTCGCGCGAAGTAGGACAGCGAGGCCCGGAGTCAGAGGGACTCCGGGCCGAAGGTGGGGGACGCCCCTCGCCGTCACCGTCCGCGCAGGCCCTGGGCAATCTTCAGGATGTCCGCGAGCACACCCGCCGCCGTGACGGGTCCTCCGGCGCCCGCGCCCTGCACCAGCAGCGGGTAGTCCGCGTAGCGCTCCGTGGAGAAGGCCACGAACGCCTCCGACCCGCGCAGCCGCGTCGCCGGGTGCTCCTTCGACACGGCCACGGGCCCCACACGCAGCACCGGCCCCTCCTTCACCGCCGGGTCGATGCGCGCCAGGTAGCGTAGCACCTTGCCCTCCGCGCGCAGGCCCTCGATGCGCGCGGTGAACGTCCGGTCCAGCTTCTCCAGCCCGGTGAGGAAGCGCTCCACGTCCGCCTCCTCCAGGTATTCGTGCGGCACGAAGGGCTCCACCTCCACGTCCTCCATCGACAGGTCCAGCCCCTGCTCGCGCGCGAGGATGAGCGCCTTCCTCGCCGCGTCCGTGCCCGCCAGGTCCTCGCGGGGATGGGGCTCCGTGAAGCCCTTCTCCCGCGCGGTCCGCACCGCCTTCGACAGCGGAACTCCGTCCATCAACTGCTGGCTCAAATAGCCGAGCGTCCCGGAGAACGAACCCTCCACCCCGTGCACCCGATCCCCCGTGCGCACCAGGTCCTTCAACGTCTGGATGACCGGCAGGCCCGCGCCCACCGTCGTCTCGTAGTGGTACGCGCGGTGGTTGAGGTGCGCGGTGCTCCGCAGCCGCTCCCACACCTCGCGCGGCTGCGTCAGCGGCTTCTTGTTCGCCGCCACCACGTGGATGCCGCTGCGGAACGCCTCCAGGTACAGCGTCTCCATGCCCTCCGCCGCGGTGCAGTCCACCAACACCGGCACCGGCAGCCGGCGCAGCGGCTCCAGCAGGGCCTCCACCACGGACGGGGACGCGCCCTCCGGCACGGACTCGATGCGCTCGCGCCACTGATTCAGCGGAATCCCCTCTGGCGAGAAGAGCACCCGCCGGCTGTCCGCGAGCCCCACCAGGTTGATCTGGATGCCATGGTCCTGCGCGAGCGTCTGCTGCAACGTGCGCAGCTGCTCCAGCAGCTGACTGCCCACCACCCCGTGGCCCAGCACCAGCACGCTCACCTCTTCGTGGGCGAAGTGGAAGGCCGCATGCACCGTGCGCACCGTCAGCGCTGTCTCCGCCCCGTCCACGATGAACGAGATGGACCGCGCGCTCGCCGTCTGCGCGATGGCGCGCACATTGATCCCCAGCGCCCCCAGCGGCTGGAACAACCGCCCGGCCACGTTGGCCCCCTGGCCCATCGCCTCCGCCACCAGGGCCACCTGCGTCACCGGCGCGCGCAGCTGGGGCGGCTGCAACGCGCCTCGCTCCAGCTCCGGCGCCAGCTCCCGCCGAAGCACCTCCTCCGCGCGGGCCGCGTGCACCCGGCGCAACACCACCGCCACCGAGCGCCCCGGCGGCGACTGCGCCGCCATCCACGCGTCGATGCCCGCCGCCTCCAGCGCCTGCAGTGCTCGCGGTCCCACCGGCCGGGCCGCCTCCTCGGTGCCACCCTCCAGGCCCAGCAGCGCCAGGTCCTCCAGCGACACCACGCACGTCGGCACGCCGCCATCGCCCACGCCGTGCAGGTCGATGAGCGTCCCGGGTTCGTCGGGCTGTTGCAGGTGCCGCACGCGAAGCGGGATGTCCGCGTCGCGCAGCGTGGACAGCGCGCGCGGGTGCAGCGTGGGCAGGCCCAGGTACACCAGCTCCAGCGCCTCCGTGTAGCTCAGGTGGGGCACCGGCCGCGCATCCGCCACATGGAGCGGATCCGCCGTCATCACGCCGGGCACGTCCGTCCACAGCGTGAGCGGCGTGCCCAGCAGCACGGACAGCACCGCCGCCGTCTCGTCCGCGCCGTCCGCTCCCAGCGTCGTGGAGCGCCCATCGAGCGACACGCCCCGTCCCCCCGCGTGCAGCGTCAGCCTTCCCTCCCAAGCAGGCCGCAGCGTCGCGACGCGGGCGCGGGTGTGCTCGCGGTTCACGCGGGCGTGCCCGGGCTCACCCTCCGTCACCGTCCAGTCCGCGGCGTCCACCTCCAGCGACGGCACGCCGCGCGATCCCAGCAGCCGCGCGAGCAGCGCCGACGTCAGCCGCTCGCCCGCGCCGCGCACCACGTCCTCCAGCGCGGGCCTCCGCTCGCGCACCAGGCTGGCGCCATCCAGCGCGCGCCGCGCGGGCTCCAGCAGCGCCGCCAGCGTCCGCGTGCCGTCCGCCTCCACGGACGTGGAGCCCGGGGGCGCGCCCAGCCGCCGCTCGGCGTCCTCCAACATCAACAGGCCCCGCGCGAGCAGCCCATCCAGCTCCTGCCGCGCCAGCGTGGAGTTGCCCTTCAACGCGATGGACAGCGCGGCCTCCAACCCCACGGAGAGCCACGGTGGCGAGGACACGATGGCGGCGCGCGTGGTGCCCGCGTCGCGGCGGGACAGGTGCGTGGCCACGGACGCGAGGCCTTGGGCGGTGTCGAGGAGGAGGGGCGCGTAGCGGGTGATGCTGACAGGTGCGGTCATGACGTCTTCCGGGCGCGGACGCCGGCAGGAGAGGAGATGCGGGCGTCGCGGCCCACGCCCGGAGGCAGGGCGAGGGCGCGCAGCAGCAGGGGCGCGAGCGCGTCCCATTCGATGAGGAAGCCGTCGTGGCCATGCACGCTGCACAGGGCCGCGTATTCGGCGTGGAGCCCCTGCGCGCGCAGGCGCCGGGACAGGGCCTTCATGTGTTCAGGAGGGAAGAGCGCGTCCCGGTCGATGCCGATGCTCAGCGTGCTCGCCCGGATGCGGTCCACGCCGGGGCCGCCCCGGGGCGTCGGGACGCGCGTGAGGTCGTGGTGGTCCATGGCGCCCAGCAGCGTCAGATAGGCGCGGGCATCGAAGCGCGCCTCCAGCTTCGCGCCCTGGTGCTCCAGGTAGCTCTCCACCGGGTACAGCGCGCGCGAGGACCACGCCTGGGGCCGGGGTTGCAGTGCGTCCAGGCCCGCCTCCGCGCGGTAGGTGAGCGTCGCCAGCTGGCGGGCCAGCTCCAGTCCGCGCCGGGGGGACTCGGGATACTCGGGGTCGAGCAGGATGGCCTGCCGGGCCACGTGGTTCCAGCCCACCACCCACGCGGACGCGGCCTCCGCCGTCGCGATGGGCACCATGCGCTGGAAGCGCTCCGGCGCCAGCGCCGCCAGGCACAGCACCACCATGCCGCCCAGCGACCCGCCGGTGACGAGCGCCACCTCCTCCACGCCCAGCGCATCCAGCGCGGCGAGGATGGAGCGGGCCTGGTCCCACGGCGTCACCGTGGCGGGCAGGCTCCGCTCATCCAGGCGCAGGTCGCCCTTGGCCAGCACCGGCGCCGGGCCGAAGCGCGTGTCATCGGTGCGCAGCGGGAAGCCTTCGTCCGCGGGGCCCGCGGTGCCGTAGCAGGAGCCCAGGTTGTTGAAGCACAGCAGCCGCACGCGCGAAGGGTCCAACGGCCGGCCCGGCCCGATGACGGGCGCCCACCAGCCGCCTTCCCCTCCGGCGTTCATGTCCCCGGTGAGCGCGTGCACGAGCAGCACCGTGGGCGCCGCCGCGTCCGGTGCGCGGCGGGGACCGGCGCGGCGCGCGTGGGTGGCCGCGTCGCGCAGCTCGGAGGCGGTCCGGCGCACCACGCGCAGCCGGCCTTCGCGCGTGGCCTCCTCGGAGTGCACGAGGGCGCGGGACTGCAACCACGCGAGGTCCTCCGGGGGCCCCCACCACCAGCCGCGCACCAGGTGGGGCGCCACGCGGGCGCCGGCCTCCAGCGGCAGGTCCGGCAGTGACAGGTCGAAGACGCGCGGGGTCTCCGCGCGCGGGGGAATGTCCACGGTGGGCCTCACGGGTCGCATGGCATCAGGCCGCGTTCAGGGCCTGGTCCAGGTCGGCCAGGATGTCGTCCAGGTGCTCCAGGCCCACGGACAGGCGCACCAGGTCGTCGGTGACGCCCGTGCTGGCGCGCTCCTCCGGGGTGAGCTGTTCGTGCGTGGTGGACGCGGGGTGGATGATGAGCGAGCGCGTGTCGCCGATGTTCGCGAGCAGGCTCCACAGCTTCACGCCGTCAATCACCTTGCGCCCCGCGGACAGGCCGCCCTTCACGCCGAAGGTGACGAGCCCGCCGAAGCCGCCCTTCAAATACTTCTTCGCGTTGATGAAGGCGGGGTCGCTCTCCAGGCCCGGGTAGCGCACCCACTCCACCTTCTTGTGGTGCTGGAGCCACTTCGCCACCGCGAGCGCGTTCTGCGAGTGCCGCTCCAGCCGCAGCCGCAGCGTCTCCAGGCCCAGGATGAACGCGTGCGCGTTGAAGGGGCTGAGCGCCGGGCCCAGGTCGCGCAGGCCCTCCAGCCGGGCCTTGAGGATGAAGGCCGCGGGGCCGAAGGCCTCCCGCAGGCGCAGGCCGTGGTAGCCGGGGTTGGGCTCCGTCAGCTCGGGGAACTTGCCGTTCTCCCAGGGGAAGGTCCCGCCGTCCACGATGACGCCGCCAATGGAGGTGCCGTGGCCGCCGATGTACTTCGTCGCGCTGTGCAGCACGATGTTCGCGCCGTGCCGCAGCGGATTGAAGAGGGCGGGGGACAGCGCGGTGTTGTCCACGAAGAGGGGCACGCCCGCGTCGCGCGCCACGGCGCCAATGGCGTCGAAGTCCGGCACGTCCAGGCGCGGGTTGCCCAGCGACTCCAGGTAGAGCGCCTTGGTCTTCGGGCCGATGGCGGCGCGGAACGCCTCCGGGTTGCCCGCGTCCACGAAGCGCGTGGTGATGCCCAGGCGGGGGAGCGTCACCTTGAAGAGGTTGTAGGTGCCGCCGTAGAGGCTGGCGCCGGAGACGATCTCGTCCCCGGACTTGAGGATGTTGAGGATGCCCAGCGTCTGCGCGGCCTGTCCGGACGCGACGGCGAGCGCGCCCACGCCGCCCTCGAGCGCGGCGATGCGCTTCTCGAAGACGTCCGTCGTGGGGTTCATGATGCGGGTGTAGATGTTGCCGAACTCCTTGAGGCCGAAGAGCGCGGCGGCGTGGTCCGCGTCGCGGAAGCGGTAGCTGGTCGTCTGGTAGATGGGCACCGCGCGGGACCCGGTGGTGGGGTCGGGCGAATAGCCGGCGTGCAGCGCGAGCGTGTCGAAGTGCAGCGGACGGTCGTTGGGCGTGCTCATGGCAAGGGACTCCTGTTCGCGTCGCTCCTGCGGAGCGCGCGTGAAGTGAGGGCGGACGGGGGGTGGGACGTCAGGGCACTGCGGGCGGCGGGGAGGACTTCAGGTCACGGTGGGCGCTGCGACGCTCCTCGGCAGGGGTGCGAGAGCGGAGGCCCGGAACGACGAAGCCCACCGACCCTCGCGGGTGGGTGGGCTCCAGTTGGCTCGCCAGGGGCAGGCTGTGCGTCAGCCGGCCGCGGCGGGCTTGGGCCCACCCGGAACAGGCATCGAACACATGCACATGGCGGAGGTGACGAACATTCTGCGAGAAGAAGTAGCGGCGATGGAGTGAGCTGTCAAGCCACCCCCCGGAACACCCCGCGCGTGTCGCGGACCTGTGACATCGCGTCTGTCCGCCTTCTCAAGATGAAGCCCTCCCTCCGCGCGGCCCTCCTCCTCCTGCCGGCCTCACTCCTCCTCGGCGCGTGCTCCAAGCCCGCTCCGTCGACGCCCGTGAATCTTCGAAAGACCTTTCAGACGCAGTTGAAGGTGGATCCCCCGGGGCGCATGCCCGCGCCCACACCGCCGAAGGCGCTCCTCGAGCTCGTGCGCTATCCGGCGCCGCTGGGCGCGAACGCGGCGTACATCACGCCGGTGCGCGGAGGCGGCCGGCGGCCGGCGGTGGTGTGGATCCACGGTGGAATGGATTGGGGGCTCGACGCCTTCGCGTGGGCGCCCGCGCCCCGCCAGAATGATCAGAGCGCGCGAGCGTTTCGTGAAGCAGGGCTGGTGTTGATGCTGCCCTCGCTGCGCGGGTCGGACGACAACCCAGGCGCGCGCGAGTACTTCCTGGGTGAGGTGGATGACGTGGTCGCCGCGATCGACTTCGTGGCCCAGCGTCCGGACGTGGACCCCGCGCGCGTCTACGTGGCGGGTCACAGCACGGGGGGCACGGTGGCGTTGATGGCGGCGGTGCTGTCGCCCCGGCTGAAGGGCGCCTACGTGTTCGGTCCCGTGGGGGATGTCTCCGAATACGCCCCGTATTTCCCGCTGCTGGCGCGGGCCCGGGGAACGGAGCTGTGGCTGCGCAACCCGGTGAGCTACGTGGAGCACCTGCGCGTGCCCACGCAGGTCATCGAGGGCGCGGACCATGGCAACATGGATGCGTTCGAACCGCTGCGCGTGGCGGCGAAGAGCGCGCCGCTGTCCTTCCTCCCCGTGCCTGGGGCCACGCACTTCAGCGTGCTCGCGCCCGTGACGGAGCTGCTGGCGCGCAAGCTGGCGGAGGCGCCCGCGGAGGCGCCCGCGGTCCACCTCACGGACGCGGAGGTCCGTGAAGCCGTGAGCGCGCGGGCGGAGTGAGAGCAGCCTGGGGCGCGCGCGTTCGCGCCCCAGGTGTCTCGCGTCAGCCGGGCGTGGCGTTCCGCCTTCGGCTCACGCGAGGACTCGCGAGCTTGGGCCGCACGTGGGCGCGGGGCGTGACGTACCGGCTGTCGCGCCCGCGAGCTTGGGCTGCTCGTGGGCGCGGGGCGTGACGCACCGGCTGTCGCGCCCGCGAGCTTGGGCTGCACGTGAGCGCGGGGCGTGACGTTCCGCCTTCAGCTCACGTGAGCGTTCGCGGGGTAGGGCGGCACCGGCTCGTGCAAGCCCGGCTGCGCCTTCACGCGCTCCAGCCACGCGACGACCGCTGGATACGCCGCGAGGTCCACGCCCGCGTCCGGCGTGAGATGCGTGTACGCGTACAGGCAGAGGTCCGCGACGGTGTAGCGCTCATCCACCAGGAACGCGCGCGTGCCCAGGTGTCTCTCCAGCGCGGACAGCGCGCGCACTCCTGCCTCCTGCCGCAGCCGGAACGCCTCCGGGTTCCGCCGGTCGCGGCCCGTGAGCCGCCAGTAGCGCGCGGTGCCCAGGTTGGGCTCCACCGCGTTCTGCTCGAAGAACATCCACTGGTGCACCTGCGCCCGCGCGAAGCGGTCCTCGGGAAGCAGGTGAGTGCCCTCCGCCAGGAACAGCAGGATGGCGTTCGACTCCGCGATGAACCGCCCCGGCTCTGGTTCCAACACGGGGATGCGGCCGTCCGGGTTCTTGTTCGCTTCGAAGTCCGGCGTGTGGCTCTCGCCCGCGAAGATGTCCACCGGTACCAGTTCGTACGCCAGCCCCAGCTGCCCCAGCAGGGTGCGGATCTTGTAGCCGTTCGCGGAGGGAAGAAAGTCGTAGAGGCGCATCGGGGAGTTCCTGAGAGGAAGAAGTCGCGAGCCACCGTAGTTTGCCCGGCAACCCCGCCGCGCTCCGCTTCTTGCGCCTGAATCGCGTGGACTCATTGATTATCGACAGCTCATTCCAGGAGAGGGCCTGACATGACCGAGCGCTACGTCCCGAACCTCACGGGCATCCCCGAGACGATGCTCTGGACGCTGCACAACCGCGCGGGGGAGGCGAAGCGGCCGGACGGTATCCTCCAGGACGCGGAAGGGGTGCGCATCTACGACGCCATCCAGTACGACTTCGTGCGCTCGTTCGGCCGGGCGGAGGCGTCACATGCGGTGCGCGCGGTGGAGACGGATCGCATCCTGCGCCGCTGGCTGGCCGCGCACCCGGAGGGCTTCGTCGTGTCGCTGGGAGAAGGGCTGGAGACGCAGGCCCGGCGGTTGGACAACGGACGGCTGCGCTGGCTGAGCGTGGACCTGCCGGAGGCGGTGGCCATCCGCGAGCGCTTCCTCCCTCCCTCGGAGCGGTTCCGCCACTTCCCCGCGAGCGCGCTGGACCGCTCGTGGATGGACGCGGTGGACGCGTCCCCTGGCGTGTTCATCGTCGCGCAGGGGCTGTTCATGTACTTCGAGGAAGAGGAGGTCCGGCGGCTGCTCGTGGACATCGCGGAGCGCTTCCCGGGCGCGGAGCTGCTCTTCGACACCATCCCCCGGTGGTTCTCCCGCAAGACGCTCACGGGGCTGAATCGGACGCCGACCTATCGGGTGCCGCCCATGCCGTGGGGCATCAACGCGAATGAGGTCGAGGCGACGTTGAAGCGCTGGCACCCGCGCGTGGAACACGTGACCCGTGTTCCCTTCATGTTCCCGCGCGGGTTCGAACGCGTCGTCTACAACGCCATCAACTTCGTGCCCTGGCTGAGGCACAAGACACCGGGGATCATCCACGTGCGGCTGTCGGCCGCCCCGGTGCCTTCCCGAGCCTGAAGGCTACTGCGCGGTGGCTGCGTTCCAGACCTCGGAGACGCGGCCCACCTGGTCGAACGCGCAGTGCGCGGCGCCCGGGATGACCTTGTCGTCCACCGGGAACTGGAGCCCACCGAAGTACGCCTCGGCCGCCTGGATGTCCTGGAGCAGGAAGTCCTGGTCGCCGTAGGTGAAGTAGAACTTCGTGCCGCCGCGCAGCGACGCGTTCGCCGCGTCCCAGTCCATGCTGCCCGTCCACGGCTTCTCACCGCCGCAGCTCAGCGCGTAGACGCCCGGGTAGCGGTCGCCGTAGCGCGGCAGGAAGCTGGCGGTCAGCTCGATGGAGCCGCCCGACGAACCGCCGAACAGGATGGGGCCGTCCTGGATGTCCCAGCCCCGGCGCAGCGCTTCGATGAGCCCCACCAGCTCCGCAGCGTTCTTCCCCTCCAGGTCGCGCGCCTCCACCGGCGCCTCCGTGGTGCAGTCCGTGCGCTCCGGCACCGTCCACCACGCGCACTTGTTGGGCGCGAGCGCCGTCACGTAGAGCGTGTTGTGCCCGTAGGTCCAACCACCGTGCGTGAACAGCGAGCGGGGGTTGCTGCCGGTGTACGTTGCGGCCCCATCCCCGTGCAGGTAGATGGCCAGCCGCATCGGTCCGGGCGCGATGCCCGCCTTCGGCTCGATGAGCTTCACCTCCGTCGCGCCCACCTGGGCCACGCAGTACGTCAGCGTTCCCGCGTCCGTGCTCACCGTGGCCGTCCGGCTGCAAGGAAGCTTGCCGGAGCCATGCGAGCTGCCCGTGCCCGCGTCGGTGCCGGCGTCGACACCCGCGTCGGTGCCAGCGTCCACGCCCGCGTCGGTGCCGGCGTCGACACCCGCGTCGATGCCAGCGTCCACGCCCGCGTCGGTGCCAGCGTCCACGTCCGGGCCAGCGTCCACGCCCGCGTCACTGCCTGCGTCGGCGCGGATGCCCGAGTCAGGCGTGGATTCATCAGGGTCGTCGGAGCAGGCGGAGAGACCCAGGGCGAGGACGGCGGCGAGGACGAAACGGGACATGTGACTCGATGGATTGAGGAGGCGAAGCCTCTGTTGAGCAGCCAGTATAACGGGTATAGTTTTCCAGTCTGGAAAGGAAATTATTCCATGGGCGGACGCGTGAACCTGATGGCGCCGGAGGTCCGGGCCAACCCCTATCCCGTCTACGCGGAGCTGCGGCGCACCGCGCCGGTGTGCCAGGTGGAGCCCGGGGGGCTGTGGGCGCTCACGCGCTTCGAGGACGTGGCCGCGGCGTTCAAGAACCCGCAGGTGTTCTCCTCGGCGGGGGTGCGCACCACCACGGCGCCGCCGTGGCTGGGCCACAACCCGTTCTCCGAGTCGATGATCGTCCTGGATCCGCCGCACCACATGCGGCTGCGCACGCTGGTGAGCCGCGCGTGGACGCCCGCGGCGGTGAACCGGCTGGAGCCGCGCATCCGGAGCTTCGCGCAGGCCCTGGTGGAGCGCCTGTCCCCGGAGCGCGAGGTGGACTTCGTGGACGCCTTCGCCATGCCGCTGCCCGCGAGCGTGATTGGCGAACTGTTCGCGTTGGATCCTCAGTTGACCGCCCGCTACAAGCGCTGGTCGGTGGACCTGTCCAGCGTGTCCGGCACGACGGAGAAGGACACCCACCGGCACGACTCCATTCGCGCCACGGTGCGTGAGATGGAGGACTACCTCTCGGAGGTCGTCTCCGAGCGCCGACGCCAGCCTCAGGACGACATGGTGTCGGACCTGGTGAAGACGCGCGTTGACGGCGAGGCGCTGTCCGACGCGGAGGTGATGAGCTTCCTGTTCCTCTTGGTGGTGGCGGGGTTGGAGACCACCGTGCAGCTCGTCAGCCACTGCGTGCGCCTGTTGATGGAGCAGCCGCACCTGATGGCCCGGCTGCGCGAGCACCCGGAGCAAGTGCCGCGCTTCGTGGAGGAGGTGCTTCGCTACGAGCCCTCCGTGCACGGGCTGGTGCGCGTCACCACGAAGGCGACGGAGGTGGCGGGCGTGGTGATTCCGGAGGGCGCGCGCGTGGCGCTGATGATTGGCTCCGCGTGCCGCGACGGCGAGCGCTTCAAGGACCCGGACACCTTCGACATGGACCGCGAAGGCGTGAACAACATGCCCTTCGGCCACGGCATCCACTTCTGCCTGGGGGCGCCGCTGGCCCGGCTGGAGGCGCGCGTGGGGCTGGAGGTGCTCCTGTCGCGCTTCACGCGCTTCACGCCCACGGGCCCGGTGAAGTGGAACACCTCCCTCACCGTGCGCGGCCCGCTGACGATGCCCCTCATCCCACACGCCTGAGCGCGCGCGGGACGAAGGGCTGGACGCTCACGCTTCGATGTCGAACGCGAGCGACACGCGCTCGCCGGGGGCCACGTGCAGCAGGCCCTCGCCGGTGGCCAGCGCCCCGGCGGCGGCGGTCCACGGCTCCACGCAGACGAAGTCCTTGCCCCGCAGCGTCCACACGACGAGCAGGCGGAACTCCTGGCTCCACGTCAGCTTCACGGGCGGCAGGCCCGGCCCGCGCTCCAGCACCGTGCCCGGCGCCGAGTGGTCGCGCAGGTGCATGTCCACCTCCGGCTGGGTGAGGTCCAGGCCGGTGAAGGGCACCTCGTGCTTCGCGCGGTTGTCCCATGCGTGCGTGGCGTCCGTCTCCACGCGCGCCTGGGCCTTGTTGCCTTGGGGCACGCGGAAGTACGGGTGGTAGCCCAGGTGCAGCGGCAGGGGCCGCGTGTCCCGGTTCTCCAGGTCGAAGTCCAGCGTGAGCCGGCGGCCCGTGAGCGAGAACGCCAGCTGCGCGTCGAAGGCCCACGGGTACTGGCGCAGCGTCTCCTCCGAGGAGGACAGCCCCAGCACCAGCAGCGAGCCCTCCGACTGGCGCACCTGCCACGGCAGCTTCCGCGCGAAGCCGTGCTGCGGCAGCGTGTACGCCTTGCGATCCGCCGGGTACGTGTCCCCGGGCAGGGGGCCGGCGATGGGGAAGAGCACGGGGATGCCCCCGCGCACGTTCTTCGTGAGGTCGCCGACGGTGCTCTCATCCAGGTAGAGCACGTCCTCGCCGTCCACCACCATGCGGGTGACGAGCGCGCCGCGCGTGGGGATGATCTCCACGCGGCAGCCGCCGTCCTCCAGCGCGTGGGTCTCCAGCCCCGCGATGCCCGGGAACGGTCCGCTCATGGGACTAGCGGGCCCCGTCCTTCGGGTCGCTGTCCATGAAGGGGTAGGGCACCGCCACCGGCGGCGCGAAGTTCTCCTTGATGGTGCGGGGGCTGGACCAGCGGAACAGGTTGACGATGGAGCCGGACTTGTCGTTGGTGCCGGACGCCCGGCTGCCGCCGAAGGGCTGCTGGCCCACCACCGCGCCCGTGGGCTTGTCGTTGATGTAGAAGTTGCCCGCCGCGCTGCGCAGGCCGCTCATCATCTGCTCGATGGCCTTGCGGTCGCGCGCGAAGATGGCGCCCGTGAGCGCGTAGCTGGCGGACTGGTCGCACTCCTTCATCGTCTCCTCGAGCTTCGCGTCCGGGTAGACGTACACGCCCACGAGCGGCGCGAAGATCTCCTCCGTCATGATGCGGTGGCGCGGGTTCGTGCACTGCACCAGCGTGGGCTGCACGAACCAGCCCTCGCCGCAGTCGGTGCCTCCGCCCGCGAGGATGGTGGCGTCACCCCCGGACTTCGCCAGCTCGATGTACGAGGACACCTTCTTGAACGAGCGCTCGTCGATGACGGCGCCCATGAAGTTCCGGAAGTCCGCCACGTCGCCCATCTTGATGTCGCCGATGAGCGCCTGGAGGCGGGGCTTCAGCTTCGGCCACAGGGACTCCGGCACGTACACGCGGCTGGCCGCGGAGCACTTCTGGCCCTGGTACTCGTAGCCGCCACGCACGATGGCCACCGCGAGCGCCTCCAGGTCGTCCGCCGCGGACGGGTGCGCGAAGATGAAGTCCTTGCCGCCCGTCTCACCCACCAGCCGCGGGTACTGCTTGTAGCGGCCGATGTTCTCTCCCACCGTCTTCCACAGGTGATTGAACGTGGGCGTGGAGCCGGTGAAGTGGATGCCGCCCAGGTGGGGGCTCGCCAGCACCGGGTTGCCCACCGTGGGTCCGTCGCCGGGCAGCATGTTGATGACGCCGTCGGGCAGGCCCGCCTCGCGCAGCAGCTCCAGGCCGTACCACGCGCTCAAGGCCTGCGTGGAGGACGGCTTCCACAGCACCACGTTGCCCATCAGCGCGGGCGACACGCAGAGGTTGATGGCGATGGAGGTGAAGTTGAACGGCGCGACGGCGAACACGAACCCGTCCAGCGGCCGGTAGTCCGTCATGTTCCATACCTGCGGGGAGTTCTCCGGCTGGATGGACAGGACCTGCTGCGCGAAGTGGACGTTGTAGCGCAGGAAGTCGATGAGCTCGCACGCCGCGTCGATCTCCGCCTGGTGCGCCGTCTTCGACTGGCCCAGCATGGAGGACGCGTTGAGCAGCGGGCGGTAGCGCGTGGTGAGCAGCTCCGCGGCGCGCAGGAAGATGGCCGCTCGCGCGTGGAAGGGCATCCGCGCCCACTCCTCCTTCGCGCCCAGGGCGCTCTGGATGGCCTGCTCCACGTGGCCCGCCTCGGCCTCGTGCAGGGTGGCCAGCACGTGCTGGTGCCGGTGCGGCATGCGCACGGTGTCCGTCTTGCCGGACTTCACGTGCTTGCCGCCGATGACGACCGGAATCTCGATGTGCTCCCCGCTCATGCGCTTGAGCGTGGACTGGAGCTCCGCGCGCTCCGGGGTGCCGGGGGCGTAGGAGAGGACGGGCTCGTTCTTGGGAGCCGGGACGCGGGGGAAGGCGTTGAGCACGCGGGGACCTCAGGGAGGAAAAGGAAGGTTGGGCAAGGTATAGCCCTCCCACGTTCCCAGGTCAGCGTCAGAAGCCAGGGGCGTCCGCGCCGCGACACAGCACCGGTGCGTGTCCTCCACCGGCCGTATGTCCAGCGTGCGTCCGGCTCAGCCCTCGCCCGCGGCCTTGGCCGTGGCGCCCCGCGCGCGCTGCAGCACGGCATGAAGCTGCGCGATGAGGTACGGCGGCTTCACGGGATTGACCAGGTACGCGTCCGGCTGCGGCTGTCCGGGCTCCAGGTCCGAGCGCGGCGCGTAGCCGCTGACGAACACCACGGGCAGATGCGCCAGCGCCGGCTCCGAGCGCACGCGGCGGCACAGCTCATACCCGTCGATGCCCTCCATGTTCACGTCCGACAGCAGCACGTCCGGCGGCTGCGCGAGCGCGTGCGCCAGCCCCGCTTCCCCGTCCGCCGCCACCGTGCAATCGAACTCGCCGGACAGCAGCAGGCGCAGCGTCTCGCGCATGGTCCAGGAGTTCTCCACGATGAGGACCTTGGGCTTCACGGCGCATCGACTCCCGGGGAGGGGACCGCGGACTGCGAGGGGGACCTGCGCCGCACAGCATCCCCCCGCCGTGCGCACCGGGCAAGAGGTCCCCCTTCACCCGCGAGAATTCGCGAAAGCCTCCACCTCACGGGTTCGCCCGTCAGCCCCCTACGACTCCGGCGGCGGATTCCGGAGCCCCCGCCGGGAAACCTCGGAGTCCGGCTCCTCGTCGCCCCGCGCCTCGCGCTCGGGGACCTCGGCCGCCTCCCATTCCTCGCCGCGCTCGACGTCCGCCTCCCACGGCGTCTCCTCTAGGGGGCCGGGGTTGACGTCCGGGTCACGGGCCGCGGCCGCGGAGCGTTCGCGGGCCTGCTCCGCGGCGGCGCGGTCCTGCGCGTCCTCCAACTGCCCCCGGTCGCGAGGTTGGAAGTTCCTGCTGCCCTTGTCCGAGGCCATGGTGCCACCCCCAAGGCGAAGGTGGACCGTGGCGGAGCGGGCGGGCAACGGCGGTCCCTGGGGAGGCCGGGCCGTCCGGTCGTCCAGGTGCGAGGAGGGAGGGCGCGCGGGATCGCCATGCGGGCGCGGATCCACCCGGGCGGCGCTCGCGTCCCGCCGCGGCCGCGTGGGCGCCAGCGCGCGCTCAACGCGCTTGTGACGTCTGCTGCGGTGCGGCAGGGCGCAGGCCGTGCATCCGTCCCAGGGTGGCGTCCTCCCCGGAACAGAAGCGGCTGCTCGGCAAGCGCCCGGGCACGCCCATGTGTTTTCTTCCAGCGAGACGGTGAACCGGGGACTAATGGCAGAGCGTGCACCTGCTCGGATGTCCCGGAGGCGGTGTCACTGAAACGTGCTATTCCTCCGACGTCTGGATTCTGGCCGGAAACGGCCAGCCCTTTGCGCGTGAGCGACGACGAGAAGACAACGGTCCTGGACGAGCGCACCCGGCCTCCGAGCACGTGGGGGGACCGGATGCGTACGCCCATCACGCTGCCGGGTTCGGGCGTGGGGGAGCGGCGCTCGCTGGTCCCGGGCGTCATCGTCACCGGGCGCTACCGGGTGGAGTCGCTGCTGGGCGAAGGCGGCATGGGCCGCATCTGGCTGGCGGACGACCTGCAGGAGCGCCGCCGCGTGGCGCTCAAGGAGATGCACGTCCCGGCGGAGCTGTCCGCGGCGAAGGTGGAGGAGCTGGTGCTGCTGTTCCGGCACGAGTTCTTCGCCATGAAGAAGCTCCAGCACCCGTCCACGCTCAAGGTGTTCGACTGGGGCATGACGGAGGCGGGCAACCGCTTCATCACCATGGAGGTGGTGGGCGGGCAGGACCTGAGCACGCTGGTGCGCGAGGCGCCGCTGGACACGCGCACGCTGTACCGGGTGCTGATCCAGATGGCGCAGGTGCTGGCGTTCATCCATTCGCGCCTGTACGTCCACTGCGACATCAAGGCCAGCAACGTGCGCATCACCGAGTCCGGCGCGGTGAAGCTGATGGACTTCGGCGTGATGCACCAGCTGGGCACCCCCAGCCCCGGCAAGCTGAAGGGCACGCTGGAGTACCTGGCGCCGGAGTGGCAGCGGGGCGCGAGCATCGACGGCCGCGCGGACCTGTACTCGCTGGGCGTGATGGCCTGGTACCTGGCCACCCGCAAGCTGCCCTTCAAGCGCGCCAGCCCCGCGGTGCTGCTCGCGGACCACCTCACGCGCCCGCCGCCGCGCCCCTCCACGCTCTGCCCGGTGGACCCGCAGCTGGAGGAGATCATCCTCCTGCTGATGGCGAAGGATCCGCGCGAGCGCTTCCAGGACGCGGGCGAGCTGCTGGAGGCGCTCTGCCACGCCAGCGGCGAGCCCGTCCCCGAGGAGCCGCTGTCCGCGCGCGCCAGCTACCTGCACGTGCCGGAGGTGGTGGGGCGGGAGGCGGAGCTGGAAGGGCTGATGAACGGCCTGGCGGAGGCGGACTGGGGCCAGTCGCGCGCGGTGCTGGTGGGCGGGCCCGCGGGCGTGGGCAAGACGCGGCTGCTCCAGGAGTTCGAGCTGCAGGCGAAGCTGGCGGAGCTGCCCTTCGGCCGGGGGCAGTGCCGCGCGGAGGGCCTGGCGCCGCTCGCCCCCGTGGCGCAGGCGCTGCGCTGCCTGGTGCCGCACACGCCCGGCGAGGTGATGGACCGGGTGGGGCCCCGGCTCGCGCGCCTGCTGTCGTCGGACGGGTACGAGGGCGACCTGCACGAACAGCTGCTGCGCGACGGTTCGGAGGAGAAGGCCGGCTTCTTCGAGGCCCTGTCGGAGTGGACGCGCACGCTCGGCGAGCGGCAGTCCTTCGTGCTGTGCTTCGAGGACCTGCAGTGGGCGGACAGCGCGACGCTGGAGGCGCTCAACGTCCTCATCCGCGCGCTGCACGGCACGCGCGGCATGGTGGTGGGCACGTTCCGCTCCCACGAGCTGTCCCGGCTGAGCCTGGCGTTCCAGACGGTGGATGAGAAGCTCACGTCCCGCGTGGACCTGGAGCCGCTGTCCGCCGAGCACGTGGCCACGCTGGTGGAGCTGGTGCTGCCGGGGCTGGGCATGCCGGAGGGCTTCGTGCAGCGGCTGCACGCGACCACGGGCGGCAACGCCTTCTTCGCCACCGAGTGCCTGCGCATGCTGGTGGAGGCGGGCGCGCTCAAGCGCGTGGGCGGGCGCTGGCAGGCGGAGGAGGGGCTGGGGACGCGCGCGCTGCCGTACAGCATCCAGGAGACGGTGCTGGTGCGGCTCGCCAGCGCGCCGCCGGAGCAGGTGTCGCTGCTGCGCAAGCTGGCGCCCGCGGGCCGGATGCTGGACCTGCCGCTGGTGCGCGCGCTGTCGGGGCTGCCGGAGGCGGAGCTGTTCGCCGTCCTGGACGGCATCGTGGAGCGGCAGTTCCTCCAGGACGTGGAGGGCCGCTTCGTCTTCACGCACGACACCGTGCACCAGGCCGTCTACGACAGCACGCCGGAGGCGGAGCGCCGGGGCCACCACGGCCAGGTGGCGCGGGCGCTCCAGGCGCTGCCCTCCGGACGCGCGGGGGTGGTGCGCGCGGTGGGCTGGCACTTCGCGCGCTCGGACGCGCCCGCGGAGGCCATCCAGCCGCTGCTGGAGGCGGGACAGGCGGCCATCGAGGCGCAGGCGCTGCTGGAGGCCACGCTGCTGCTGAAGGAGGCCGCGGGGCTGCTGGAGTCGGCGCCGGACTATCCGGGGCGCTCGGAGCAGCTGCTGCGCACGTGGGTGTCGCTGGTGGAGGTGGGCTACTCCAGCGACCCGCCGACGTCGGTGGCGTACGCGGAGCGGCTGTTCGCGCACTGGGCGGCCACGGTGGACGTGGCGGCGGGCCGCCAGGAGGCGCTGTCTCGGCTGGAGTCGGCGCGCACGGCCACGCCCGCGGAGCGCCAGGAGCTCTTGTGCCCGCTGTTCCGCGAGGTGTCGGCGAACGCGCGCATGACGCCGGTGGATGTCTTCTGGAAGCGCTCGGAGCTGCAGATCCTCCAGGGCATGGCGCTGGCCATCCTGGGGCGCACGGACGAACTGGAGGCGCTCTTCGCGCGCGTGGCCGCCGAGCACCCGGAGGACTCGCCCTACCGGTCCGGGCTGTCCATCGCGCGCGCGACGCTGAGCGCGTACACCGGCCACTGGGCGGGCGGGATGGCCGAGCAGCGCCATCAGGTGCGGCGGCTGCGGGACTTCCGCGACGCGGTGGGGCGGCCGCCCCGGCGGCTGGCCTGGGCGCTGGGCATGGGCGGCTACCTGCTCAACGCGAACCTGGCCCTGCGCGGCGAGCCGCTGGACGAGGACGTGCTGAAGGACGGGCTCCAGCTGGCGGAGGCCCACGGCTTCACCGACGTGCGCGCCTACCACCTCTTCGCGCAGGTGGCGCGCGCGGTCTTCACCGGCGACGGCGCCGCGTTCGCGTCCGCGCTCTCGCAGAAGACGGAGCTCATCCGGCGGCTGGGCAGCCCCCGGCTGATGGAGCGCAACGTGGCGCTCTTCACGCCGCCGTACTACCTGGAGCGCGGCGAGCACGAGCTGGTCGCGGCGGTGGTGTCGCGCGGCGAGGCGCTCTCCCGGCTGTTGCCCGGGGACCGCTGGCTGCGCGCGCACGTGCTGGTGTACCAGGCGTGCCGCGACGTGCTCTTCGAGGACGCGGGCGCCGCGCGCGAGTCGCTGCCCCGGGCGCTGGACGCCGCGCGCCAGGGCGGCCTGCGCATGGAGACGCTGCTGCGCGTGTACCAGTCGCGCTTCGAGCGGGACCAGGGCCGGCTGCCGGCCGCGCTCGCCGCCGCCGAGGCCGCGCTCGCGCGCGCCTTGGACCCGCTGCTCGCGAACCCGTGGGATGAGATCCTCGCCCGCCGCGCGCTGGCGCCGCTGGTGTCCCAGGAGGAGGGGGACGGGCACCTGCGCCGCGCGCGCCTCCTGGCGGAGTCCACCGGCAACGTGCTCCAGATGGGGCTGGTGTACCTGCAGACCGCGGAGCGGCTCACGACCCCGGAAGAGGTGGTGCGGGAGCTGGAGATCGCCGAGCGCGCCTTCGCCACCGCCCGGGCCACGCACCTCCAGATGCTGGCCCAGTCCCTGCGCGGTCCGTTGTCGCGTCAGCAGGAGGACGTGAAGCAGAGCGCCTGACGGCGCCGTCATGGCTAGGATGGCCGCATGGCCTCCTCTTCCCCCCTGCGCTTCTGCCTGGACTACCTGTCCCCGTACGCGTACCTCGCCTGGCTGAGGATGCCCGCCATCGCGGCGAGGCACGGCCGCCCGCTGGAGCCCGTGCCGGTGCTGCTCGCGGGGCTGCTCAACGCGGTGGGCTCCATCGGGCCCGCGGAGATCCCCGCCAAGCGCGTCTACGTCTTCAAGCAGACGTTCCGCATCGCGCACGAGCAGGGCGCGCCCTTCTCGCTGCCGCCCTCGCACCCCTTCAACCCGCTGCTGTCCCTGCGCGTGACGGCCGCCGTGGACGACGTGGCGGAGCGGACGCGGCTCACCACCGCGCTGTACTCCGCCGCGTGGGGCGAGGGCCGGGGCATCGAGACGCCGGAGCAGGTGGGCGCGGTGCTCGAGGCCGCGGGCTTCGACGCGAAGGCCCTGCTCGCGGCGGCGGCGACGCCGGAGGTGAAGGACCGCGTGCGCGTCAACACCGAGGCGGCGCTGGCCGGGGGCGCCTTCGGCGTGCCCTCCGTGCTGGTGGACGGCGAGATGTTCTGGGGCGTGGATTCGCTGGGCCACCTGGAGCGCCACCTGGAGGGCCGCGACCCGCTCACCCCCGAGGCCCTGGCGCGCTGGCAGGACCTGCCCGCCACCGCCGGCCGGCGCCAGGATGGAAGAAAGCCCCGTCCGTGAACGTGCTCGGGCAGCTGGGCGTCGCCGTCGCGGGCCTCGTGCTGGCTGGCGTGCTGCTCGCCCTCAACTTCTGGCGCGCGCTCCTCTTCCTCTTCCCCCACACGGTCCGGGTGGAGCCGGAGGCCCCCGCGGACCAGATGAACCTGCCGGACGCGCTGGCCCCCCTGGCGGGCCAGCTCCAGGCGCTGGGCTTCACCCCCCTGGGCAGCCACGAGGAGAAGCCGCTCCTCCAGAAGGCCACCCGCTCCTACGACTGGGCCCACGCCGGGGAGCGCGTCTTCGCCACGCTCCACCTGGGGAACGGAGAGGGGCCCCGGCTCTACCTGCTCACCCCGCTGGCCTCCGGGGGCTTCGTGGTCACCGCCAGCTACCGGCGGCCCGCGTTGGACCTGCCGGGATACCGCTCCGGCTCGCTGGAGGACGCCTCACCCGAGCGCCTGTTGCGCGCGCATGTGCGACGGCTGGACGGCTGGGAGCCGGCGGGCCCGGAGGCCTTCAGCTGGGAGGGGCGGGTCCAGGCGGGCCGGGCCTGGTACCAGGGCCTGGGCCGCAAGGAAATCCGCCGCCAGAACCTCCAGGGACTGTTGTGGACGGCCATCGCGCTTGCCATCGTCGCCAGCGCCTTCCTGGGCCAGCGCGCGGGCTGACGGCCCCCTGGGTGCTTTTCCACGTCACGTCGTGCGTGCACCCGGCGCCCTGGAAGAGTAGGGAGACGAGCACCATGAAGAGCGTGTCCAAGAACGAGGAAATCTACTTCCTGTCCGGCAAGCGCACCCCGTTCGGTACCTACGGTGGCAGCCTCAAGGACCTGAGCGCCACCGACCTGGCCGTGGAGTCCGCGAAGGCGGCCCTGGCCCAGGCGGGCGTCTCCCCGGAGCAGGTCGAGCACGTGGTGTACGGCAACGTCGTCCAGACGAGCTCCGACGCCATCTATCTGCCGCGCCACGTGGGGCTGCGCACGGGCGTGCCGGTGCCGGTGCCCGCGCTGGGCGTCAACCGGCTGTGCGGCTCCGGGTTCCAGGCCTTCGTCACGGCCGCGGAGATGATGCTGACGGGCGGAGCGGAGTGCGTGCTCGCGGGCGGCACGGAGTCCATGAGCCAGGCGCCGCACGTCATCCGGGGAGCGCGCTGGGGCATCCCCCTGGGCAAGGGCGGGCTGGAGGACATGCTCTGGACGGCCCTCACGGACAGCTACACCGGCCAGGCCATGGCGCTCACGGCGGAGCAGCTGGCGGTGGACTACGGCCTCACCCAGGACGACGTGGACCAGTACGCGGTGCTCACCCAGAAGCGCTTCGCCGCCGCGCAGGAGGCGGGCCGGCTGGGGGATGAGATCGCGCCGGTGACGCTCAAGGGCAGGAAGGGCGACACGGTGGTGGCGAAGGACGAGCACAACCGCCCGGAGACCACGGTGGAGGGCCTGCGCAAGCTGCCCAAGGTGTTCAAGAAGGACGGCGTGGTGCACGCGGGCGCGGCCAGCGGCATCTGCGACGGCGCGGGCTCCATGGTGATGGCCACCCGCAGCTTCGTGGAGAAGCACGGGCTGAAGCCGGTGGCGCGGCTGGTGAACTGGGGCGTGGCCGGGTGCGACCCGCGAATCATGGGCATTGGCCCGGCGCCGGCCATCCGCAACCTGCTCCAGCGCGCGGACGCGAAGCTCACGGACGTGGACCTCTTCGAGGTCAACGAGGCCTTCGCGCCCCAGTACCTGGCGGTGGAGAAGGAGCTGGGCCTGCCACGCGACGCCACCAACGTCAACGGCGGCGCCATCGCCGTGGGCCACCCGCTGGGGGCCTCCGGGGCGCGCATCACCATGACGCTGGCGTACGAGCTCAAGCGCCGGGGCGCCCGCTATGGTATCGGGTCCGCCTGCATCGGCGGGGGCCAGGGCATCGCGGTGCTGGTCGAGGCGCTCTAGGAGCGCCGCGGGGCGACGGGGTACGGGGCAGACGACTTCCGGACGGGACGTGAGATGAGCAACGAGGTGGACGCGAAGACGGCCCGCGAGCGGGCCAAGGCCATCGCCGAGCAGCGCCGCGCCGAGCGCCGCAACCGCAAGCGCCGTTGCGTGGTGTGCGGCGTGGAGGAGAGCGACAAGACGCCCCTGACGGCCCACCCCGAAGGCATCGGTCCCGCCTGCAAGGACGAGGTCACCTGTCAGGCACGCCGCGCCGCCGCGGGCCGCTGACGGCCCGCGTCCCCCCTCGTCCGCCCGCCACACTGTTGGCGGGTGGACGCAAGCCGGGCCTCCCGCCCGGAGCGGCCCGCCAGCGAGGTGGGGCATGCTTCCGGAGCCGGATTGTCGGGCCCGTTTCTTGATGGCGCCCGCGACTCAGGGTAAACGTTCGTAATCTCTGGTGACACGAGGGTTGGAATGGGCGTTATCAGCTTCACGGGCGTCAAGGTGTTCTCCACCACGCTCGCGCGCGATCGCGAGAACATGGGCGAGAACATCACCAAGTGGCTGAAGGAGAACTCCTCCGTGGACATCGTGGACAAGATCGTCACGCAGTCCTCGGACAAGGAGTTTCACTGTCTGACCATCACGCTCTTCTACCGTCACAAGGCCTGAGGGCCTCCGGCCGGTCTGAAGAAGGCGTGGGATGCGAGGGCGCTTCTCCCTGAGGACATCGGGGTGGGGCGCCCTTCATCGTTTCTGGATTTGGGGTTGCGGTCCGGACGGGCTTCCACCACCTTTGGGCCTCTATGCGACCCATGCGGGGCTTCAACAGGGGAGGAGGCGGCGGCTTCGGCGGCGGCTTCCCTGGCCTGGATTCGATGGCCGCCAAGCTGGCGGTGGGGTTGGTGGCGTTCTCCGCGCTCTTCCTGGCGACGCAGCGGGGCCAGGGCGCGCTGCTCTTGCTCAACCCCCGGGACGTGCTGGGGCTGCGCGTGTGGGAGCTGTTCACCTACGCGTTCGTCGCCACGGACCCGCTGGGCATCGTCTTCGGCGCCATCATCATCTGGTCCATTGGCGGCTTCCTGGAGTCCACCTGGGGCGCCAGGCGCCTGCTGATGGCGTCGGTGGGCATCACGGCGCTCGCGGGCCTCATCACGGTGCTGCTGTCGCTGGTGATGCCGATGGCCAGCTACTACGCCGGCGGCACGGTGATGACCACGGTGCTGTGGGTGGCGTACGGGCTGGTGATTGGCCGGGGCCAGACGAACTTCTGGGGCATCCCGCTGACGGGCAACTGGTTCGCGGCGATTGGCGCGGGCTTCACCGTGCTGCGGCTGCTCACCGCGCCGGCCTGGCAGGTGCTGGCCCCGGAGCTCATCAGCCTGCCGCTCGTGTTCGCGTACGTGCACGGCGCGAGCCCCAAGCGGCTGATGCTCCACCTGCAGCACTGGCGGCTGCAGCGCCAGCTGCGCGACCGCTCCAAGCACCTGCGCGTGGTGGACCGCGACCGCTCGCGGGACCGCGACCAGTTCCTCAACTGAGGGGCTAGTGGGCGGCCTCCGGGTGGCCGTACTGCTTGAGCTTCCGGTAGAGCGTGGCCACCCCGATGTCCAACTGCTCCGCGGTCCGGGAGCGGTTGCCGCCGTTCTGCGCGAGCACCGCGAGGATGTACTCCTTCTCCATGTCCTCCAGCCGGCGCGGGTTGCCGGTGGGCACCAGGCTGGGCGGCGCCGCGCGGACCTCCTCCGGCAGGTCGTCGCGCTCCACGCGCGGGCCTTCGCACAGCACCACCGCGCGCTCAATCGCGTTGCCCAGCTCGCGCACGTTGCCCGGCCACGGGTAGCGCAGGAGTTGATCCGCGGCGTCGGGAGCGAGCCCGTTCACCCGGCGGCCCAGGCGCTCGCCGGCCTCCGCCAGCAGCAGCCGCGCCAGGGGGAGGATGTCCTCCCGTCGCTCGCGCAGGGGCGGGATGCGCAGCTCGATGACGCGCAGCCGGTAGAAGAGGTCCTGGCGGAAGCGGCCCAGGCGGACCTCCTCCGACAGCTCGCGGTTGGTGGCGGCCACCACGCGCACGTCCACCTTGCGGCTGGTGTTCTCGCCCACGCGGCGCACCTCGCGCTCCTGGAGGACGCGCAGGAGCTTGGCCTGCATGGCGGCGGGGACCTCCCCCACCTCATCCAGGAAGAGGGTGCCGCCGTGCGCCGCCTCGAAGAGGCCGGCCCGGTCGTGCGTGGCGCCGGTGAAGGCGCCCTTCGCGTGGCCGAACAGCTCGCTCTCCAGCAGGCTCTCCGTCACGGCGGCGCAGTTGACGGCGATGAAGGCCTTGTGGGCGCGGCCGGACTCGTCGTGGATGAGCCGCGCGATGCGCTCCTTGCCCACGCCGCTCTCGCCGGTGACGAGCACCGTGGTGTCCACCTTGGCCGAGCGCCGGGCCAGGTTGAGCACGCGCTGCATGGCCTCCGCGCGGGCCACCATGCCCGCCGGGTCCTCCGTTACGCCGGACACCCGCGCCAGGGACTGCCGCTTCGCGCGCAGCTTGCGCTCCGCCTGCCGCAGCGCCTCCGTCACCTGTCCGAGCACGCCCTCCATGCACTGCGTCTCATAGAAGCGCAGGAACTCCGTGCACTCGGTGCTCCACTCCTCCTGGGGCCGGCCCACGATGTGGCAGAGGGCGTCCCCCTTGCCCACGCACTTCAGCTCCGCGCAGTAGATGGGTTTGCCGTTGCAGTAGCTCATGTACCCGGACGCGAAGCCGGTGAGGCTCCAACACACCGGCTGATCCGCCTGCCCCAGGTGCAGGAGGTGCTGCTCGGCTTCATAGGAGTCGCTCCACTGCGCCTCCGCGAAGGGCTCCGGGCCGTCCTTGTCCGTCCGCTCGATGCGCTCCACGCGCACCTGGCCCATCAGCGTGTGCAGCCGGCCGCCCGCGCGGCGCCACTCCGCTTCGTCCGTCCACGGCACCGCGGACTTCATCGCCTCCGCCGTGCGCCAGCCGTGCGCGTAGCCCAGCCGCGTGAAGATGCCGCGCGCCGCCGTCATCCCCAGCATCCCGATGAGCTCCTTGCGCAAGAGTCCCAGCGCCACCGGGTCCATCAGCAACGCCCGCTGCCCGGCGAAGTGGATGACGCCCCCCTTCGGCTCGAACGCCAGCAACTCCCTCAAGTCCAGCCCTTCCAGACCCACCACGGTGTCTCCCTGAATCGTTTCAGACTGATGCGTCTCTCTATCAATCTGAGAGGTGTTTCGCAGGGCTGGAATCAGAGTCCGAGTGCTTTCAATGGGTTGACGTGTTTGATGCGTTGGTCCTGGGGTTGCAGTAGAAGGCGCCACGATGGGTTCCGGGGTGGACAGACGCGAGGTGTTGCAGGGCGTGGCGGCCGCCGGGGTGGCGGGGGTGATGGGGCCTGGGCGCTCGGTCGTCCAGCCGGTGGCGCCGGCGCTGTTCGTTTCGCATGGCTCGCCGATGACGGCGCTGGACTCGGATGAGTACCCCCAGGCGCTCCAGCGCTTCGGTGCGGGCGCGGGTCCGGTGAAGGCGCTGGTGGTGGTGTCCGCGCATTGGGAGACGGAGGCCCGCGTGCACGTCACCGCGATGGCGGCCCCTCCGCTCGTCTACGACTTCTACGGCTTCCCGGAGGAGATGTACCGGCTGCGCTACGCGCCGCCGGGGGCTCCTGCCCTGTCCCAGGACGTGGTGGCGCGGCTGTCCGCGGCGGGCGTGCCCGCGGTGGCGGATGGCGAGCGCGGCCTGGACCACGGCGTCTGGGTGCCCCTGCGGCACGCGTTCCCCGAGGCTCGCATCCCGGTCATCCAGGTGGCGCTGCCGGCGGAGGCCTCGCCCGCGGTGGTGGCGCGCATGGGCGAGGCGCTGCGGCCGCTGCGCGCGGAGGGCGTGCTGCTCATGGGCAGCGGCGGGGTGGTCCACAACCTGCGCCGGGTGAATTTCAGATCCAAGCTGGCGTCGGTGGAGCCATGGGCCGCCGAGTTCGACGCGTGGGTCGCGGGAAAACTTGCCGCGCGTGATGACGTGGGGCTTCAGTCGTGGATGGATGCACCGAATGCTCGGGTCGCGCATCCATCCCCCGAGCATTGGTTGCCCATCTACTTCGTCCTCGGAGCCGCCCTCCCCGAGGACCGTCTCACCCCCGTGTTCGAGGGCTTCCATCACGGAACCTTGTCGATGCGCAGCTTCGCGCTGCGCGCCTGAACCTCGCAGTCCGCAGTCCTCCCAGGAGTTCACACCATGAAGATGTCGCTCAAGTCCGCCGTCACCCTGCTGGCCGTCGCCGCCCCCTCGTTCGCCTTCGCGTCCGCGTGGGAGATTGACTCGTCGCACTCCAGCGCGCAGTTCGGCGTGAAGCACATGATGGTGTCCACCGTGCGTGGCACCTTCAGCAACGTGAAGGGCACCGTCAACCTGGATGACAAGGACATCACCAAGTCCACCATCGAGGCGACCCTCGACGCGACCACGGTCAACACCAACGAGCCCAAGCGCGACGAGCACCTGCGCAGCCCCGACTTCTTCGACGTCGCGAAGTACCCGACCATCACCTTCAAGTCGACGAAGGTCGCGAAGGCCGGCAAGGACAAGCTGAACGTCACGGGCGACCTGACGATGCACGGCGTGACGAAGCCTGTCGTGCTGGCCGTGGAAGGCCCGACGCCCGAGACGAAGGACGCGTGGGGCAACGTGCGCCGCGGCGCCACGGCCACCACGAAGATCAAGCGCAGCGACTTCGGCCTGACCTGGAACAAGGCGCTGGAGGCCGGCGGCGTGGCGGTGGGCGATGAGATCAGCATCACGCTCGACCTGGAGACCACGAAGAAGGCCGAGGAGGCCCCGGCGGCCAAGGACGCGAAGTAGTCCTTTCGTTTCGCCGCCCATCCGGGCTGCTGAAATGAAGAGAGGGGCCTCGGTGACGAGGCCCCTCTTTTTTGTGCATCCGCAGGGAGGACCTGGGCCGTCGCGCGCGCACGGCCCCTTTAGTGACCTGCCCAGGCGCGGAGCTTCGGGCATTCCACGTTCGCGGTCAGCCCCTCCATCGCGCTGACCATGATCGCGCTGGCGTCCATCGGATTAACCCTCCTCACCGCGTCAATGACGTCATGGAGCCGCGTGTCCAGGCTCGGGCCACGTTCGGAGAGAATCCGCGCGATCGCGGCCTCCCACACCTCCCTCGAGGGAACCGCATCGCCAGGGATGGCGGCGGACATGGCCTGGCAGAGCACCACGGCGCTCTCCTTGAACCTCGCGAGCGACGCCTTCCGCTCGGCCTCGGTGGTGCGGAAGCGCGCCCACACCGACACCTCCACCGACGACTCCCCATCGACGGGGGGGAACGTCCACTGCCGCGCCAGCTCCTGAGCACACCCCGGATCGATGAAGGCCCCACGCACCTTCATCGTCGACTCGACGGAGCTGAGCTTTGCCACCGTGCCGTTGGCGTCGATCACGAAACGGAACAGGACCCGGTCGTCCGCGTCCGCGGGCGCCGTCCACGGAGCGGACCGTGTAGGCCCCTCCTTCTGCGGGACCTCCGCGGTGAGGCGCGGACAGACAGTCAGGGCCTGGCGCTGCGCATCGAAGACCCGGCGGACGGCATTGGGAGAAAGCCCGGGGGTCGTTTCGACGCGCTCCGCGGCGGAGACCTCGGCCGCGCGGGCGGAGAAGGACGAACAGCTCAGCATGAGCAGCGCGGCGAAGCATCGAGGGTTCACGTTCCGGAACATGGCTCACACGATAAGCGGAACGACGGGAGCGGGAGAACGCCGCGGTCGACGCGAAAGCGCCGACGCCTGGGCGGCATCGAGGAGAGCCTGGGGACTTGAAAGGGGGCCCTCACGCGCGAGTGGGTCCGCCCGTATGCACTGATGCGCGACGCCCTGCGGGCAACCGCCTCCCACGGGTACTCCCGCGCGCGGGTCTCTCGGTGGAACGAGCGCGGTCTGGAGGTGCGGGAGTGCGACGCCGGCTCGCTGCCCGGGTCCGCGGGACGCGCCGACATTACCGGGCCACGGGGCATGGGCCGGCGCTTCCGCGCCGACCCAGGTCGCTACCTCCGAAGCATCGCGCAGGAACTCAGGCCCTGTTTGCTGGCGTCGTTCCTGTGCGCGGTGGGGCGGGGGAGGCCCGCCCCTGCCTCACGCTTCAGCCCTCGGCGACGGCCTGCACGCTGGAGCGGTAGATGAAGATGCGCGCGGTGTTGGTGCGGGTGTCGGCGGGGATGACGAAGAAGCCCGGGGTGGGGCCCTTGAAGTCCTGGGAGAAGCCGGCGACCTGGCGACCGTCATTGAACGTGACGCGGATCTTCGAACCCTCCGCCTGCGGCTGACGGGCGCCCGCGGCGAGCATGAAGAAGATGGCCTTCACGCGCTTGCCGGGGATGCGCTCCGGGGCGAAGCCGCTCTGCTGCTCCAGGGAGATGGTGTCCTCCAGCAGGTCCGCGTCGCGGATGGTGCCGCGCTTCACCTGGCCTTCGACGGTGTGGATGATGACGCGGTGCTCGCCCTCCACGAAGGAGTTGGTGGAGCCCGCGAGTCCCTCCGTGGGCATGTCGAAGAGCGCGTCGTCCACGGGGCGCAGGTGGTTGGCGGACGCTGGCGTCGCCATCACAGGCGTCGCGTGGGCCATGGGCGCCGGACTCCGCGAGGCGGCGGGCGGCGTGAGCCGGGCCACGGGCAGGGAGGCGCGCGGCGGGGCCGGAGGTGGTGGCGCAGGAGGCAGGGCGGGCTCCTCCTCCTCCTCGACGAGCTCGATGTCCGCGATGGGCTCGGATTCGGGCTCCACCTCCTCGACGTCCAGGGCGGGCATGGCGTCGAGGACAGGCTCCACGTCCACTGCGGGCTCTTCCCAGCCGGAGGACGGAGGAGGCTGGGCGGCCCAGGTGGGCGCGGTGATGTCGGTGAGGGAGACCTCTTCCTCGGCGACGGGCTCGCTCCATTCAGCGGCGGCGGGCGGCGGCGTCTGCCATGCGCCCGGGGCGGGCGCGGCCTCCGCGGTCATCCATTCAGGTTGGGCCTCCTGGGGTGCGGCCCAGGCGGAGCGGGCGGCCGGGGCCTCCGGTGCGCTCCATTCCGGTGCGGCGGGAGGGGACGCCCATTCAGAGGCGGCTTCCTCGACCGGGGCATCCCACGCCTGCTGGGCGTCGGTGGCCTGCTGGGCCCACTCGGACTGGGGCTCGAGGGGTGCTTCTTCCGCGGCGGCCCATTCCGGCGATGCGGTGGTGGGCGCGGTGCCTTCGGCGGTGGCCCATTCCGGCTGCGCGTCGAGCGGAGCTGCTTCCGAAGCGTTCCAGTCCGTCGGGTCGGCGGCAGGCGCCGAGCCATCGGCGGTGGCCCATTCCGGCTGGGCTTCGACGGGAGCGCCTTCGGTGGAGGACCACTCGGGTTGCGCGGCGATGGGGGCGGCTTCGTCGGTGGAGTTCCACTCCGTGGCGGTTGCCGAGCCTTCCGCCGTGGCCCACTCAGGCTGTGCCGTGACGGAAGCCGGCTCCTCGGCGGTGGTCCACTCTGACTGCGCGGCGACGGGAGTGGCTTCTTCCGCCGTGGCCCACTCCGGCTGCGCGGCCGTGGATGCGCTCTGATCAGCGGCGGTCCACTCCGGCTGCGCGGAGGGAGGTGCGGCCTCGTCCGTGGCAGCCCATTCCGTCTGCGCGGCGATGGGCTCGGCTTCTTCCGTAGAGGCCCACTCGGACTGCGCGGCGATGGGGGCGACTTCTTCTGTCGAGGCCCACTCGGACTGCGCGGCGACGGGGGCTACCTCTTCCGTGGCTTCCCATTCCGTCTGCGCGGCGATGGGCTCGGCCTCTTCCGCGGTGGCCCACTCGGGCTGCGCGGCGATGGGGGCTGCCTCTTCTGTCGTAGCCCACTCGGGCTGCGCGGCGATGGGCTCGGCTTCTTCCGTAGAGGCCCACTCGGACTGCGCGGCGATGGGGGCTGCTTCTTCCGTCGTGGCCCACTCGGACTGCGCGGCGATGGGTTCGGCTTCTTCTGTCGAAGCCCATTCGGACTGCGCGGGGACTGGTGCGGCCTCTTCCGTGGCGGCCCACTCGGACTGCGCGGCGGTAGGCGTGCTTTCGTCGTCGGTGGCCCACTCGGGCTGTGCGGCGATGGGTGCGGCTTCTTCCGTCGCGGCCCATTCGGGCTGTGCGGCGGCAGGTGCGCTTTCGCCCTCGGCGGCCCACTGCGCCTGCGCGGGGACCGGTGCGGCCTCTTCCGTCGCGGCCCATTCGGGCTGTGCGGCGAGGGGTGAGGCTTCTTCCGTGGCGGCCCACTCGGGCTGCACGGCGGTATGCGCGCTTTCATCAGCGGTGGCCCACTCGGGCTGCGCGGCGATGAGTGCGGCCTCTTCCGTCGTGGCCCACTCGGGCTGCGCGGCGATGGGCTCGGCCTCTTCCGCCGTGGCCCACTGCGACTGCGCGGCGAGCGCCGAGGGGGCTTCCTCGGTCGCCCATTCGGGCTGTGCCTCGATGGGTGCGGCTTCTTCCGTGGCAGCCCATTCCGTTGCCGGGGCGGCAGGAGCGGCTTCTCCCTCGGTGGCCCATCCCGACTCGGCTTCGAGGGGCGTGGCTCCCGCGGAGCCGGCCCATTCCGACCGAGCTTCCGCTGACGTGTCACTCGCTGAATCAGATCCGGCGGTCGCTTCCGTCGTGGCCCACTCGGACCGGGCCTCGATCAACGGAGCCTCCGACGTGGTGGCTGCCCACCCGGCATCGGTGGCTGGGGTCCCCCACGCGGCTTCGTTCGTTCCGGTCGCGGTTGGCTGTTCGGTCGACGGAGTGTTGGACCACTCCGGTGTTGCGTCTTCCGAGGCCGACGCGGCCCACTCGGGCTGCCACTCGATGGGCGCGGACGCTTCGGACGGCTGTGCCCACGTCGGGGTTTCGGCGGCGGGCTCCACGGCGTCGGAGGCCCACTCGGGCTGCAGCTCGATGGCCGCCGATGCATCCTGCAATCCGACGGTCGCGGTCGCGTCGGAAGGTTCGCCCTCGGCGGACCACTCCGCCTGTGCATCCTGGCTCGCGGTGTTCCAGGCCGACTGTTCGGTGGACTGCGCCTCGGCGAGGGATTCGCTCGCGGTGGCCAGTGGCACGGCCTCGTCGGCGCGGCCGTTCAGCTCGCCCCACTGTTCCGACGCGACCGCCGTGTCCGCTTCCAGCTCGACGTCATCCGTGCCGATCTCCACCGTGTCGGCTTCGATGTCGGGTCCAACCGGAATGCTGCGGATCCGCAACGACGGGATGCCCGATTCATTCGCGAACGGGGAGGGCGGCGCGGTGAGCAACGGCTGCTCTTCTTCGGCGCCCAGGTCGACCGCGTCGAAGGTCGGAGTCTCCGTGTCCGAGGCTTCCGTCACCGTGTCGCCAGCGCTCCATGCCGCCGCACCACCTTGCGCGACGTCGCTCGCATCCAGGGCGATCTCCTCGGCGGGCAGTTCCGTCGAGGTGGCGCCATCGGCCTGCCACGTCGCCACGGAAGGGTCCGCGTGGAGCGCGCTCACTTCAGCGGAGGTCTCGGCCGGTGCCCCATCGCTCTGCCACGTCGATGCGACATCGTCCGAGCCGAGTGCGATTTCCTCGGAGGGGGCCTGCGTGTCGGGCTGCCACTCCGCCGCGACATCGCTCGCTTCGAGCGAGATCTCTTCGGCAGGCGTCTCCGCCGCAGCGTTCGTGCTGGACGGCCACTCCGCCGTGCTGGACGAACCGCCGTCGACAGGAGCTCTCGACTGCTCAGCACTGGTGGGCTGCCACTCGGTGGCGACATCCTCGGAGTCGAGAGCGATCTCCTCGGAGGCCGCCTGCGCCGATGCATCGCCATGGGCCTGCCAGGTCGCGACAGCTCCCGAGTCGGGCGAACCTCCCTCGGCCGTCGAGCCACTGTCGGACTGCCACTCCGCCGCGACCTCGCCTGCGTCGAGCGAGATCTCCTCGGCGGGCGTCTCCGCCTGAGCGGAGTCACCCGACTGCCACTCCGTGGCGACGTCATTCGCGTCGAGCGTGACTTCATCCACGGCAGCTTGTGCCGAAGCCTCGGTGTCTGACTGCCACTCCGTGGCGACTTCGTTCGCGTCGAGCGCGATGGCGTCGGCAGGCGCTTCCGGGGTCACACCACCGTCGGCCTGCCACGTCGCCGCGACCTCGTTCGAGCCGGCAGCGCTTTCTCCGGAAGGGGCTTCCGTGGGAGCACTCGTGTCGGACTGCCACTCCGTCGCGACATCCTCGGACTCGAGCGCGATCTCCTCGGCGGGGGCTTCCGCCGAAGCATCCGCACCGGACTGCCACTCCGTGGCTACAGCGCTCGACTCAAACGCACTCGGCTCGGCGGACGCTTCGGTGGAAGCGCCGGTGCCGGACTGCCACTCCGCGGCGACATCCTCCGAACCCAGCGCGATCTCTTCAGCCGGAGCCTCAGCGTTCGTCTGCCACGTCGCAGCGACGTCGCTCGATGCGTGCGCGGAAGCGTGCGTGTCACCACCGGACTGCCACTCCGCCACGCTGTCGTGCGCGGTGGCATCCGCCTGCGCGCCATCACCGGCTTGCCACTCCGTGGCGACATCGCCCGAGCCCAGCGCGATCTCTTCCGCCGGAAGACTGGTGTCGGACTGCCATTGCGCCGCGCTGCCGTGCGCGGCGACATTTGCCTGCGCGCCATCACTGGCCTGCCACTCCGTGGCGACATCGCCCGAGCCCAGCGCGATCTCTTCCGCCGGAGCACTCGCGCCAGCTTGCCACTCCGTCGCGCCGCCGTTCGCCTGAGCGTCACCGCCGGTCTGCCACTCCGTCGCGCCGCCGTCCGCGGTGACATTCGCCTGAGCACCATCAACAGGCTGCCACTCCGTCGCGACATCGCCCGAACCCAGCTCGATCTCTTCGGCCGAAGCACTCGTGCCGGCCTGCCACTCCGTCGCGCCGCCATGCGCCTGAGCGTCACCACCGGCCTGCCACTCCGCCGCGACACCGTGTGCCTGAGCGTCACCACCGGTCTGCCACTCTGTCGCCGCGACACCGTGTGCCTGAGCGTCACCACCGGTCTGCCACTCCGCCGCGCTGCCATGCGCGGAGGCATCCGTCTGCGCCTCACCCGCGGCCTGCCACTCCGCCGAACCCCCGGGCTCGGGCTGCCACTCCGTGGCGACGTCCTCCGTGCCGAGCGCGATCTCTTCCGCTGGAGTCGCCGTCTGGGCGTCACCGCCGGCCTGCCACGTCGCCGCGTGGGCCGTCTCCGGCTGCCACGCTTCGGCGACATCGCCAGCCTCCAGGGCGATCTCCTCCGCGGGCACTTCCGTGGCCTCGGCGCTGTCGGTCCACGCCTCCGCGATATCGCCCGCGCCGAGCGCGACCTCTCCACCCTGATTCGACGCTCCCGCGACCGGGGCCGCATCCGCCCCCCATGCCGCGTCGCCGCCGCTCACGTCGGTGGCGATCTCCTGCGCCGACGCCTCGAGCACCGCCTGATCCGCGGGCGCGGCGGCCTCCGTCGTCGCGACGTCGCTCCAGTCCCAATCCGCCGACCCACCCGGGGCCGTCGCCGCCGGCTCCACCGCCAGCGGCGCCGCGTCGAGCGCGCTGTCTCGAGTCTCCTCGGGGTCCACCGCCAGGGGCGCCGCGTCCCACGCCGCGTCCATCGGGGCAGGCGACAGGTCCTCGGCCATCACCGCCTCGGCCTCGGGCTCGGCCTCCAGCAGCGCCGCTTCTCCCGCCGCGTGCTCGGCGGAGGCCAACGCCTCGGCCATCGGATCCAGACCCGAGGTCGCCGGGGCCTGGGCCTCCGACTCGACCTCCATCGACAGGTCCGCGAACGAGTCCTCCAGCGAAGGCTCGGGCGCGGCGGCCACCGGGGCCGGCGTCGCCGTGGACAGCCCGGAGAAGTCCTCCTCGGCGCCCGTATCCCACGCTTCCGCCACCGGCGCCGGCGCCGCCGCGGGCTGCTGGGGCATCCACGGCGCGGGTTCACTCAGCGAGGGGATGTCGACGTCGTCGGTGCTCAGGTTCAGGCTGTCCGGCTCCACGGGCGCCAGCGGGGCATACCCACCCTGCGGCTCCCCCGTGCCCTCCGCGTAGCCCGTCCAGCCCCCTGCGTTCGGATCCACCGGGGCCGCGTTCGGGTCATACGCCGCGTTCGGGTCGTAGCCCTGCTGCGCCCATGCCGCCGCCGCGTTCGGATCATAGGCGGCCGCGTTGGGGTCATAGCCGGCGGGGTAGGCGTACCACTGGCCGTCCTCGCCGTAGTAGCCCTGGGGCTGCTCGTAGCCGGCGGGGTAGGCGTACCACTGGCCGTCCTCGCCGTAGTAGCCCTGGGGCTGCTCGTAGCCGGCGGGGTAGGCGTACCACTGGCCGTCCTCGCCGTAGTAGCCCTGGGGCTGCTCGTAGCCGGCGGGGTAGGCGTACCACTGGCCGTCCTCGCCGTAGTAGCCCTGGGGCTGCTCGTAGCCGGCGGGGTAGGCGTACCACTGGCCGTCCTCGCCGTAGTAGCCCTGGGGCTGCTGCTCGGGCTGGGCCCACGCCTGGGCCGCCGCCGCGGTGTCCGCCGCGTCCTGGATGCCCAATAGGCCGCGCAGCTCGACCCAGCGAGCTTCCTCGACGGCGGACAGGCTTCCCAGCTTCCGCTTCTCATCCAAGAAGCGGAATTCTCTCATCGCGGCGCGCGTATCGGACATCCGTCACCTTGCTGCGCCAGCGTCCAACGGGGACCGCCGCAGCGAAAATCTTGGAGGCCCGCGAGTGTAGGGGACTCCCGCCAGGGGGTAAACCAATCCGCCAAGCCCGACCGGCCGCTACCTCCCCGAGAGGGCGCCACGCACCGCCTGGTCCAGGCCCGCGAAGTCCTTCTCGTAGGTCTCCTTCAGGGCGTCCTGGAAGGACAGCGCCATGCCCGCCTTCTGGATGAAGTCCAGCAGCTTCTCCTGTCCCCCCAGCCGCACCAGCTCCTGCACCGCCATGGCGGACGTCGCGTAGGCGACTTCCGGCTGGGACATGGAGATGGGCGCCTGCGAGTCCATCTGGGACAGCGTCGGCAGCTGGCCCTGCTTCGCCTGGCCCCGCATCATGTCCAGCAAGTGGCGAGGGGGGCCGTCCAGCCCCAGGTAGCGCCACTCGATGTATTCGGCGAGGCCCTCGTTGAACCAGCGGGGCAGGGCGCCGGCGCCGCGCGGGCAGATTTCGTCCACCGCCGCGTGCACGTACTCATGCACCAGCGTGGCCTTGGTCATCTGCGTCAGCTCCGCCGCGTCGTTCATGCGGATGGCGTCATCCGCGTACAGCCCGGCGACCCGGGCCGCGTACGTGGCGCCCAGGTGCGTGCGGAACTCGTCGCGCGTGTAGAGCACCACGTCCAGCTGCCGCTCGCGGGCGCGGCCCAGCGTCCGCTGGGTGAACTCATAGGCCTCCTCGAGCGCGGAGACGACCTTGCCCTCGTACTCGGCGCGCTGGCCGAAGTCGCGGTCGCTGTTGAAGTAGCGGATCGCGAACCGCCGGTTGGCGCGCACGCGCATGCCGTCCTTGCCCACGCCGGACTCGTAGTTCAGGCCGGCCGGGCGGATGTCCACGTCGCCTTTCGTCGCCTTCGCCTGGCGCGTGTCACCCGGGCCGGGCTCGCCGTTCAGCCGCTTCTCCACCCGCTCCGCCTCGCGCCGCGCCGTGTCTTCCTCCGACACCTTCGCGCGCGCCAGCTGCATCAGCTTCCGCGCCTCCGCGGCCTCCTTCGACTTCGCGGGCACCCGCTCCAGCGTGGCGAGCGCCCCCGCCGAATCCGCGTCCTGCAACTGCAGCTTCCCCAGCTCCAGCGCGAACGCCCCGTCCTTGGGGAACTGCTCCAGGCCCTTCTTCAGCGCCTCCTCCGCGGAGGCGCGCTGGTCCGTCTTCAGCGCGGAGCGCGCCAGGCACCGCAGGCCCCCGGCCGTCTCCTGGAAGGCCACGGCGCGCTCGCCCAGCGAGTACGCCATCACCGCGTCCTCCGCGAGCAGCGCCTCGCAGCCCTTGAGCAGCGGGCCCGCGACCGACGGGCGCTGCGCCTCCGGGTAGCCCGCGGGGTCCGCCGCGGCGAACGCGAGGTACAGCTCCTCCCATTGCTTCTGGGCGGCCAGCTCCTTCGCCTGCTGCGCGGGAGGGGCGGCGGAGAGGAGCAGCAGGGCGATGAGGGGCGTATTCATGGACTCCGGAGTATCGCCGAAGCCCCGAGCGCCCGCGCAAGCTCTCCCGTTCTACGTCCGGGCGACCTGCCAGCCCTGGGACTCCAGCGCCGTCATCAGCTCCTGGATGTGGGCATGCCCGGTGGTCTCCAGCATCACCTCCACCGTGGCCTCGCCCAGGCCCGCCTTGGAGAAGGCGCGGTCGTGGTGCAGGTCCACCACGTTGGCGCGCATCTCCGCGATCTGCGTGGTGAGCCGGGCGAGCATGCCGGGCCGGTCCGGCAGCCGCACCTCCAGCTGCACCAGGCGGCCCGCCTTCACGAGGCCCCGCTCGATGATGCGGCTGATGACGTTCATGTCGATGTTGCCACCGCCGACGATGATGGCGACGCGCTTGCCCTTCGCCTGCGGCACCCGCCCATTGACGAGCGCGGCCAGCCCCGCGGCCCCCGCGCCCTCCGCCACCGACTTCTCCTGCTCCAGCATCATCAGGATGGCGGCGGCGATCTCCTCCTCGTCCACCGTCACCACCGCGTCCACGTACTTGCGCACGTGCTCGAAGGTGATGTCCCCCGGCACCTTCACCGCGATGCCGTCCGCGATGGTGGTGCCCGCGGCGGTGAGCTCCGTGCGCTTCCCGGCATCCAGCGACGCCTTCATGCTGGCGATGGTGGAGGCCTGTACGCCCACCACCTGGATGTGCGGGTGGGTCTCCTTCAGCGCGCACGCCACGCCGGAGATGAGCCCGCCGCCCCCCACCGGCACCAGCACCAGCTCCAGGTCCGGGCACTGCTCCAGCAGCTCCAGCCCGATGGTGCCCTGGCCCGCGATGACGTGCACGTCGTTGAACGGGTGCACGAAGACCAGGTCCTCCGCGGCCTGGATGCGCAGGGCCTCCGCGTAGGCCTCGTCGAAGTTGGCGCCCTTGAGCACCACGCGCGCGCCGTAGTCGTCGCGCGTGCGCGTCACCTTGATGAGCGGCGTGCGCTCCGGCATCACGATGGTGGCCCGGATGCCCAGCCGCCGCGCGTGGTACGCCACGCCCTGCGCGTGGTTGCCGGCGGAGGCCGCGATGACGCCGCGGCGCTGCTCCTCCGGCGTGAGCGTGAGCAGCTTGTTGAGCGCGCCGCGCTCCTTGAAGGCGCCGGTGCGCTGGAGGTTCTCCAGCTTGAAGTACACCACCGCGCAGTCGGTCTTCTCGGTGAAGTAGTCCGACGCGGGGCACGGCGTGGGGCGCAGCGCCTTGCGGAGCCGCTCGCGCGCCGCCTGGATGTCCTGCAGGGTGACCATCATGGCGGCCGTGTAGCGGAAGCCGACCCCGCGTGGAAGCGACGCGGAGCCCACGCCTGCCTGGCCGCGCCGCGGCGCCCCGCGTCAGATGCCGCGCAGCACCGTGGCCTTGCCCACCCGCCCGATGGCCAGGATGTAGGCGGCCGTCCGCATGGAGACCTTGCGCGAGCGGGCGATCTGCGCCACCCGGTCGTAGGCCTCCTTCATCGTCTTCTCCAGCTCCGCGTTGACGCGGTCCTCCTCCCAGGAGACGTGCTGGAGGTTCTGCACCCACTCCAGGTAGCTGACCGTCACGCCGCCCGCGCTGGCCAGGATGTCCGGCACCACGAAGATGCCGCGCTTCTCCAGGATGTCGTCCGCCTCCGGCTGGGTGGGGCCGTTGGCGCCCTCCACCACCAGGCGCGCGCGCACGCTGTTGGCGTTGTCGCGGGTGAGCACGTGGCCCAGCGCCGCGGGGATGAGGACTTCGCAGTCCGCCGCGAGCACGTCCTCGTTGGTGCACGGCGTGCCGCCGCTGAAGCCGGTGACGGTGCCGGTGCGCTTGACGTGCTCGAAGAGCGACGGCACGTCCAGGCCCTGCGGGTTGTACATGCCGCCCAGCACGTCGGACGCGGCCACCACCACGCCGCCGTCGCCCCAGATGAGCTGCGCGATGTGGCTGCCCACGTTGCCGAAGCCCTGGATGGCGAAGCGCGTGCCCTTCACCGGCATGCCCAGGTCGCGCAGGATTTCACGGCACACGTACAGGAGGCCCCGGCCGGTGGCGGCCTCGCGGCCCTTGGAGCCGTACAGCTCCAGGGGCTTGCCCGTCACCACCGCGGGCGAGTGCCCGTGGTAGCGCGAGTACTGGTCCATCACCCACGCCATCACCTGGGGGTTGGTGTTGACGTCCGGCGCGGGGATGTCGCGCGTGGGCCCGATGACGTCTTGAATCTGATCCACGAACTTGCGCGTGAGCCGCTCCACTTCCTTGAGGCTCATCTGCGCGGGGTCGCACGCCACGCCGCCCTTGGCGCCGCCGTAGGGCACGTTCACCACCGCCGTCTTCCACGTCATCAGCGACGCGAGCGACACGCACTCGTCCTGGTCCAGCGCGGGGTGGTAGCGCAGGCCGCCCTTCATGGGGCCTCGGCTGTTGTCGTGCTGGATGCGGTAGCCCAGGAACGTGCGGATCTCTCCGGAGTCCATCTCGATGGACACCTGCACCTTCACCTCGCGCAGGGGCGTGGCGAGCAGCGTCTCGATGGGCGTGCCCACGTCCATCACCCGCGCGGCCTTGCGGAAGTAGTAGTTGGTGCCGTCGACGGCGTTCATGGCGGGCGTCACTCCTGAGGGGAGGCGGAAAACCTTAACAGAAGGGGTGCGCTACGATGGGGACGTCCATGCGCCCCCGCCCCCCGGACATGAGCGACGCCGGCTCCTCCCTGCTGGGGCTGGCGCGGCGGATCCGCACGCTGCGGGAGCGCCGGGGCCTCACCCAGGAGGACTTCGCCGCCCGGTGCGACATCTCCGTGAGCTTCGTGTCCCTGCTGGAGCGCGGCGAGCGCAACCCCAGCTACGACACGCTCCTCCAGGTCGCGGCCGCGCTGGAGCTGCCGCTGGGGGAGCTGTTCCGGCTGGAGGACGCGGAGGACGCGGAGGCTCATCGGCTGGTGGACTGGGTGCGGCGCAGGGGGCTGGGCCGGGAAGACGTGGACCGCCTCCTGGCCGTGGCGGAGGCGATGTTCAACGGCGGGCCGGAGGCGCTGGGCTCCGTGACGAGGACCCTCTCCACTCCGGGCTGCACCGCGCCGGAGTGTGGCCGGCCCGTGCTGGCCCGGGGGCTGTGCACCGCGCACTACCACCGGGCCCGCAGGAAGAAGGCGCCTCCCGGACCGGAAGGCGCCTGACGGCGGGGCGGAAGTCGCCCGCTACTTCCGCTTGGCGCGCTCCACCTTCAGCGTCTTGCCCTCGCCGTGCGGCTTGCCGTGGGTGGCCTCGAAGCCGGCCACGTCCTCTTCCGCGACGAAGACATACGCGTACGTGGGGCGCAGGTCCGTGCGCAGCACCTTGCCCGCCGGAGCGCCCGCGGCCTCCAGCGCGGCGGTGACGCCCGCCTCGTCCAGGCCCTCCTGCCGGCCCAGGCCCACCCACAGGCGCGCCTGACCGGGGACGTCCGGCAGGGACTCGTGGCGGGGGCGGCGCTCCTCGCGCTGGCCGCGCGGACGGTGCCGCTCCAGCTTCAGCGCCTTGTCGCCGTGCGTCTTGCCGTTGAGGGCCTCGAAGCCGGGGGCCTCCGCCTCCGGCACGTAGACGTAGCCGTAGGTGGGGCGGGTGAGGGCCTTGAGGACCTTGCCGCCCGGGGCGCCCAGGGACTCCAGCGTGGCGGGCAGCTTCGCCTCGTCCATGCCGTCATCCACGCCCAGGTTCACCCAGAGCTTCACCTCGCCGGGGGCCGCGTCCGGGGACGGGGGCGGGCGGGTGCTGGTGGCGTCGCGCTCGCTGCGCGGCTTGCTCTTCTCCACGCGCAGCGTCTTGCTGCCGTGCTGCTTGCCGTTGAGGGACTCGAAGCCCGCGGAGTCCTCCTCCGCCACGAACACGTACGCGAACGTGGGGCGCAGCTCCGCGCGCACCAGCTTGCCCACCGGCGCGCCCGCCTCCTCCATCGCCGTGGCGATGCTGCCCGGCCCCAGGCCGTCCGCGGTGCCCAGGTTCACCCAGAGCTTCGTCTCACCGGGGCCCGGCTCCAGCGCCGCGGGGGACGCTCCGCCCCGGCCACGCTCCCCGCGGTCCTCACGTCGGGGCTCGTCGCGGCGCGGGCGGCGCTCGCGGTCCGGGTGCTCGTCGCGGCGGGGACGCTCGGCGCGCTCGGTGCGCTCGCCCCGGTCCTCGCGGCGGGGACGCTCGCGGTCGCGGTCGCGGTCCTTGCCCCGGCGCTCCACCGGCTTGCGCTCCACCGGCTCGCGCTTCTCCGCTTCGCCCGCGGCCTGGGCCTTCTCCATGCGCAGGTGGCTGAAGAAGTACTTGATGAGGAAGGCGATGAGGTCGTCCGCGTCGCCGCGCGTCTTCAGCTGCGCGGCCAGGGGCAGGAAGCCCTCGAAGATGCTGGAGCCCGTGGCCTCGCGGATCTCCCGCACGTGGCGCTCCGTCCAGAGGCGCATGGCCTCCTCCGGGGCGGGCATCTCGCGCATCTCGAACTTGATGCCGAACTTCTTCTCCAGCGCGGTGAACGTCGCCAGCTCGCGCCCGGAGAAGAGGTTGATGGCGGTGCCCTTGTTGCCGATGCGGCCGGTGCGGCCCACGCGGTGCAGGTACACGGCCGGGTCCTCCGGCAGGGAGTAGTTGATGACGTACTCCAGCCCGGAGATGTCGATGCCGCGCGCCGCGATGTCCGTGGCGACCATGAAGGCCACCTCGCCGCGCTTCACCTTGCCCATCACCCGCTCGCGCTCCTTCTGCGGCAGGTCTCCGTTGAGCAGCTCCGCGTCGAAGCCGTTGCGGTTGAGCACCGCGGTCACCAGCGCCGTGTCATCCCGCGTGTTGCAGAAGATGATGGCGTTGGAGGGCTCCTCCTTCTCCAGCACGTAGATGAGGTTGCGCGGCTTGGGGAACTGATCCGACACGTCGTAGCGGATGTGGTGGATGTGCTCCACCGTGAAGACGTCGCCGGACAAGAGCAGCGTCTCCGCGTTCGTCGTGTAGCGCGCGATGAGGTTCTGGATGTCCGTGGGGACGGTGGCGCTGAAGAGCAGCACCTGGCGCGTCTTCGGAAGGCGGTCGAGGATGCGGGTGACCTCCTCGTAGAAGCCCTGGTTGAGCATCTCGTCGGCTTCGTCCAGCACCGCGTGGTCGCAGCCGTCCAGCTTGAGGTTGCCGCGGTTGATGTGGTCGAAGACGCGGCCGGGGGTGCCCACGATGATGGGCGTGCCCTCTTCCAGCGCGTCCTCCTGCTGCTTCATGGAGGCGCCGCCGTAGATGGCCGCCACCTTCACGCCCTTGTGCTTGGCCAGCAGGGTGAGCTCCTCCGCCACCTGCAGCGCCAGCTCGCGCGTGGGGCAGAGGATGAGCGCGCGGACGCGCTTCTCGTCAGCGGGGATCTTCTCCAGCAGGGGCAGGCCGAAGGCGGCCGTCTTGCCGGTGCCCGTCTTGCTGCGGACGATGAGGTCCTTGCCCGCCATCGCGGGGCCGAAGGCCTTGGCCTGGACAGGGGTGGGGTTCGTGTAGCCGCGCTCCGCCAGTGCGCGGCGGAGGGGCTCGGAGAGGTTCATGTCGTCGAAGCCGATGTCCGCGATGTATTCGCCGGGACGCGTCGGGGCTTCGTCAGGCGCCGGGGCTCCCGGCGTGGGCTCTTGGATGTCGCTCATCGGGCATGGGCATAGCCCCTGCATTACCCTCTGGCAACAATCGCGGCACTTTGGGGTATGGAGCGCGCATGGCGAATGGGAGGAAAAGAACCAATGGTCCGGCCGCCCCCCGGCCCCGCGCGAAGCGCCCGGCGGCCGCCGCCCGCTCGCAGCCACCCCAGGAGTCCTCCGGGGAGGAATTGGAGGAGACGCCCCCGCTCCAGGACCCGGAAACCCTGGAGCCGGACCTGTCGGAGCTGAACGAGGCGGAGGCGGAAATCGAGGAGCCCGCCCCCCGAGCGCCCCGGCCCGCGTCCCGGACCGCCTCCGGCACGCTGCTTCGCGCGGAGTCCGCGTCCGCCCTCACCAACCGGGACCCCCTCCAGGCCTATATGGCCGAGGTGACGCGCCACCCGTTGCTCACCCGGGAGGAGGAGCACCAGCTGGCCAAGGAGTACCAGGCCTCGGGGGACGTGCGGGCGGCCTACCGCCTGGTGGCCTCCAACCTGAGACTCGTGGTGAAACTGGCCCACGAATACCACCGCAACCCCCTGTCCCTGCTGGACCTGGTGCAGGAGGGCAACATCGGGCTGATGCAGGCGGTGAAGAAGTACGACCCGGACCGGGGCGTGAAGCTCAGCAGCTACGCCGCCTGGTGGATCCGCGCGTACATCCTCCGCTACATCATGGACAACTGGAAGATGGTGAAGCTGGGGACCACGGAGGCCCAGCGGAAGCTCTTCTTCAAGCTGCGCCAGGAGCAGGAGAAGCTCGTCGCCCAGGGCTTCGAGGCCAGCCCGCGCCTGCTGGCCGAGCGCCTCAACGTCACCGAGCAGGACGTGGTGGAGATGGACCAGCGGCTGGGGCACGACGAGCTGTCCATCGACGCGCCGCTGGGCAACGACGAGGACTCCCGCGCCACCCGGGCGGACCGCTACCTGCCGTCCGGCGCGGTGCCCGCCGACGAGCGCCTGGGCTCCGAGCAGCTCAAGGCCCTCTTCCGGGAGAACCTCAACGCCTTCGCCCAGACGCTGGAGGGCAAGGAGCGCTACATCTTCGAGCACCGCCTCACCGCGGACGAGCCGCTCACGCTCCAGGACATCGGCGACAAGTACGGCGTCAGCCGCGAGCGCGCGCGGCAGATTGAAGCGGCCCTCATCAACCGGATGCGCGAGTTCATGCGCGAGCGCATCCCGGACTTCGACATGGTGGCGGTGCCCAAGGGCTGACACTCGGGCGCGCGGGGCGCCTCGGCCCTGGAGGCCGAGGCACAGCCGCGAAGTCGCCCGGAGGGCCCTGTCGCGCCGGGCTCCCCCGGCCTACTTCCAGGGCCGGGAGATGACGCAGGCGTTGATGCCGCCCACGCCCATGGACAGCTTGCCCGAGCACCCCTCGGGCGCGGCCTCCTCGCGGTCGAAGACGAAGCGGCCGTGCACCTTGGCGATCTGCTTGTTGAGCTCCGGGGCGGCCAGCGGCGTGGGGAACACCTTGCCCTGCTCCGCGCCCAGGTACTGCGCCGTGAGCTCCCAGCCTCCGCCCGCGGACATGCCGTGGCCGAAGGTGCCCTTGCGCGCGGTGATGAGCACGGAGTCGGGCAGCACGTCGCGCAGGTTCTGCACCTCCAGGAAGTCCCCCGGGGTGGCGGTGGCGTGCAGGTCCCAGCTGCCCACGTCCTGGGGCTGACAGCCGGCGGCGTCCAGCGCCTCGCGGATGGCCAGGGTGGGGCCTTCCTTGGACGGGGTGATGATGTGGTCGGCGTCCGCGGTGACGCCCACGGCGACGGGCTCCAGGCCCAGCGCCTTGAAGCCCTTCTGCGTGAAGTGCTCGTAGTCGCCCACCACCCACACCACCGCGCCTCCGGCGATGTGCGTGCCGCGCAGCGCGGTGAGGGGCTTGGACACCGCGGCGTCCGCGGAGATGACGCGCGCGTTGTAGAAGCCGCCCACCACCAGCGGGTTGGGCGCCGCGTCCGTCATGCCCAGCACCACCGCCTTGGCCTCGCCCAGGCGGATGGCGTTCATGGCCAGCTTCAGCCCGTAGCCGAACGACGAGCACGCGGCCACCGGCGCGAACGTCATGCCGGTGATCTGCCCCAGCATGGACACCTGGGAGGCGGGCGTGTTGTGGATGTTCCACAGCACGTTGGAGGACACCGCGTTCCACGGCGGCTCCGGCGCGTTCCACTTCTTCTGCAGGCGCCCGTTGCGGGTGCGCTTCTCCTTGATGACGGCGAGCTTGGCGGACTCCACGTCGCCCTCGTCGGGCACGCCAATGGCTTCAATCTCGCGCAGCTCCTCCAGGTACTCGCGCAGCTCCGGCGAGCGGCTGGCCCAGAAGTGCCACCAGTCGTCCTCCGCCTTGTCGCGCTCCACCTCTTCGATGGTGGAGGGCTCCGGGGGCAGGCCGGCCAGGGGCTCGCGCGTCTCGCGCCACTGGCGCAGGGCGCCGTTGCGCTCGGGGCTGGCCCAGAAGCGGTCCCACCGGCGCTGGGCGCGGTAGAGGTCCAGGGAGATGTGCTGGATGGTGGGCAGGTCGCCCAGGCCGGTGCCCACGTAGACGTGCGCGCGGGCGCCCAGCGCCTGGAGCTCCTTCTCGATGCCGGGGTTCTGCGACAGCGACTGGATGAAGGCGCCGATGGCGTACTGCGTGGGCTGCCCCATCTTCCGCTCCAGCTGGGAGAAGCGGTTGGCGGGGAAGCGCGCGTCGATCCACGGCTTGTAGTCGGCCAGATTGAACGTGGGATTGCCGACGAGGAAGTTGTCCGGACCGAAGCCGTTGAAGGGGGTCAGCCAGGTTTCGGACGACTCGAGGTTCTTCGCGAACGCCTCGATGTTGGGGGAACGCGGGGCGACCACGCCCCAGCCGAAGATTCCGACTCTGCGCACGGGTGTTTCCTCCGCCGCCCGGGGGGAAGGCTACAGCGGCTGGATCTTGAGGTTGTCGAAGTGGACGCGCGACTGCCAGCCCGAGAACCCGAAGTACTGGTTGCCGGGGCCTTGGAGCGGGGACGCGTCCTGGAGGGACAGGAAGGGCTTGCCGTCCACTTCCCACGACAGGAGTCCGTCCCGCCGGGTGATCTTGAAGTGGTAGCGCTGGCCAGGGGTGACGACCGCGCCATCACGCACGGCGCGGTCGTTGGTGTGCTCGTGCTGGCGGGCGATGATGGACTGCGTGTTGCGCCAGCCGCCGAAGATGAAGACGTAGCCGGTGGCGGTGTACTGCAGGCGCGGGTCGCCCGCGTAGAAGGAGCGGCCGTCGCCCCACGCCTCCACCTTCATGTCGCCGTCGGCGCTGTCGCCCCAGGCGTCGAATTCGATGGTGGCGTTCTGGGGCAGGGGCTTCTTCAGCCACACCGGGCGGTTGCCCAGCCCCTGCACCACCAGCGCGCCGTCCTCCAGCTTCACGCCCGCGGGGTGGGTCACGTTCCAGGCGTCGCCCAGCGTGTCGCGGTTGAAGTCGTCCTCGGAGGGGCCCGGGGGCAGGGTGGGCTCCGGCTTCGCGACCAGGGTGGCCGGCAGGGTGTCCGGCGTGCCGACGCGCAGGTTGTCGAAGAACAGCTGGGACTCCCAGCCGGACAGCCCCAGCCGGTCATGGCCCGGGCCCTTGAAGGGGAACGGGTCGTCCAGCTCCGCCACGGGCACGCCGTCGATGGCCCACTTGAGCACGTTGCCGCGCCGCTCGATGCGCCAGTGGTACGTGCGGCCCGCCTGGATGGGGGCGCCCACGCGGGACTCCACGCGCATGGCGGTGTCCTTCTGGAAGACGCCGGTGGCGACGAGGTCCGCGCCCTGGCCGCCGCCCTTCTCCGCGACGCGGGCCGCGCGGCGCTGGAGCGCGTCCAGCGCGGGCGCGTTGATGTCGCGCCGGGCGATGACGGACAGGCTGTTGTTCCACCCGCCCTGCACCAGCACGTAGCCGGACGCCGCGTCGCGGCCGTTGCCGTACAGCTCCACCCGGATGTCGCCCTCTGGATATTCGGGGCGCACGTCGAACTCCACCGCCACGTCGTCCGGCAGCGCGGCCTTCAGCCACAGGGGGTTGTTCTTGGGCGCGGGGCCCAGGAGCTCCCCGCCCGTCGTGCGCCAGTAGGCGCCGGTGGAGAAGAAGTCGCGGGCGACGACGGCGGGGTCGTTGAAGGACTGCGCGTAGGGGATGGTGGCGCTGACGTCCGCCTGGCCCCGGAAGAGCGCGTAGTGGATGAGCGGGAACTGGATGAGGACGACGGCGCCGGCGAGGACGGCCCAGCCCTTGCGGCTCAGGCCTTCGGGCTTCCGCCAGGCTTCATGGGGCGCCGCGGGAGTCGCCTGGGGCCCCTCCGGGGCCGGCGGGACGGGAGTACCCGTGGGGGACTCCACTGGGGGCTGCTTGTCCTTGTCCTTGCGGCTGGCCTGGCCCATCGATGCTCGGGGAACGGGAGGGGGAAAGGCGGCGGAATCTACGCTCCGGCCCCCCCCGCGTAAAGGATTGCCGGGTCAGGGGCTACTTGACCCCCCACCGCTTCTCGAGCGCCTGCTGCTCCGCCAGGCGCTGCTTCTGGCGCAGGCGCTCGGCCTTCTGCTGATCCGACTCCTCGGGCGTGGGGCGCACGGCCAGTTGATAGACGCTGCCCGCCAGGGCGAAGAGGAGCGCGGCGATGATGACGCCCCAGGGGCGGCTGGCCACCGCCTCCACGACGCCCCCGAACTGGTGCAGCGCCGCGAGCGCGCCAATCACCAGCAGCCACGCGCCCACCACGGACGCGACGATGCCGCTCACCTGCCGGTGGAGGAAGGCGCCGGCCAGGCCCCCCACGATGAAGCCCGGCGCGAAGCCGAGCAGGAAGTCGCTGGGGCCGGCGATCTGCCCCGCCAGGAGGCCCAGCGGCACGCCCAGGCCCACGAAGGTGATGGCCGGGGGGAAGAGGAAGCCCAGGGCCATCAGCGCCGCGGCCACGAAGGTGGGCAGGCGCGGATCCAGGTCCATCAGGTTCAGCCGCTGGGTGACGGCGCCCGTCCACACCAGCCCCAGCACCGCGCCCACCGGGCCCGCCACCAGCCGGAACAGCTTGCCTCCGCCCGCCAGCAGCAGCACCACGCCCACGACGGCCACGACCCCGCCGGTCCACATGGGCAGCAGCCGATAGATGCCCACCCAGCCGGAGGGGTTGAAGGTCTGGTACGACTTGAGCGCCAGGAGGAAGCCTTCCATGGCGCTCCATCCTACCGACAACCGCCGCTACGAATAGCGGGTCAAGGCGAGCCCCAGCAGCACCGCCAGCACCACGGCGCCCAGCAGCGCGTAGCCGTAGAGCGCGCGGGGCGTGGCGGTGGCGCGCAGCAGGTCTTCCAGTCTCTCCCGGACTTCCGGGGAGGGGTCTCCGGCGAGGAGGGCCCGGGCGTCCCTCCGGGCTCCGCCCACGTCACCGGCCTCCTTGCGGGCCCAGGCCGCGCGCACGACTTCGGAGCCGGGGGCGCCGGGCGCCGGGGGCGTCTGTCCGCCTTTCGCCATGGGTCGCCTCTATACCAGGGAATGCTGGCACCGGCCGACGGTATAAGCAGGTCCCCATGCCCGTGCGGCCCCTCTCCCGTCGAAACCTCCTCCTCGGCACCGCCGCGCTCGTCCCGCTGCTGTCGGGGCGCGCGTCCGCCTTCGGCGAGAAGAGCCGGTTCATCCCCGCCGTGGCCCGGCATGGGGGCCGGTGGGACGGCCGGCTGTCTGGCCTGCGGCGGCTCGCGTGGGAGCTGCAGCGGCGCACGTCGGTGGAGGTCGTGCCGGACGCGCGCCCGTTCGCGCTGAGCAGCCCGGACCTCTTCGAGTACCCGTTCCTCTACTTCGGGGGCGACGGCGGCTTCCCGGCGCTCACCGACGCGGAGGTGTCCAACCTGCGCCGCTACCTCACATATGGCGGCTTCGTGTTCGGCGACGCCAACGACGGCAGCGACGGGGACGGCTTCGACGCCAGCTTCCGCCGGGAGATGGCGCGCGTGTTGCCGCAGAGCCCGCTGAAGGAGGCGCCGGGGACGCACGTCGTCTTCAAGTCCTTCTTCCTGCTGGACGCGGCGCCCGGGCGGCTGCTGCACAAGCCGCTGCCGCTGGTGGCGAGCGTGGGCAAGCGGGCGGCGGTGATCTATTCGCAGAACGACGTGGCGGGGGCCTGGAGCCGCAGCGAGGCCGGCGACTACGAGTTCGACGTGTCTCCGGGGGGCGAGCCGCAGAGGGAGCTGGCCATCCGCCTGGGCATCAACCTGTGCATGTACGCGCTGTGCCTGGACTACAAGGACGACGCGGTGCACCTGCCCCTCATCCTCAACAAGCGGCGCTGACGTGCCCTGGCGCGCGACCGAATGAACGCCCCGTCCTTCAACGCGTGGAAGCTCGTCAGCCTCTCGCCCCTGCCCGTGTGGGCGCTGGTGCTGTTGGGGGTGGGCCTTGCCCTGGGCATCGTGCTGGCGGCGTGGGGCGTGCGCCGCGAACCGTCCCGGGGCCGCAAGCTGCTGCTCTGGGCGCTGCGCCTGGGCGCGGGCGTGGCGGCGCTGTTCTTCCTCCTGGAGCCCGGCATCCGGCACCTGCAGGTGGCGCGGATGAAGAACCGGGTGGCGGTGCTGGTGGACCGCTCGGCGTCCATGAACTTCCCGTCGGAGCCGGGCGGCCCCACGCGCAGCGCGCAGGTGGCGGCGTTCCTGGAGAAGGCGGCGCCGACGTTCGCGTCCTGGAAGGACCGCTTCACGGTGGAGGTGTACGGGGTGGATCCGGAGCTGTCGCCGGTGACGCCCGCGCAGCTCGCGCAGGAGCCCGCGCGGGCGGGGACGACGGACCTGCTCGCGGCGCTGCGGTCCGCGGCCTCCGGAGGCCAGGGGACGCGCAAGCTGTCGGGGGTGCTGCTCTTCAGCGACGGCGCGGACAACACGGAGCTGAAGGCGGGGGCGGTGGGCCGGGCGCGGGCGGCGCTGGCGGACCTGGGCGTGCCGGTGTCCACGTTCCTGGTGGGGCAGGAGGCGCTGAAGGACCTGTCGGTGGAGGGGCTGAAGGTGGATGACTTCGCCTTCGTGCGCAACTCGCTGACGGTGGAGGTGGAGATCCACGGCCGCGGCTTCGCGGGCCAGGACATCCCCGTCGTCTTGAGCCAGGAGGGCAAGACGGTGGCGAACAAGCTGGTGCGGATGACCACCGAGGACGACGTGAAGCCGGTGTCCTTCACCTTCACTCCGGACCAGACGGGCCGCTTCGTCTACACGGTGACGGTGCCCACGTTCCCGGATGAGGCGGTGAGCGAGAACAACAGCCGCTCGTTCACGCTGAAGGTCATCCGGGACCGGGTGCGCGTGCTGCTGGTGGTGGGCCGGCCTTCGTGGGACGAGCGCTTCCTGCGCGGGTTGCTCAAGCAGGACGCGAACGTGGACCTGGTGTCGTTCTACATCCTGCGCACGCTGTCGGACGACCCGGGCGTGACGAACGAGCGGGAGCTGTCGCTCATCCCGTTCCCGATGGAGGAGATCTTCGACACCAAGCTGCACACGTTCGACGTCGTCATCTTCCAGAACTTCGGCTACTCCGACCCGTCGCTGTCCATCGCGGAGTACGAGCGCAACCTGGAGCGCTACATCCACGAGGGCGGCGCCTTCGTGATGATTGGCGGCGACAGCGTGCTGGGCGAGGGCCGCGCGAGCATGCCCACGCTGATGGAGGCGCTGCCGGTGGAAGCGGCGGGGCCGGCGAACCCGGACCCCTTCAAGCCGCGGCTGACGCCGGAGGGCCTGCGGCACCCGGTGACGTCCATCGGGACGGGCGCGGCGAGCACGGAGGGGACGTGGGCGGAGCTCGCGCCCATCCCTGGCGCGAACCTGACGCGGGCGCGCCCTGGGGCGACGGTGTTGATGGACCACCCGTTCATGACGGTGGATGGGAAGAACGCGCCGCTGGTGTCGGTGTGGGACTACGGGCGGGGCCGCGCGATGGTGGTGGCCACGGACGCGACGTGGTCCTGGGCGTTCACGTCGCACCGGGACGGCTCGCCGAACCGCGCGTATGACCGCTTCTGGGGCAACGCGCTGCGGTGGCTGGTGCGCGACCCGGACCTGACGACGCTGAAGGTGACGGCGGATCCGCCGTCGGTGGAGCCGGGGCGTCCGGTGGGCGTGGTGGTGCAGGCGCGGATGGCGGACTACCAGCCGGCGGAGGGCGCGCAGGTGCGGGTGGAGCTGTTCTCCGTGGCCACGCAGAAGCCGGTGGCGGTGCAGACGGGCGCGACGGGCGCGGACGGCGTGGTGCGGCTGGAGTTCGCGCCGCCGGCGCCGGGGCCCTACAAGCTGCTGGCGTCCGCGAAGAAGGGCACGGCGGACCTGGGCAAGGGCGAGGACGCGGTGGCGGTGCGCGCGGTGGGCCCGGAGCTGTCGGACGCGTCGGTGCGGCCGGAGCTGATGGAGCAGATCGCCAGCGCGACGGAGGGCAAGGCGTACAAGCTGCCGCAGGACGGGCTGCCGGACGTGCCGCTGTTGGATCCGCCGGTGGTGGAGGTGGGGCGCGCGAAGGACCAGCCGCTGTGGGACCGCTGGTACTCCCTCACGGCGCTCATCGCGCTGCTCGGCGCGGAGTGGTTCGCGCGGCGGCGCTTCGGGTACGTGTGAGCCCGGGGTGCCCGGTCCCGCGACCGCGGGGACCGGGCGGGCCGTGCGTCGGGACTACTCCGCCTTCTCCACCACGCCGCAGGCGATGCGGCCGCCCGCGTCGCCGGCCGGGTCGGTGTAGTAGTCGTCCAGCTTGGCGTGCACGACGACAGCGGAGCCGTCCTTGTCGAGCAGCGACTTCACCTTGAGGTCGGCGATGAAGATGTCGAACTGCACCTTGCCGTCCTGGGGAATGTAGAGGTTCGGCAGGTCGCCGACGTGCTGCCCCTTGGGCGACAGCGAGCCGTGCTGCTTCTTCGTCGGGTTGAAGTGGCCGCCCGCGCTCTTGAAGTCCGGCGCATCGCACTTGCCGGTCTCGTGGATGTGGATGGCGTGCTCGCCCGCGGGCAGGTTCATCAGCGCGCCCTTCACCAGGACGCCCTTCGGCGTCTGCTCGAGCGTCACCTCGCCCACGTCCTTGCCCTGAGCGTCCTTCAGCTGCGCCTTCACCGTCTCACCCTTCTTGGGCATGGGCTTCACCCCCGCGTCCGCGGGGGCCGGCGTCCCCGCGTCCTGGGCGAGGACGGGCGTGGAGAGGAGGGCGGCGGCGACAAACAGGGGGCGAATCGTCATGTCTCGGAGACTCCTGAAGTGGGTGACCCAGCGGCCATGACACTACCCACCCCCAGCGCCTTTCGCAGGTGAAAGTCCATCCCCGCGCGCGGCCAAGTGGTGGCGAGTCATCACTCCGGCAGCGGCCCGTCCAGCGGCACCGGCACCACCCGCGAGGCGCCGAACGCGGGGGCCCACACCCGCTGCACCGGCCCTCCATTCAGGAAGCGCATCACCGCGCGGAACGCCGCCTCCGGCCCCCCCAGTCCCTCCGCCCAGGCCTGCCCCCGGGGCGAGAGGTTGGGCACCAGCGGCCCCAGCTCCTCGCGGGACTCCGCGCCCCGGGTGATGCCCAGGCCCTCTTCCCTCACGCGCAGCGGGACGTACAGCGGGGCGAAGCGCGCGTGCCGGTGGTCGTGCACGCAGCCCGGCTCCTCCAGGAGCGCCGCGGACAGGGGCAGCTCGCGCACGTTGAACAGGAGCTTCACCGCGCCCTCGTGCGGATCATACGGACCGCGCAGCCGGTGGTCCCCCCGGGGAATCAGCCGCCGGTCCAGGTAGCAGAACGCCTTCGCCTCCGGAGGCAGCGCGCCCCGGTGCCGCGCGCCGCCGTAGCGGAAGAACGGCCGCACGTGGCCTGTGTCCACCTCCAGCGGGGCGCCCTGCTTCAGCGCGCGCAGCTTGGGCAGCAGCGAAGGCTCCAGGCCATGCCCCCGCGCGAAGTCCTCCAGCGTGGCCTCCGTCGCGGCGCGGAAGGCCCGCAGGCGCGCGAGCAGCCGCTCCGCGTCCGCGTCCACCAGCAGCTCGTCGAAGCGCGTCTTCACGCCGGGCAGGCTCACCGGGATGAGCGTGGTGAGCAGCTCGCCTCGCGCCCGCCAGTCCGCGTCCAGCGCGGCGGCCTCCTGGGCGATGGGGGCCAACCGCCACTCGGGCGGCTCGGGCGTGAAGCGCTGGCCCACGCCCTTGTGCTCGTAGCGGGGCGCGGGCGCGGGCGCGCCGGTGCGGGACGTCCACACCGTGATGCACGTGCGCACCTGCGCGCCCGTGAAGACGCCGGGCCCCAGGTCCACCACCTCCCGCAGGTGGAGCACCTCCAGCAGGGCGCGGCGCAGCGGCGCGTAGATGAACGACTCCAGCAGGCTCGCGGGCGTGATGAAGGCCAGGCCCCCTGGCCGCGTCGCCAGCCGCTTCGTGGCGACGAGCAGGAAGAACGCGAAGTCGTCCCGCAGGCTGGTCCCCGGCGGCATCTCCAGCGGCACCAGGGCGCGCAGCCGCGCGTAGCACGCCGCGTCCTTCAGCACCGCGGACGTGCCGTTGTAGGGCGGGTTGCCCACCCATAACTCCGCGTGCCCCTCCGGCGTCCCCGCGAGCAGCGGCTCCAGGCCGTCCCGGAGCGCGTCGCCCACGCGCACGTCCGCGCCCGGCACCCGCGCCTGACACAGGCGGGCCACGCCCTCGTCCAGCTCCAGGCCGCACAGCCGCGCGTCCGGCCGGAGCCTCGAGGCCGCCGCGAGGAAGGCCCCCGCGCCACAGGCGGGATCCACCACCGTGAGCGGCCCGTCCTCCAGGTGTGACAGCGCGAGCGCGAGCGTGCGCTCCACGAGGGGCGCGGGCGTGTAGAAGGCGCCCACCGCCTTGCGGTCGATGCCGGGGAACCGGTGGACCAGCAGCTCCTCGTCCAGCTCGGGCGTGTCGATGGCGCGGGCCATGCCCCGCCATCCTAGCCAGATTCAGCGGACGGGCTGCGAGGGGACCCAGTCCAGCGCCGTGCCGCACCGTTTGCAAAAGCGCGCATCCAGGTCATGACCCTGTGCGCCACACCCGGGGCACGCCTGGGTGTCCTGACGCTGACGCGTGGCGGCAGCGAGCTCCACCGACACGATGCCGGTGGGCACCGCGATGATGCCGTAGCCCATCACCATCAGGATGGACGCGATGAACTGCCCCAGCACCGTCTTGGGCGTGATGTCGCCGAAGCCCACCGTCGTCATCGTCACGATGGCCCAGTACATGGAGCGGGGGATGCTGTCGAAGCCGTGCGCCTCGCCCTCCACCATGTACATCAGCGCGCCCATGATGACGTCGATGCTCAGGACCGCGCCCAGGAAGACGACGATCTTCGCGCGGCTGGCGAGCAGCGCCTTGAGCAGCACCTCCGCCTGACCCAGCAGGTGCCCCAGCTTGAGGATGCGGAAGACGCGCAGGAGGCGCAGCACGCGCACCACCAGCAGCGTCTGCGCGCCGGGGAACAGCACGCTCAGGAACGACGGCAGCAGCGCCATCAGGTCCACGATGCCGAAGAAGCTGCGCGCGTAGTCCAGGGGCCGGCGCACCGCGATGAGCCGCAGCACGTACTCCAGCGCGAAGAGGACGGTGAAGACCCACTCCGCGACATGCAGCGCGTGGCCGTAGCCCGCACGGACCTGCGCGACGCTCTCCAGCATCACCGCGCCCACGCTGAACACGATGGCCCACAGCAGGGCCACGTCGAACGCCTTCCCCGCCGGCGTGTCGGACTCGAAGATGACGGTGTGCAGGCGGGCGCGGAAGCCGCCCGCGGGGCTCTGTTCAGACGGCCGGTTCACGGCCGCGCAGCTTAGACGCAATCCCTCGCCCGTCGAGCCGCCCGGCCTCCACACGGGGGCGGCGGTTCCGCGTCCGGAACGTTCACGGCCATCCCTGGCCCTGGACCCGTGGGCGCGTTGCCTCCCGCGCCCCCAGGCTCCACCGTCCCTGGCTTCCCAGTTCGTGGGGCGGAGGCGTTGCGGCGCACGATGAAGATCGTCGAAATCATGCCGACGTGGATGCTCGCCACGGTGGTGTTGGTCCTGCTCTTCCTGAGCCTGGAGTTCGGCTTCCGGCTCAGCCACCGCAAGCAGGGGCTGGACGACGTGGCGGCGCTGCAGGCGTCGGTGCTCGGCCTGGTGGCGCTCCTGCTCGCCTTCTCCTTCTCCATGGCCTCGGACCGCTACACCCTGCGCCGCGACCTCGTCGTGAAGGAGGCGAACGCCATTGGCACGTTCTACCTGCGCACGGACTTCCTCCCCGAACCCACGCGCGGCGAGCTGAAGATCCGGCTGCGCCGCTATCTCGAGGTCCGGCTCGAGGGGTACCAGGACGCGGCGGACCCGGAGCTCTTCGCGCGGTGGCTCCAGGAATCCGATGCGCTCCAGGCTCAGTGCTGGTCGTTGCTCGCGGGCGTGGCGCCACAGCTCCAGACCGCGGTCCTGAACCTGACCACCCAGGCCCTCAACGACATGCTGGACGTCTCCGCCGAGCGTCTGGCGGCCTCCCGCAACATCATCCCGAACACCATCTTCGCCCTGCTGGTCGTCGGGATGATGGGCTCGGCGATGCTCCTGGGCTTCCGGCCGGAGACCCACGCGCGGGGCGGCCTCCCCTGGGTCATCTTCGTGGTCATCCTCACCGCCGTGATGTTCGCCCTCGTGGACCTGGACGTCCCCCAGCGCGGGCGCATCCGCGCGGATCAACAGCCGCTGCGCGAACTCCAGCAGCAGCTGCGCTCCCATCCCTGAGGCATCCCCCGGGCTGGCGCGCGCCGGACGGGCACGGCGCGGGAAAAAAGGCGGAACCCGAGCCCCTTTGGAAACTCCCGGGTTCCGCCCTGTCCTCCACGTCGAGGAAGATGCCGTGGAGGACGGCCGAGCAGCCTCAAATCTCCTGGGGGGCCTCCGGAATTCCCGGCGCCACCGGGCCCGCGACGTCCGGGGGCGCCGCCCCCTTCGGGGGGACCCCAGCGCCCACGTGCATGCGGTGCTCCACCTCCGCGAACCGCCGGGACGCCTCCGCCTCCGGCGCCAGCAGCGACACCACCCAGCCCACCAGGAACGACAGCGGGATGGTGACGAGCCCCGGGTTCTTCAGCGGGAAGGGCGCCGAGGCGTGCCCCAGCAACTCCACCTGCACCGTGGGCGACAGGAAGATGAGCAGCACCGCGCTGAGGGAGCCCGTCAGCATGCTGGCCACCGCGCCCCGGGTGGTGAAGCCCCTCCACAGCATGGACAGGAGCAGCGCGGGGAAGTTCGCGCTCGCCGCGATGGCGAACGCCAGCCCCACCATGAAGGCCACGTTCTGGTTCTTGAAGACGACGCCCAGGATGATGGCCAGGACGCCCAGGAGCAGGCTGGAGATGCGCGCCACCTTGAGCTGCTCCGCCTCCGGCGCGTGGCCCTTGCGCACCACGCTGGACCACAGGTCGTGCGACAGCGCCGCCGCGCCCGACAGCGTCAGCCCGGCCACCACCGCCAGGATGGTGGCGAAGGACACCGCGGAGATGAAGCCCAGGAAGCCCGTGCCGCCCACCACCTCGGCCAGCATGGGCGCGGCCATGTTGCCGCCCTTGTCCACGCCGATGATGGCCTGGCGGCCCACCAGCACGGACGCGCCGAAGCCCAGGATGAACGTCACCAGGTAGAAGAAGCCGATGAGGCCCGTGGCGTAGAAGACGCTGGTGCGCGCCGCCTTCGCGTCCGGCACCGTGTAGAAGCGCATCAGGATGTGCGGCAGCCCCGCCGTGCCGAACATCAGCGCCACGCCCAGGGAGACGGTCTCCAGCGGGTTGGACACCAGCTTGCCCGGCGCCAGCGCCTCCGGCCCGTAGCGGCTCACCGCCTCGCTGAAGAGCGCCGTGGGGCTGAAGCCGAACTGGTAGAGCACCGCGCCCGCCAGCGCCGTCGCGCCGCCCAGCAGCAGCACCGCCTTCACGATCTGCACCCACGTCGTGGCGATCATCCCGCCGAACAGCACGTAGAGGATCATCACCGCGCCCACGATGACCACGGCCGTCTCGTAGGAGAGGCCGAAGAGCAGGCGGATGAGGTTGCCCGTGCCCACCATCTGGGCAATCAGGTAGAAGACGACCACCGTGAGCGTGCCCACCGCGGCGGACAGGCGCACCGGGGTCTGCCTCAGCCGGTAGGCCACCACGTCCGCGAAGGTGTACTTGCCCAGGTTGCGCAGGGGCTCCGCGATGAGGAACGTCACCACCGGCCAGCCCACCAGCCAGCCCACGGAGTAGATGAGCCCGTCGAAGCCGGACGTGGCCACCAGCCCCGCGATGCCCAGGAAGCTGGCGGCGCTCATGAAGTCACCCGCCAGCGCGAAGCCGTTCTGCGCCGCGCTGATGCCGCCGCCCGCGGCGAAGAACTCAGACGTCGTCTTCGTCTTTCGCGCGGCCCAGTAGGTGATGGCCAGCGTGATGCTGACGAAGAGGAGGAAGAAGACGATGGCCGTGAGGTTGGGCTGGCCAATCCGCGTGCCCGCGTTCGTGGGATTCATGGGTGCCTTTCAGCGGCGCAGTTCGTCGAGCGCGGGGTCGTACTTGCGGTTGGCCCAGAGCATGTAAACGCCCGTCAGCACCCACGCGAGCAGGATGGTGAGGGCCCCCAGCACGATGCCGATGGACAGCCCGGGCACGAACTGGAGCCCCATCAGCGGCCGGTTGAAGGCCACGAGCAGGATGAAGCCCAGGTAGGCCACCAGCATCGCCACCGTCAGCGCCCCGGCCACCCGCCAGCGGCGCGCGGCGAGCGCCTTCAGCGCATCATCCTTTGAATTGCCATCCATCGGTGTGCCTCCTTGGAAAACGCAGGAACGGAATGCGAAGGGACGCTCAGCGGCGCGCGGCCGGAGGCAGGCCCTTGGTCAGCAGCTCATCCAGCACGGTGGGGTCGGCCAGGGTGCTGGCGTCACCCAGGTTCTCCGTCTCTCCGCCGGCGATCTTCCGGAGCATGCGGCGCAGGATCTTCCCCGAGCGCGTCTTGGGCAGGCCCGACACCAGCACCACCCGGTCCGGCGTGGCGATGGGGCCAATCACGTGCCGCACCTGTTCGCGCAGCGTGCCCACCATCTTCTCGTCCGGGGTGCGCAGGAAGTCCGGCTTCACCGTGACGAAGGCGCACACGCCGGTGCCCTTCAGGTCGTGCGGGTAGCCCACCACCGCGGCCTCCGCCACGGCCTCGTGCGCGACGAGCGCGCTCTCCACCTCCGCGGTGCCCAGGCGGTGGCCGGACACGTTGAGCACGTCGTCCACGCGGCCGGTGATCCAATAGTAGCCGTCCTCGTCGCGGCGGCAGCCGTCCCCGGTGAAGTACAGGGGCATGAAGCGCGCGTAGTACGTCTCCACGAAGCGCTCGTGGTGTCCGTACAGCGAGCGCGCCTGGCCCGGCCACGAGCGCGCCAGACACAGGTTGCCGCCGACGCCGTTGCCCTCCAGCCGCTTGCCCTCCTCATCCACCAGCACCGGCTCCACGCCGAAGAAGGGCAGGGTGGCGCTGCCGGGCTTGCACGGCGTCGCGCCCGGCAGCGGCGCGATGAGGATGCCGCCCGTCTCCGTCTGCCACCAGGTGTCCACCACGGGACAGCGGCCGTCGCCCACCACGTCGTGGAACCAGCGCCACACCTCCGGGTTGATGGGCTCGCCCACGCTGCCCAGCAGGCGCAGCGACTGGCGCGAGGACTTCGTGACGAACGCGTCGCCCTCCTTGATGAGCGAGCGCAGCGCGGTGGGCGCGGTGTAGAGCGTGGTGGCCTTCACGTCGTCCACCACCTGCCAGAGCCGGCCCGCGTCCGGCCACGTGGGCGTGGACTCGAAGAGGACCGTGGTGGTGCCGTTGCTCAGCGGGCCATACAGCAGATAGGAGTGGCCCGTCACCCAGCCCACGTCCGCGGTGCAGAAGTGCACGTCGTCCGGCTGCGTGTCGAAGACGTAGCGGAAGGTGGTGTTGGCGTAGACGAGGTAGCCGCCCGTCGTGTGCATCACGCCCTTGGGCTTCCCGGTGGAGCCGGACGTGTAGAGGATGAAGAGCGGATCCTCCGCGTCCATCCACTCCGCGGGACAGACGCCCCGGTGCTTCTTCACCTCCACGTCCAGCCAGTGGTCGCGGCCCTCGCGCATGGGCACGTCCCTGGGCGTGCGGCGCGCGACGAGCACGGACGTCACCTGGGCCAGGCCCTCCAGGGCGTCGTCGGTGATGGCCTTGGTGGCCACGCTCTTGGGGCCGCGCGGGCCCTCGTTGGCGGTGACGACGACCCTGGCGCCGCTGTCCAGCACGCGCTCGCGCAGCGAGTCCGCGGAGAAGCCGGCGAACACCACGGAGTGCACCGCGCCGATGCGCGCGCACGCCAGCAGCGCGTACGCGAGCTCCGGAATCATGGGCAGGTAGAGGATGACGCGGTCGCCCTTCCGCACGCCGTGCGCCTTGAGCACGTTGGCCACGCGGCCCACGTGGTGGTGCAGGTCGCGGAAGGTGATGGTCTCGTATTCGCCGGGCGTGTTCTTCGCCCAGAGGATGGCGGCCTTGTCCGGGTGCGCCTTCGCGTGGCGGTCCACGCAGTTGAAGGTGGCGTTGAGCTTGCCACCCACGAACCAGGCGAAGTCCGCGGCCTGCTCGTTCACCTCGCGCACGGTGTCCGGCGGGTGGAACCAGGTGAGCCGCCGGGCCTGCTCGCCCCAGAAGGCGTCCGGGGCGTCCAGGCTCTGGCGGTAGAGGCGCTGGTACTCCTCCAGGCTCCGCACGTGCGCGGTGCGGCGGAAGGCGTCCTTGGGCGGGAAGAGCGAAGCCGGTTCGGTGGCCATGGCGGGGGTCCTCAGTAGAAGAGCTGGAGCTGCGCGGTGCCGGTGATGCCCGTGCGCGCGTGGGCGATCTCCCCCACGCGCGACACGGCCACCTCCGTCTTCAGGTTGAACGTGTGCTTCTGGAACCAGACGTTGAAACCCGGGCGCACGGTGAGCAGGTCCTGCGCGGCCACGCGTCCATGGAAGTACTCGCCGGAGAGAATCGGTTCGATGATGCCGATGCGGTAGCCCAGCTCCACGAAGAAGCCCGTCCCGCTGCGCACGTTGTCGTGGCCCTGCTGCCAGGAATAGACGTTGCTCTGGAAGACGAACTCCTGGTCGGTGCCCACGGGCAGGTCCAGGAACACGTCCGCCGCCAGGGCCAGCGCGTCATGCACGCCGGACGCGGTGGCGATGGCGGAGAACTGGTAGTCCGCGCCCACGCCGAAGGACAGGAGCGGGTGGTCGGCGAAGTAGATGCCGCGCAGGAACAGGTCCTCCTCGCGGCCCAGGACGTTGTAGCGCGCGTGGCCCACGAAGCGCGGCAGGTCGTCCGGGTTGACCACCTGCCCGTTCTCCAGCTTCGCGCCCTCCACGCCGTTGAGGATGGCCGCGCGGTACATCAGCGGGCCCGCGAAGCCGCGCACCTGCACGCCCATGTCGCGCCACACCTTGCCCACCCCCACCGGGAAGCGGATGAGGTCGGAGTGGTAGTCCACCGTGTTGAGCGCGATGGCGCCCTGCAACGTCTGGTGCGACAGCGGCGCGAGGATGAAGCCCGCCTCCACCCACGTCTTGTTGGCGACCTCGTACGCGACCGTCGCGTCCTGGATGTAGAAGGCCGGGCTCCAGTCCCCGTTCTTGCCGAAGTTCGGCTGGTCCGTGTCGATGAAGAACGTCAGCCGCTTCGTGATGGAGCCGAAGATGAGCAGCCGCACGCGGCGCAGGAAGAAGTCCGTGCCCACGCCGCCCGTGGGCGCGCCGTCCTTGATGAGCTGCATCTGCGGCTGGAGCAGCACGTCGACGTTGAGGATCGCCTCCTCGCTCAGCTGGATCCTCCCCGCCGCCGCGGGCAGCGAGGCCATCAGGGTCGTGAGCAACATCCACCGCGACAGGGCACGAAGCTCGGGGCGCATAGGTCCCCGTCCTTGAGCAACGCCCGTTCCACCCGCGTCCTGTCCAGGTTTCAGGACCTTGGAGGTTGGCTCGCCGCGTCAGGATGTGGCGGAAGGTGACAGGGCGTTACCCCCCGTAACGATTCGTGCACCGCGTCGTAACACCAGGGTGACGTGGCCACGCGGCGCGTCAGCGCCGGTCGAGCGGATGTTCGATGGCCGTGGGCCGGGGCGGGAGGGAGGCGGGGACGCTGACGGGGGCCTTGGGGCCCAGCCGCCAGGGCTTCTGCGCTTCGCCCTTGCGCTGCGCGCGCACGCAGCGCCACAGCTCGTTGGCGTACGGGACGGCGAGCGTGGCGACGATGGCGCCGAGGATGCCCTTCAGGTAGCCGCCCGGCAGCCGCTCCTTCTTGAGCCGCAGGCGCCACCTGCCCTTGCGCCCGCCCACGCCCCAGATGGCGAGGAACTGGTCCCAGTGCAGGCAGATGATGGAGGAGACGGCCATGAACGGGAGGACTTCCAGGAAGCTGTGCGTGTGCTGTTCGCGCGGGAGCACCTGGCGCTGGTGGTTCGTGGCGTAGCGCACGTCCCAGAACGCGGTGGCCTCGTGCACCAGCGTGTGGCCCAGCATGATGCTGAGGGTGAGGGGGTTGATCTCCATCACCAGCCCCATCACCACGGGCACGCCGACCTCGGACATCATCAGACAGTGGATGAGGGACTCGCCCGCGCCGCTGGTGTGCTCGATGTCCGTCTTCTTGTGCCACACCCAGTCCACCACGCCGGGGATGAGCCAGGCGGGGAGCATGAAGTAGAGCAGGAAGCGGCGGGTGGCCGTCTCCACGTCCGTGGCCTTCGGAGACAGGTCCATCCGGGGCCGGCGCAGGTAGCCGCGCGCCGCGCGCTCCATGCGCATGGCCCACGTGCGCTGGCCCCAGGGAGAGATGACTTCGCGGAACTGGGAGGTGCCGGCCATGCGCGCTCCTGTGTCGGGGCCCCGGGGGCGTGTCGTGGGGGAAGCTGTGCACGCACCCGGAGCGGGACAGGGAGGGGCGGGCCGCCAGCCAGGCACCGGCCCGGCCGTGGGCCTACGACTCGTAGAGGGAGACGTCGCAGCTGGTGCTGGTGGCCTGCACCCGCATCTCCTCGGAGGCGCCGTTGACGAAGAAGTAGACGGTGGTGTTCGCGTCGGCGGTGGACAGCGTGCAGTAGAAGTTCTGCTTGCACGTCCAGATCTTCCCCGCGTCGTCCTCGAACTGGATCCACCAGTAGTCGTGGCCGACGGCGCCGGTCCAGTAGATGACCTGGAGGGGCGGCGAGCTGGTCGCGTTCTGCGCGATGGAGCCCCAGGTGGTCTGCTGCTGGTAGTTGGGGTTGTTGCTGTAGCGGTGGCGCAGCGTCACGTTGGTGAGGGTCGCGCCCCACTGGTTGACGACCACGCAGTTGGCGGTCTGCTGCGTGGACAGGGGCCCGTCGACCTTCACCGTGGCGCGCGTCGTGTCCGGGTCGAGGCGGGTGTCGAAGCCAGACAGGGGCCGGCCGTCAGCGCCGAGTCGCGTGTGATTGCACATGAGATGTTCTCCTGGGCCACCGGGGTCGGGGGTCGGGTGCTTCAGCCGGTGGATGCCAGGACCCATGAGCAAGCGACGTGCCCAGGGGCCCCTGCCTCTGGAGCGCCATGCGGGACGGCGCGGGCGACCCGCTTCGACGCACTTCGACGCGTCGAAGCAGGGGGCTTTCGACGCGTCGGACGTTCAGGCGCGTGTTCGAGGGATGCCCAGCCGCTGGCGCTTCTCCCAGAGCGTCTTGCGGCTGATGCCCAGCCGGCGCGCCAGCTCCGTCTCGCCCATGCGGTCCTGGTGCTCCAGCACGAAGCGGCGGAAGTACTCCTCCATCGAGTCCGGCGAGCGCGGGTCCTCGCTGGCGGCGAGCGGCGGGAAGTCCAGCTCCTCCAGCGCGGCGGGAGTCCCGTCCGTCCCCGTCGCGGCCGGCGGCTCCAGCGCCAGCAGGTCGGAGGTGATGAGCGGCCCGTCCGCGAGGATGACCGCGCGCTCGATGGCGTTCTCCAGCTCACGCACGTTGCCCGGCCACGGGTGCTGCGCGATGGCCGCGAGCGCGTCCGGGGACAGCGACGCGGGCGCGCGGCCCATCCTCCGGCAGGCCTTCTCCAGCAGGTGCTTCGCCAGCGCGGGCACGTCCTCGCCGCGCTCGCGCAGGGGCGGCAGCCTGATTTCCACCACGCGCAGGCGGAAGTAGAGGTCCTGGCGGAACAGGCCCTCCTGCACGCGGCGGGGCAGGTCCCGGTGCGTGGCGGCGAGGATGCGCACGTCCACCTTGCGCGAGCGCGTGGCGCCCACGCGCCGCACCTCGCCGTCCTGGAGCATGCGCAAGAGGCGGGCCTGCGCGGGCGCGGGCAGCTCGCCAATCTCATCCAGGAAGAGCGTGCCGCCGTGCGCGGCCTCCACCAACCCCGCGTGCGCGGCCTGCGCGCCGGTGAAGGCGCCCTTCTCGTGGCCGAACAGCTCGCTCTCCAGCAGGCCCTCCGGGATGGCCGCGCAGTTGACCGCGATGAGCGGCCCCTCCGCGCGCGGGCTCTGCGCGTGGACGGCGCGGGCCACCAGCTCCTTGCCGGTCCCGGACTCGCCCAGCACCAGCACGGTGGCGGCGGACGGCGCCACCTTGCGCACGCGCTCGAACACGTCGCGCATCGCGGGGGCGCTGCCCACCATGCCACCCGGGGACCAGGTCTGCTCCACCTCGCGCTTGAGCGCGGCGTTCTGCCGGGTGAGCCGGCCTTCGCGCAGCACGCGCTCCACCTGGAGCAGCAGCTCGTCGTGGTCGAAGGGCTTGGCGATGTAGTCCACCGCGCCCAGCTTCATCGCGTCCACGGCGGACTTCACCGTGGCGAAGCTGGTCATGATGAGCACCGGCACGCCCGGACACAGGGCGATGATGTCCGTGCCCGGCGGGCCGGGCAGGCGCAGGTCGGAGAGGATCAGGTCGAAGGCGTCCAGCGAGTGTTCGGACGCGGCCTCCGGCACGGCGCCGGCCTCCGCCACGTCGTGGCCCGCGCGCGTGAGCAGCCGCCGCAGCTCCGTGCGGATGATGGGCTCGTCCTCGATGACCAGGATGCGGCTCACGCGGAGGCCTCCCGTTGGGGCACGCTGTCCGCGCGGGGCAGGCTCAGCGTCACGCGGGTGCCGCCGTCTGCGCGGGGCTCCAGGCGCAGCGTGCCGCCGTGCTCGCGCACGATGCCCTCCACCAGCGTGAGGCCCAGGCCGGTGCCTTCGCCGGGCTGCTTGGTGGTGAAGAAGGGTTCGAAGACGCGTTGAGTCAGCTCCGGGGCGATGCCATGGCCCCGGTCCTCCACCTGGATGCGCACCTGCTCTCCCCCGGCTTCCGCCCGCAGGTCCACGCGCGAGCCCGCGGGCGACGCGTCGATGGCGTTGGTCAAGAGGTTCACCAGCACCTGCTCCAGCCGCTGCGCGTCGCCCCGCACCTCCAGCCCCTCCGGGCTCTGGTGCGCGCACGCCACGTCGCGCGCCTTGCGCGACAGCCGGGCCAACTGCGCGGCCTCCGCGAGCAGCGGCCCCACCGCCACGCGCGTGAAGGGCCGGGACTCGCCGCCCACCGTGCCCGCGTGGCCGAAGCCCACGAGCGCCCGGACGATGGCGTCGATGCGGCGGCACTGCTGGAGGATGAGCCCCACGCGCTCGCGCACGGCCTCCGGGTCCTCCAGCTCATACTTGAGGTTCTGCGTGAGGCTGGCGATGGCGGTGAGCGGGTTGCCAATCTCATGCGCCACGCCCGCGGCCACCCGGCCCAGCGACGCGAGCCGGTCCTGGTGCGCGAGCCGCGCGTCCACCGCCTTGCGCTCCGTCCAGTCCTCCACCAGGAAGGTGATGCCCGTCTCCCCGGCGCTGTCCCCCTCCGACGGCGCGAGCCGCGAGCGGTGCAGGCGCAGGGAGCGCGGCCGTCCTCCCACCGTGACGCGCGCCTCGTCGTCGCCGCAGGGCGCCTGGGCGAGCCCCGCGAACAGCGGGCCCCAGGGCTCCGGAAGGCGCGCGAGCGGCTGGCCGCGCGCGCTGTCCATGGGCACGCCCGACAGCGCCTCCAGCGCGGCGTTCCAGATGACGACCTCGCCGTCCGGGCCCATGGCGCAGACGCCCAGCGGCAGGTCCTCCAGGATGCGGTAGAGATAGCGGCGGACGACCTCCAGCTCGCGCAGGGGGCCGCGCATGTCGCGTGCGTCGCGCAGCCGCTCCTCCACGAAGCGCAGCTGATCCGCCAGCGCCGTGCGCGCGCCCGGGTCCAGCCGCAGCGCTTCGCCCACCGCGAGCCGGGCGAGCACCGGGCCGATGAGGCCGGAGAGGTTCCGCTCCACGCCGTCGCGCAGCCGGCGCAGCTCCAGGGGGCGGCGCTCGTCCGGGGCCAGGTCCAGCGCCGCGCGCGCCCGGTCCACCTCCGCCGCGGCCACCTGCGCGCCCAGCACCGGCTCCAGCTGCCTGCGGAACTCGTCCGGGGAGCTGGCCGCCACGCTGCCCTCCGCGAGCCCCGGCGCCTCGCGCGCGCACACCCGCGCGGCCTCCCGCTCCTCCGCGGACTGGCGCGTGACGAGCGACACCGCCAGGAAGCACAGCGCGTTGAGGCCCAGCGAGGTGAAGGTGGCGAAGCCCCACGGCTCGTCCGCGGAGAAGCCCAGCATCACGGAGGCCTGGTTGGTCCACGCCACCAGCGAGGGCGGCTCCCACAGCGGCGCCATCAGGGTGAAGGTCCACGCCGCGGCGCCCGCGGCCAGCCCCGCGAGCAGCCCCGCGCGCGTCGCCTTGGGCCAGAGCAGCAGGCCCAGCACGCCGGGCGCGAACTGCGCGGTGGCGACGAAGGACACGAGCCCCAGGTCCACCAGCCCCGTCGCCCGCGTGTCCAGCAGCCGGTAGAAGCCGTAGCCCGCGAGGATGATGGCGGCGATGAGCACGCGCCGGGCCCAGAGCAGCCAGCCGTAGAGGTCGTCCCGGCCGCGCGCGGTGCCCAGGGGCAGCACCAGGTGCGTCAGGCACATGGGCGCCAGCGCGAGCGTGGTGACGATGACCATCGCGCTCGCCGCGGACACGCCGCCCAGGAAGGCGAGCAGCGCCAGGGCCGGGGCGCCCTGGCGGATGGGCACGGACAGGACGTGGAAGTCCGCGGGCCAGGGCAGGCCCAGGGCCTCTCCGGACCACAGCAGCACCGGCACCGCCGCGTTGATGAGCAGCATCAACAGCGGGAAGGCCCACGCCACGGTGGCCAGCCCGTCGCGCTCGGGGGCCTCCGTGAAGGCCACGTGGTACTGCCGGGGCGTGAGGAAGGCGGCGACGACGGAGAGCACCAGGAGCGGCGCCCAGGACGCGTCGCGCGCGGGGCGCTGGAGGGCCTCCACGGCCTCGGGGTGCAGGGTGAGCCAGTCCCGCAGGCCGCCCACGCCGCCGAAGATGGACACCACGCACCAGCCCGCGACGGCGACGAGCGCCAGCAGCTTCACGCCGGACTCGAAGGCGATGGCCAGCATCAGCCCCTCGTGGCGCTCGCGCGGGGCGGGGTGCCGGGCGCCGAACAGCAGGGTGAAGACGATGAGCACGCCGCAGAAGCCCGGGCCCACCAGCGCGGGGGACGCGGCGGGGCTGAGCAGGCGGGCGGACTCCACGACGGCGCGGATCTGGAGCGCCAGGTAGGGCAGGCTCCCGGCCAGGACGAACAGCGTCACCGCGGTGCCCGTCACCTGCCCGGGGTAGCGGAACGCCAGCAGGTCCGCGAGCGAGGTGAGCTGCAGCTCGCGCGTCAGCCGCAGGAGCGGCCGCCACAGCACGGGGGCCAGCAGGCACGCGAGCGTCAGGCCCAGGTAGATGCCCAGGTAGCGGAAGCCGTGGCGGGCCGCGTAGCCCACGCTGCCGAAGTAGGACCAGGACGTGGCGTACACGCCCAGGGCCAGCGCGTACACCAGCGGGTGCTGGGTGATGCGCGCGGAGATGCGGCCCTTCTCCGCGGCGTACGCCACCAGGAACAGCACGCCCAGGTAGGCGACGGAGGCGACGACGAGCGGGCCCAGGCCCAACGTCATGGGCGCAGGCTCCGGTGCGCCACCCATCCGCCCAGGGCGATGACGCCCAGCCACACGAGGAAGGGCAGCGAAGCGGGAGCGCCCTCCGCCAGCCACAGCCTGCGCAGGGGCGAGCCGAACAACAGCACCGCCACGGCGAACACCAGCAGTGACGGCATGGCGGGAGGGTCCGCGGGGGGCCGCGACATGTCCGGGAGGATAGCAGTCCGGCCGGGAGCGAGGGGGAGCATGATAAGCCGCCAGCCCATGGCTCCCCCGGACGTCCCGCCCTTCTCCGAGCTGCCCCAGTTCACCCTCGACCGGGACTCGCTGCGGCTGCTCCCCGAGTCCTTCTGCCGCCGCCTGGGCGTCGCGGTGATGGGGAAGGTGGACCCGGAGAACGACACGGAGCCGGTGACGGTGGCGATGCTGGACCCGGAGGACCTGTCCGTGCGCTACCGCATCGCGGACTTCCTGCGCCGCCCCGTGCGGCCGGTGCGGCTCAACCGCTACGAAATCGACTCCGCGCTGGAGGTGGGCTTCGGCGCCGGGGAGCACGCCACGGTGGACGTGGTGCTGCGCGCGGGCGCGCCGCTGTCCGCGCGCCCCACGCCGGTGGAGCTGGTGAGCCACGTGCTCGCGGTGGCGGTGGAGCAGAACGCGTCCGACATCCACCTGGAGAGCTACACGGACGACGTGGACCTGCGCTACCGCGTCGACGGCATCCTCCACCAGACGTACACGGACATCTCCCCGGACTCGCTGCCGGAGGTGGTGAGCCGCATCAAGGTGATGGCGGGGTTGGACATCGCGGAGAAGCGGAGGCCCCAGGACGGCCGGCTGCGGGCGCTCTACACGTGGGACACGGGGCGGAAGTTCGTGGACTTCCGCGTGAGCGTGGTGCCCTCCCCGGCGGGCGAGGACGTGGTCATCCGGCTGCTCGACGCCACGGTGGGGCTGGTGCCGGTGGAGAAGTTGGGGATGACTCCGGACCTGCAGGCCACGGTGCTGCGGCTGTTGGGCAACCCGGAGGGGCTGGTGCTGGTGACGGGCCCCACGGGGAGCGGGAAGACGACGACGCTGTACGCGGCGCTGGCCCGGCTCAACGACGGGCGCAAGAAGATCATCACCGCGGAGGACCCCATCGAGTACGTGGTGCCCAAGGTGAACCAGAAGCAGGTGTCGCCGCAGATGCCGCACCTGACGCTGCTGCGCGCGCTGCTCCGGCAGGACCCCAACGTGATGCTGGTGGGGGAGATCCGCGACCTGGAGACGGGGAGCACCGCGCTGATGGCGTCGTCCACGGGGCACGTGGTGCTGGGCACGCTGCACACGGCGGATGCGATTGGCGCGGTGAGCCGCCTGCGCGGGTTGAAGCTGGAGGATGGCGACATCGCGGAGGCGCTGCTCGCGGTGCTGGCGCAGCGGCTGGTGCGGCGCATCTGCCCGGACTGCTCCGCGCCCACGGCGCCGACGGCGGACCAGGTGGCGCTGCTGGGGCCGCTGCTGGACGGAGTGCGGCCCCGGGCGGGGCAGGGCTGCGAGGCGTGCCGCCACACCGGCTTCAAGGGGCGGGTGGGGCTCTTTGAGTTGCTGGTGGTGGAGCCGGAGCTGCAACTGCTCATCGCCACCGGGGCCCCCGGCGTCCAGCTGCGAAGGCACGCCCGGGCCCGAGGCTTCCGCACCCTGGTGGAGGACGGGCTGGCGAAGGTGGCGGACGGCGTCACCACGCTGCACGAGCTGACGCGCGTGGTGCCGTACCGCTACCTCGTCACGGCCCGCGAGGAGCGCCGGACACCGGGCTGACGTGCGCGCCGGTGGGTCGGCCGCTGCACGGTGTGCAGGCCGCTGCACAGGGGCGCGGCGGTCCCCGCGAGGGAAGAGGCCCGGGCATGCTCGTTGCTGTCGTGGGACGGCATGCTCCCTCGCATCCTGTTGGTTCTGGGCGTGCTCACGGCTTCGGTGGCGCGGGCGGATCTCGACCTCCCCCACGACGAGAAGTGGCTGATGGTGGGGCCCCTGTTCACCTCATCGGTCCGCGAGGCGCGCGGAGAGGCGGGCGTCGGGTTGGAGGCGTCGCTCAACCTCCTGGACGGGTTCCAGTCCCTGGGTCTGTTGGGGCAGGTGGAGTGGATGGAGAGCCGGCATTCACGGGTGTGCGTGGGGGTCCAGGGCACCCTCCTGTTCCTGGGCCTCGAGCTGGGCGTGATGCATGAGACGGCGAACCGGCTCCATGTGGCCACGACGGGGCTGCACGTCGCGCCCTACCTCTCGTTCATCTACGGCTCGGTCGGCCTGCGGCTGGGCATCCCGCTCATCGGCGCGGAGGAGACGCGTCGTACCCGGCATGGTTTCGATGCGGCCTTTGTCCTGACCTTGAAGCTCCCCGTGAGCCTCGAGGGTGGGAAGGGCGGCGGCATCCCCCACCTATGAGGCTTCACCGGTTGGCAGCGTCACCGTGAACGTCGCGCCCTCGCCCGGGGTGCTGCGCACCTGGACGCTGCCGCCGTGGGCTTCGACGATCTGCTGGGTGATGAAGAGGCCCAGCCCCAGGCCGCCGTAGTTGCGCTCGGACACCGCGCGCACGAAGCGCTCGAAGAGGCGGGGTTGGGCATCCACCGGGATGCCGATGCCTTCGTCCCGCACGCACAGCACGGCCCGCCCCGCGTCCAGGCTCACGCTGACGTGGAGGGGCTTGCCGGCGCCGTACTTGAGCGCGTTGGAGAGCAGGTTGGTGACCACCTGGTCCAATCGCGCCCGGTCCCAGTTCCCCTCCAAGGGGGTGTGGGCGTCCAGCGTGACGCCGCACCCGACCTGCGCGGACTGGGGGGCATAGCGGGCCACCACCTCCCGCACGAGCGCGGAGAAGTCCATGGGGGCGCGCTCCAACCGCAGCTGACCCATGGTGATGCGCGAGACATCCAGCAGGTCCTCGATGAGGTCGGACAGCTTGCGGACCTGACGGCGAGCGACCTCCAGGTCGCGGGCCACGCGCTGCACGGGCAGCGTGGCGGCGGGGTGGTTCTCCACGACGCGCAGCAGGGCGGTCAGCTTGAGCTGGAGCGGGGTGAGGGGGGTCTTGAGTTCGTGGGAGGCGACGGACAGGAACTCATCCCGGGCGCGCACGGCGTCGCGCAGCAGCTCCAGCTCGCGCTGGTCCTGGGTCTGCTTGCGCTCGGTGAAGTCGCGCGTCACCTTGGCGAAGCCCATGAGGCGGTCCTGCGCGTCGCGCATCGCGGTGATGACGACGTTGGCCCAGAAGCGGGTGCCGTCCTTGCGGATCCGCCAGGCCTCTTCCTCGAAGTGGCCCTCGTTGGCCGCGATCTGGAGGGCCTTCCAGGGCTTGCCCCGGGCGACGTCCTCGGGAGGGAAGAAGCGGCTGAAGTGCTGGCCGAGGATCTCCTCGGCCCGGTACTGCTTGAAGCGCTCGGCGCCGGCGTTCCAGGTGGTGACCCGGCCCTCGGGGTCGAGCATGTAGATGGCGTAGTCCTGGATGTGCGAGACGAGGAGGCGGAAGCGCTCCTCGCTCTGCTGGAGCTGCTCCTGGGCGAGCTTGCGCTCGGTGAAGTCGCGCGTCACCTTGGCGAAGCCGACGAGCAGGCCCTGGGGGTCGCGCATCGGGGTGATGACGACGTTGGCCCAGAAGCGGCCGCCGTCCTTGCGCAGCCGCCAGCCCTCTTCCTCGAAGCGTCCCTCGCGGAGGACGGTCTCCAGCTCCTGCTGGGGCTTGCCCCGAGCCACGTCGTCCGGTGGGTGGAAGCAGCTGAAGTGCTGGCCCAGGATCTCCTCGGCCCGGTAGCCCTTGATGCGCTCGGCGCCCGTGTTCCAGGTCACGATGTAGCCGCCTGGATCCAACGTCAGGATGGCGTAGTCCTTGACGCTGTCGATGAACAGGCGCAGCTGTGCGCCCGTGTCGCGAGCGGAAGGGTCGCCCACGAAGGCCGTGCCGCCGTTGTTGGTGGCCAGGGGACGCGGGCTGTCGTCCAGGGGGCTTCGCATGCGCGAACAGTAATGCACCGTCGAGTGGGTCCCATCCAGGAACGCCGCGGTGCATCTATCCACCCGCCAACCCAGCTGGCGATCAGGCCTTCACTCCACAGGGGCTCCTGCACGCCCGGTGTGGGCGCCCGTTCCCCGGGTCCGGCTTTTCGTCCTCGAGGCGGGCCCGGCGGGACTTCGCGCACGCGAGCCAGGTCAGCTCGAGGTGGCGCGACTCGCGCGGTGTCCACCGTCGAGCGCGCCCGCGCGGCGCTCCGCTCCCGTGGGATGACTGTGATTGAGCACCAGGGGCTCCGTCCCCCTACAGCCATCACGTCGGTCAGGCTCTGGTCCTTCGAGTCGTCCCGCCCGGGGCAATCGGGTTCGCACGCCAGCGCATCGGGACAAGCTCTGGGAATCCAGCGTGGTCGCGCGGCGAGCGTCAAGGAGCATTCCAATGCGAAGCACGGTCATGAAGTGGTTTACGCGCGGCTGGTACGACGGGGACCTCTCTGAAGAGGAGGAGGAGGGGGTGAGGGCTGCGTATTCGCTTCATCTCGAGGAGCTCGCGCCTCGGCTGCGCGAGGGTGCCGAAGTGCTGGTGGCGTCAGTCAACCTGCATGACGGACAGGTGCGGGATTGGACGGTACCGTCGGAGGGGGCCATCGAGCTCCGCGTGCTGATCGGCGACCGTCAGGTGGGCTATGAGTTCCTCACCTTGCGATACCTGGATGCCGAACTCATCCGTGCTCCGAAGAGTGACTTCTCCGTGCTTGAGCTCATGCGTCAGGGCGCCGAGTTGCTCTATGACGAGGTCGACATCGCGGATGACGGTCGATTCGAGCACCGGGTCCTCTGCTGGCCGGACGCCGAATTCGGAGTCCGCTTTCGTGCCGTGGACGTGAGCCGGCGGCCCGCCAGCCCCGCGGATCGGCGGTAGCTGCTCCTGGCTTCGTCGTGGAGGGCTCCGTGGGGCTCGCGCCGCCTGCCCGCTCCATGCCGACCGTCCCGCGACACCGAGACAACCTCTGGCAGTTCGCTGACTGCCATTGAGCGCACCTCCCAGGTCTTCTCAAGACATCTTCCCTTGAGACATCCCGCTCCTCGCGGCGGAGTGGGCGGCTCGCCGCAGGCGGGGAGGCCCCGGGAGCGGATGCGGCTCCAACGACCTGGACGCGGCTGGAGGAAGTCGAGGAAAGCCTGTGCTGGCGGCCCCGGGGCTCACGGGCTCGCGCGCCTCGAATATTCTTCCGGCCTCCTGCGTCGACGCAGGTCTCGCCAGCGCGGCATCGGTCCGACAGCTCGCGGAGGCAACTGGCATGTTCGGCGCGTCTTGCCGATGCATGGACGTGAAGCAGGGGTTTCAGCGCGATGGGTCCGCACAGCATCGACATGTTCGACGAGGTCCTGGACTCCGCCGGTGCTCTCGCGGCCCAACGCCTGCGCGGCGCCCCAGGGGCCCGCGAAGCCGTGGCGCGTGCCCTCGAAGCGGCGGCATCCCTCCCGGTCGCGGCGTTGGCGCCGCTCGCGTTCGCCCGGCACCTGGGCACCCAGCTCGCGCAGGCGGACTCCCCGGAACTCGCGCTGGAGCGCCTGCATGCCCGGGACCTGGCGCTCGCGTTCGCGTGCGCGCACGGGCGGGCTGGCGCGAGTGAACTGCTCGAGGCCGAAGTGCTCCAGAAGCTGCGGGTCCCCCTCTCGCGGATCCACCCATCTCCAGACTTCGTCGACGAGGTGTTGCAGGTGCTGCGCGCAAAGCTCTTGCTGCCCCGCGCCGGCGCCGAGCCCCGGCTGCTCGGGTACGCGGGCACGGGATCGCTGCTGCACTGGGTGAACACCTCCGCGGTGCGGCTCGCGCTCCGGATGCGCAAGACCCACGGACAGGAAGCCCTCGTCGACGCGGAGGTGCTGGCGGCCCACCCCGGCCAGGGCGGGCTGGAGCTGGGGTTCGTCCGCGAGGAGGCCCGGGCCCATGTGCGGGCCGCCTTCGTGCAGGCCGTGGCCCAGCTGGACGACGACGACCGGGAGCTGCTTCGCCTCCACTTCGTCGAACGGCTCTCGCTGGAGCGGATGGGCTCGCTGTTCAACCTGCACAAGTCCACCCTCTCCCGCCGCCTCTCCGGGGTGCAGGCCCTGCTGGAGAAGCGCACGCGGCGCCTGCTGTCGGAGCGGCTGGCCCTGCCCGCGCCGGAGCTGGAGAGCCTGATGCGCGCCGTCCACGGACGCCTCGACCTGAGCCTCACCGGCCTCCTGGAGCCGCGCGAATGACCTGCCCGGACGCGAACGCGCTCGCGCGCTATGTGGATGGACTCCTCCTGCCCGAAAGCGAGCAGCAGGTGCGTGACCACGTCGCCGGGTGCGCCGAGTGCCGGAGCGTGCTCGCCGCCATGAGCGCGCTCGATGCCCCGGCGCCCCAGGCGGGCGCGGGAGTCCTCGTCACCGGCGCGCAGGTGGGCCGCTACGTGGTGCTGGGGCTGCTCGGCGAGGGCGGCATGGGCCGCGTCCATGCCGCGTATGACCCCGAGCTGGATCGCAAGGTGGCCCTCAAGCTGCTCAACCTCCAGCGCCTCCGGGAGGACTCGCTCACGCAGGCGCGGCAGCGCTTGGAGCGCGAGGCGCGCACCATGGCGCGCCTGTCGCATCCCCACGTCGCGGGCCTCTACGACGTGGGCGAGTACCAGGGACAGCTCTACCTGGTGATGGAGTTCCTTGAAGGAGGGACGCTCCGGAGGTGGCTCGCGGAGAAGCCCCGTTCAACCAAGGAGATCCTCGCGCTCTTCATCCAGGCGGCGGACGGCCTCGCGGCCACGCACGCCCTGGGCATCGTCCACCGGGACTTCAAGCCGGACAACGTCCTGCTGACCCGCGATGGCCAGGTGCGCATCACCGACTTCGGACTGGCCAATGCGACCTCGGCGTTGGGGGCGGAGAGCCACCCCCCGGACTCCTCCCAGGCCGCGGACTTCCTCACCGACACGGGGGCCCTGCTCGGGACGCCGGCCTATGGTTCACCCGAGCAGCTTCGGGGCGAGCGGGGCGATGCCCGGTCGGATCAATTCGCCTTCTGCGTCGCGCTCTACGAAGCCCTCAACGGCCAGCGCCCCTTCGAGGGGACGACGCGCGAGGAGCTGCTCGAGCAGATGGCCCGGCAGGCCGTCCGGCCCGAGCGCGCCAGCGTCCCCGCCTGGCTCAGGGCGGTCATCCGTCGCGGCCTCTCCGAGGCCCCCTCGCGGCGCTTCCCCTCCATGGCGGAGCTGCGGGCGCGGCTCGTGCGCGTCCCCGTGGCCTGGAGGCGGACCACCGCGACAGCGCTGCTCGGCGGCGCGCTGGTGGGAGGACTCCTCCTGATGCTGGACCCCTGGCTGGAGCCGCGCGCGCTGTGCCAGGGCAGCGAGCGGCACCTCATGGGCGTCTGGGATGAGGCGACCCGCGAGGCCACCCACCGGGCCTTCCTCGCCACCCGCGCTCCGGACGCGGAGGCCTCCTTCCAGGCCGTGTCCGTGGCGCTGGAGCGCTGGACGTCGGACTGGACGCGGGAGCACCAACAGGCCTGCGAGGCCACCCGTGTCTTCGGCGAGCAGTCGGAGCAGGTGCTCGGGCTGCGCATGGCCTGCCTGGACCAGCGGCTGGGCGAGCTCTCCCGGCTCACGACGGCGCTCCAGGGCGCGGACTCCCGGACGGTGGAGCGGGGCTTCGGGCTGGGGGCTTCCCTGGGCGGCGTGGCGCGCTGCGCGGACGTGAGGTCCTTGCAGGAGGCCGTGGCTCCTCCGGAGCAGCCCGCCGTGCGGGAGGAGGTCAAGGCGGTGCGGGCGGAGCTCGCGCGGGCCACCGCGGAGCAGCTCGCGGGCCATACGTCGGAGGCGCTGAAGGTGGCGCTGCCCGCGAGGGAGCGCGCGCTCGCCACGCGCTACCGTCCCCTGGAAGCGGAGGCGCACCTGTTGTGCGGGAAGCTCCAGGAGGATGCCAATGCGTTCGAGGATGCGCGGGCCTCCCTGGTCCAGGCCTCGCTCGCGGCGGAGGCGGGGCGCCACCTGTCCGTCCTCGCGCGGACGCTGTACGCGCAGGCCTGGTTGCATGGCTATGACCTGGGGCGTCCCAAGGAAGCGTGGCCCTTCCTCCTGCGGGCCCAGGCCGTGGCGGAGACCCTTCGCGACCCGGAGTTCGACGCGCTGCTGGAGCACGCCCGCGCCGAGCTGTTGGAGGAGGAAGGCCGGTTCGCCGAAGCGGAGCCCCTCCTGCTCAAGGCCCTGGCACGGGCCACCGCGGGTGGGGACGCGCTCGCCCGCGCCGAGCTGAACGTGCGGCTGGGAATCCTCGCGCGGCACCAGGGACGTCTCCTGGAGGCGAAGCGCTGGCAGGAGGAGGCGGTGCGCCTTCACGAACAGCTCCATGGGCCCGAGCACCGCGACACCGCCAAGGCCTTGTTGAACCTGGCGGGGACGCTGGCCCACACGGGGGAGCTGACCCGGGCCGAAGGGCTCCTCCTGCGGGCGCTCGTCCTGCTGCGGCGCTCGCTGGGAGAGGAGCACCTGGCCGTGGCGCGGGCGCTGTCCAACCTGGCCATCATCTACTTCGAGTGGGGACACGGCCCGCAGGCGCGACAGGCGGCGGAAGCGAGCGTCGCGGTGGCGCGCAAGGTCGTGGGGCCGGACAGCGACGTGCTCGTGGGATTGGAGTCGAACCGGCTGGGCGTGCTCGGCGAACTGGGGGAGCGGGAGCGGGAGCTGGAGCAGGCCCGCCGCGGCCTCGCCCATCGCGAGCGCGTGTATGGCGCCTCGCATCCGGACGTCGCGCTGGACGCGCACGAGGTGGGGCGGCTGCTCCGCCTGTTGGGCCGCCCGCGCGAGGCCAAGGCCTTTCACGCGCGCGCGGTCGCGCTCCAGGAGCCGCTGCTCGCCAGGAACGAGGTGGAAGGCGAAGGGCTCCAATCGCTCGCGGACGCGCTGCTCTTCCTCGGGCGAGCGGAGGAAGCCAGGACGTACGTGGAGCGCGCGCTGGTGAGCCTGGAGCGGGACCGAGGCCCGCTGGCGCCCGAGCGCATCAAGGCGCTCCTGCTGCTGGGGGACATCCACCTCGCGAGGAACGCCCCCTCCGAGGCCCTGGCTCCCTTGAAGGCGGTGCTGGAGGCCCTTGAGACGGAGAAGGTGACGTCGGCGCGGGTCCCCCTGGCCCGCCGCCGTCTCGCGAAGGCCCTGCGGCTCACGGGCAGGTCCACCGAGGCCTGCCAGGAGGCACACCGGGCCTGGACGGAGCTGGAGCCCTGGACGAAGGCCTACGCCCAGGAGGTCATCGACGCTCGCGCCGAGGTCGCTCGCTGTCGTCGGTAGCGGGCGAATCCATGCAACGGCGCCGCCCGGGAGGGCTCCCTCTGGCGGGGACGGATTCCCCGCCAGTTCTCTTCCGGGATGCCTTCATGAAGAACACGACGATTTTCCTGACGCTGCTCTCCTTGCTGACCGTGGCCTGCGGCAACACCGACGACCCCGACGAGGGCGGTGGGGGAGACAACACCCACGCGGATGGAGGCAGCAACACCGGCGTGGACGGGGGCGGCAACGGCGGGGTGGACGGAGGGGGCAACACCAGCGTGGACGGGGGCAGCGATGCAGGCGTGGACGGGGGCAGCGATGCAGGCGTGGACGGGGGCAGCGGCCCGGGCGGCGCGCTCCAGTGCATCTCGATGGGGTGGTGCACCACGTGGACCGCGGACAGCAACCCGGTGACGGACGCGCCTGCCTTCAACGGGGGGACGCTGCGCGACGGCATCTACCGCCTGGAGCAGGGGCGCGGCACCGACGAGGCGATGATCATCCAGGGCTCCTCCGTCCTGTTCGTGGGGGACTTCTGGGACAACACGCTGGGAACCTGGAAGATCTCCAACGGCCGGATCGCGATCCAGATCGGGAGCTACTGCGACCTCTTCTCCAGCGGCAACATGTCCCTCACGTATGACCTCGCCTTCGCCGTCCGCGGAGATGAGCTCTTCACCCAGAGCGTGAAGCTGCTCGACACCCCCATCCTGCGCTGGCGGCGGGTGTCCTACCTCTGTCAGGAGAGCACGTCGTTCAAGTGCCGGGACTCGAAGTGCACCTGCATGACGACGACGAACAAGCCGTTGACGGGGCAGCCCGCCTGCCACTGAGCCCGCGGGCCCGGGCGGCGTGACCGCGAGCGCCGCCCGGCGCGCACCGATTTCATGCAACGGCGCGGACCGGGAGGACTCCCTGCCGCGGGGACGGATTCCCCAGGAGTTCTCTTCCGGGATGCCTTCATGAAGAACACGACGATTTTCCTGACGCTGCTCTCCTTGCTGGCCGTGGCCTGCGGCAACACCGATGACGCGGGAGGCGGGGATGGCGGCACCCAAGGCGGGGTGGATGGTGGCAACGGGGGCACCGCGATTCAGTGCAGCGCGGTGGGGTGGTGCACCACCTGGGAGGCGGACAGCGACTCGGCGGTCGACGCGCCGGCCCTGACGGGTGGAGCGCTGCGCGACGGCATCTACCGCCTGGAGCAGGGCCAGGGCGCCGAGGCGATGGTCATCCAGGGGTCCTCCATCCTCTTCGTGGAGGGCCAATGGAGCAACTCGGTGGGGACCTGGTCGGTCACGGGGGGACGGCTCGCCATCAACCTCGCCACCTACTGTGACGACTACTCCGAGGGCGACCGCTCCTACGCGTATGCGTATGCGTTCGCCGTCCGGGGAGAGGACCTCTTCACCCAGGAGGAGGGGAAGGCCAGCAACCCCATCCAGCGCTGGCGACGGGTGGCCCACCTCTGCGAAGCGTCGGCCTCGTTCAAGTGCCGGGTCCGCAACTGCGCCTGCGTCACCACGACGAACAAGTCGCTCCACGGCCAGGGCACCTGCTCCTGACCCCTCCCGAGGGGAAGCCCAGGGCCCAGGCCGCATGAGGCGCGTCCGGACATCATCCTGGAAGAAGGCTACAAACCCGGATACCGGTTTCCATGGCGGGAGCCGCCGGGGAGGACGTCTGATGAAGGGCCTGTGGCTGCTGGGAGGGATGTTGCTGGGCGCGGTCCTGACGCTCATCGCCGGGGTCGCGTATTGGTTGCACGACAGCCGCCCGCTCCGGGATCAGATCCACGTGCGCGTGGAGAACCGCACGGGCCAGGACGTGCGCGAGGTCCGCGTCGAGTACGACCAGGGGCAGGTCCTCCATCGCGTGCTGCTCCAGGGGAGCACCGTGGCCCTGGCCTATCCCGCGGGGGGCGACTCGTCCTATCGCCTCATCGCCGTGCTGGAGGACGGCAGGCAGCTGACGGGCGGCTCCAGCTACATCGGGCGCGGCGCGCAGACGCGGGAGGTGCTGGAGCCGGAGCGGGTGGTGTCGTCGGATCCCTGAAGACTTGGGGGCGTGGCGTCCTGGCCGCGCAACCGAAGCTCGCGAGGCGACAGCGCCCGCGTCCGGCCTTCCTCGCCTCCTCCCGCTGCGCCATGCTGCCCGCGCACTCAGCAAAGGGGTCGAGGGATGGCGTCAGCGGAGTACGGACTTCCACGGGATGAGCAGGAGCTGGCCGCCATCGCGGACATCACCGCGCAGGCCTTCGCGATGTCCGCCACGGACGCGGAGACGGTGGTGCTCAAGAACAGCGCGGAGTCCTCGCTGCGCATCCTGCGCGTGAACGGGGAGGTGGCCGCGACGCTCACCCTCATCCGCATGGGCCAGTTCCTGGGCGGCCGTGGGGTGCCCCTCATCGGCGTGGGGGGCGTGGGGGTCGCTCCGGCGCACCGGGGCGCGGGGGCCGCCACGCGCCTCTTCCGCCACTTCCTGCGCGAGATGCGCGACGCGGGCTCGCCGCTGTCCGTGCTCTACCCCGCGACGCAGCCGCTCTACCGGCGCGTGGGCTACGAGCTGGCCGGCGCCCGCTATGAGATCCACGTCGACGCCGCCTCGCTGGAGCTGGGGGAGCGCTCGCTGTCCCTGCGGCCCTCGCGGCTGTCGGACGACGCGGCGGTGGAGGCGTGTTACCGGCGCTTCGCCGCCCAGCACCACGGCTGGTTGGACCGGGGGGATTACATCTGGCGGCGCGTGCGGACGCCGCGCAACGACACCGCCCACGGCTTCGTCGTGGAGGGGGACTCCGGCGTGGAGGGCTACGTGTACCTCGTGCGTCAGCTCGCGCCCCAGGGCGCCGTGCCCAAGCAGGTGTTGAAGCTCACGGACCTCACGGCCACGACCCCCGCCGCCGCGCGCCGGCTCCTGCGCTTCCTGGGCGACCACCGCTCGCTGGCGCAGGACGTGGTGTGGTTCGGCGGCGCGGACGAGCCGCTGCTCACGCTGCTGCGCGAACAGACGTACCAGGTGAAGCTGTCCATGCACTGGATGGCGCGGCTGCTGGACGTCCCCCGGGCCCTGGAGGCGCGCGGCTTCGTCCCCGGCCTCTCCGGCGCGCTGCACCTGGACGTGGAGGACGACCTCTTCCCGGAGAACCAGGGGCGCTTCGTCCTGGAGGTGGAGGGGGGCACCGCCCGCGTGCGGCCCGGCGGGGAGGGCCGCATGCGGCTGCACGCGCGCGCCCTGGCCCCGCTCTACACCGGCTTCCTCACGCCCCGGGCGCTCCAGCTGGCCGGGATGCTGAGCGCGGACGACGCGTCGCTCGACGCCGCCAGCGCCCTGTTCGCGGGCCCCTCGCCGTCGATGCGCGACATGTTCTGACGCGGGCCCGGGCTACCCGGGGCCCCTCCGGGGATGGTAGGAGCGGCGTGCTCTGGCAGGGAGGCTTCACACGTGCGCGCGTTCGTCACTGGTGGCTCGGGGTTCGTCGGGAAGCACCTGCTCACGGCGCTCGCGAAGCGCGGGGAGCCGGCGCGCGCGCTGGCCCGCTCGCCCGGCGCCGCCCAGGCGGTCCAGGCCGCGGGGGGCGAGCCGTGGGAAGGCGAGCTGACCGACCCGGAGCGCCTGCGCCTGGGCATGGAGGGCTGTGACACCGTCTTCCACGCCGCCGCGCACGTGAAGATGTCCGGCCCCCGCGCGGCCTTCTACGAAACCAACGTGCGCGGCACGGAGGCGGCGCTGGAGGCGGCGAGGGCGGCGGGCGTGAAGCGCTTCGTGCACGTGAGCACCGAGGCCGTGCTGGCGGATGGCGGCCCCATGGTGAACCTCCATGAAACGCACCCCTTGCCCGCGCGCGCCGTGGGCCCGTACCCGTCCACCAAGGGCGAGGCCGAGCGGCGCGTGCTCCAGGTCCACTCGCCGGAGTTCACCACCGTCGCCGTCCGGCCCCGGCTCGTCTGGGGACCGGGTGACACCACCGTGCTGCCGTCGCTGGTGGCCGCGGTGAAGGCGGGGCGCTTCCGCTGGATTGGCGGCGGGCACTACCTGACGTCCACCTGCCACGTGGCCAACGCCGTGGAGGGGATGCTGCTGGCCGCGCAGAAGGGGCAGGGCGGTCAGGCGTACTTCCTCACCGACGGGGCGCCCGTGGAGTTCCGCGCCTTCGTCACCGCGCTCCTGAAGACGCAGGGCGTGGAGCCCGGCGACAAGTCGCTGCCCACCGCGCTCGCCGCGGCGGTGGCCGTGGTGGGCGACTTCGCCTGGGACCTGCTGGGTTTCAAGGGCGCGCCGCCCCTGTCGCGCACGGAGCTGCTGCTGGTGGGCCAGGAGGTGACGGTGAGCGACGAGAAGGCCCGGCTGGAGCTGGGCTACACGGGCAGCGTGTCGCGGGAAGAAGGGCTGCGGGCGCTGGCGGCGAACGCCGGCGGGGGCGCGCACGAAGGCCCCCAGCTGGGGTAGCCTCTCGGGCCATGCGCAGGTTCGAGTTCGTCGACGGCAACAGCTCCAAGTTCTGGGTGCCCGAGGTGCAGGGCGCCACCTTCATCGTCACCTACGGCCGCATCGGCACGGCCGGGCAGCGCAAGGAGAAGGTCTTCCCGGACGAGGAAGCCGCCCTGCGCGAGTACACCAAGAAGGTCGCGGAGAAGACGCGCGAGGGCTACGCCGAGGTGGGCGCCGGAGAGGCCCCGCCCGCGCCGCCCCCGAAGGCCGCCGCCGCGCCGCCCCCGGCGCTCGTGCTGCCCCGCCGCGTGGTGCCCGCCACGCCGGGCCCGGAGGCGGTGGCCGCGGCGGGCTCGGCGCTCGCGCTGCTCCAGACGCGCCTCAAGGGCCCCAGCTGGAAGGTGACGCGGCTGGCGCGCAAGGCCCGGCACGCGCTGCGCGCCCTGGGCGGCGTGGACCCCGCGGCGCACCCGGCCCTGGCCGCGCCCTTCGCCGCGCTGATGGCGCGCGTGGTGGGGCCCAAGGCGGAAGGCCGGCTCCCGCTGCGCCATGCGCTGGGGCTGCTGTCGCAGGTGGACGTGGCCGCCTTCCAGCGGGCGGCGGAGGCGTGGAAGGCCGCGCCCCAGGGCTCGGTGCCGCCGGGCGTGGCCTCCGCGCGCACGCTCAACGACCCGGAGCTGGCGCTGCGGGTGACAGCGCTGCTCGCGGAGCGCCCCGACCTGCGCGACGGCTCCGAGGACGCCTGGGCCAAGCGCTGGACCGCGCTCAAGCCGCACGTGGAGGCCCACCTGTCCGGCGCGGGCAGCTCGCTCGCCGCCTTCGTCGGTGGCGTGGAGGCGGGCGGCGACGCCCACCTGTCGAAGCGGCTGGCCCGGCTGGGGGCGTGACGCGCTGGACGCCCGCGCCCGCCTAGTTCGCGGTTCCCGCCGCGCTGCCGCTCCCGGGAGCGGCCGGGGCCTGGAGGGTGGCCGCCGTGGGCTGGCGGTCCATCTCCTCCGTGGGATAGGCGCGCGCCGCGTCCAGGTACTTCTTCGGCTGTACGCGCCGGCGCTCCGCCTTCGTCAGCCCCTCCGGGCTCAGGAGCGCGGGCTCCGCGTCCCCCGTCTTCTCCACGACGTGCCCGTCGCAGAAGAGCCACTCGGTGTGCCCCTCCGGCGACTGGCGCGCGAAGTAGAGGTCCGGCTGGCCCACCTGGGACGGCTTCGGGCACCACGTCTCGCGCGCCTTCGCCTCGCGCGCCGGGCCCTCCTCGCGCCACTGCCGCTGGGCCTCGCGCAGCGCCGCGGAGGCCTGGATGCGGGGCGCCAGGGCCATCCGCCCCTGCGCCTCCGCGAGCAGCGCCGTGCCCCGCTGCGCCAGGTCCGGGAAGGCCCCCGTGCGCCGGAAGCCACAGGTCGTCAGCGCCCGGAGGTTGTTCTCGTGCACCTTCAGCACCGGCGGCAGCGTGCGCAGCCCCTCCTCCAGGAGCGCCAGGTGCTGCGGGTGCTCCTGCGCCTGCGCGTCCTCCGCCTGCTCCGTCTCCTTGACGAAGCGCGCCAGGAGGCCGTTCACCGCGGTCAGCTCCTCCGCGAACCAGCGCGGCTCCGCGTCACAGGGGCTCGCCTTCGACCCCGTGTAGTCCCGATAATCCGCGCGGGACATGCCCAGGGCATAGTGCTGGACGGGAGGGGGCTGCTTCGCCGCGCAGCCTCCGAACACCGCTCCCAATCCCAGGAGCGCGATGCTTCGAGCCAGGGTCATCATCCGGTCCATTCTGTCATCCATTTGGGGCCAAATAAACCGGCGGAGTCCTCTCCTGGAGGGGGAGCGGCCAGGGGAGAAACCGTGAGTGATAGGGATGTGACAAGTGCGCCGCCGGGCTCCGCCGGAGTGCGACCCGGAGTACGAGGGCGGACATGAAGCCCCGGGTCCTCCTCTTCATTGGCTTGCTGGCCGCGGCGCTGGGGGTGTTCTACCTGCTGGCGGCACCGGAGGCGCCCGTCGCGCAATCGCTGGATCCGGAGCCGCGGGCTTCACCGCTCCCGTCGCGCCGGAGGGTGACGGACATCACGTTCCTCTACAGCACGGAGAAGCGCGAGTGGGTGGAGGCGGCGCTCGCGGACTTCCAGCGGACGCACCCGGGGGTGCGGGTGACGCTGGTGGGGAAGGGCTCGCTGGAGGCGGCGCGGGCCATCCTGGAGGGGCGTGAGCAGCCCACGGTGTGGAGCCCGGCGGACAGCGCGGAGCTGCGCATGCTCGCGGCGGACTGGGCGACGGACGCCTCGCACGGGCCGCTGTTCGCGACGCAGGGCGAGGCCGTGCCCCAGCCGCTGGTCATCACGCCGCTGGTGTTCGTGGGCTGGCAGGACCGGATGGAGGTGCTGCGCAAGGCGGGCGGCGGCGGAGCCCTGTCCTGGAAGACGCTCCAGCGCGCGGTGGCGAGCGACCGGGGCTGGCCCGCGGTAGGGGGCCCCGCGGAGTGGGGCTTCGTGAAGCTGGGCCACACGGACCCCACGAAGTCCAACTCCGGCCTGCAGGCGCTCCTGTCCGCGACGCTGGAGTACCTGGGCCGCCGCGCCGGGCTGACGCAAGGCGACCTGTTGGATCCGGGCTATCAGGCGTGGCTCCAGGGGTTGGAGCGGGGCGTGACGCGCTTCGAGCCGTCCACGGGCACGTTCATGACGGACCTGGTGCGCTACGGGCCCTCTCGCTACGACCTGGCGGTGGTGTACGAGAGCCTGGCCATCGCGCAGCTGGGCAACGCGCAGGGGCGGTGGGGCGCGCTGCGGGTGGACTACCCGCCGGTGACGCTGTGGAGCGACCACCCGGCGGCGGTGCTCCAGGCGGACTGGGTGACGCCCGAGCAGCGCGAGGCGGCGCTGGAGTGGGTGGGCTTCCTGCGCAGCCCGCAAGTGCAGGCGCGCGCGCTGACGTTTGGGTTCCGGCCGGCGGACCCGTCCGTGCCGTTGAAGACGCCAGACGCGGACAATCCGTTCACGCGGCTGGCGGCGCAGGGCATCCGGGTGGACGTGCCGCCCGCGGCGGACGTGCCGGACGTGTCGGTGCTGCGCACGCTGTTGGAGCTGTGGACGCGCATGGGCGTGGGGCGCTGAGGGCCCTGCCGCGGGGGCACCTCCGTCCTCCGCGTGCTGTCCTATAGGCAGACGTCTGGATACGACCGGGTGGGCCCGGGGCGCTCTTTTTTCAGCCAGCCGGGCCCGCCGAGGCCGTATGGCCTTCAGGGCCGGGGAGAATTCAATGACAAGTCATGGAAGAGTTCCGCTCCCTGTTCGTGGACGGAAGCTGTTGGGGCGGGTGTTGCTCGGGCTGGGCCTGTGCTCCTGCCAGGCGGATCCGGTGGGGGGCGTGGACGCCGGAGTGGACGCCGGCACGGAGCTGGACGGGGGCGTCGTCTTCCCGGAGCTGGCCTCGGAGGCGCGGCTGCTCCAGGTGGATGCGCGGCAGACCTTCCTCGTGTCCGCCCGGGAGGACGGGACGTATGCGCAGCCGCTGCCCACGGGTGCGGCCGTGCGCATCGCGGGCCCGGTGGAGGCCGCCGTCGCGGCGAACGACGGCAGTGCCGCGCTGCTGAGGAGCGCGCCGGTGGACGGAGTGCGGTCGCTCTGGTGGTGGCGCCCTGGCGGCTCGGACGCCATCTCCCTCACGACGCGTGCGCGGGGCGACGAGGTCCATGACGCGGCCTTGAGCTACGTGGCCTTTCTCGAAGCCGGTGCGGGGGACGTGACGTCCCTTCGCATGGCGCGCAAGGATGCGTGCACGCCGGAGGGGTGCGCGCTCACCACGGTGGTCGAGCTCCAGGGTGGGGCGCCCGAGCTTCGCGCCGCGGGGGGAACCCTGTTCCTCGTGGATGGCACGAAGGCGTGGTTTGTCGACGTCGCGACGGGCGCGGTCACGAACCTGGGCGCGCTGCCGGGAAGGCCCTTCATCTCCCCGGAGGGGACTCGGTATGGCTGGGCCGTGGAGGACCAGGTCCTGCTGTTCGACGCCGCCACCGGCTCGCCCGTCTGGGACCACGTCTGGCGCAATGACGAGGCGAGGCCGGGATGGCTGCCCCTGGACACGCCCATCATGCTCGACGAGGTACACGTCCTCGTGAACACCGAAGGCCGGTGGAAGGGCGCGCCCCAGGAGGTCCCGCTCGGGCATTCGCTCTTCGCGTGCGATGGCCAGGGCTGCCGCGAGGCGGTCTCCAGCAACATGTGCTGGACCGTCCGGCTCGCGGAGGAGCAGCGGGCCCTCTACTGCCGTGAGGACCTGTGCCCCTTCGTCCGGTGCAGCCTGGTCAATACCCTGCGGGACAGCGCGGCGGGGCTCCTCTCCATCTCGGGGGAGTCTGGCACCCTGCTGGGGCCTGCCTTCAGCGAGGGCTTCACGGCCAAGGCGCGGTTGAGGGCTGCGACGGCTCCGGACGCGGTCCCCTCACTGGAGTGGGAGCAGGGCGGCGTCACGACGAAGCGGGCCGTGCAGGGCGCGGTGCCACAAGCGCCGCTCCTGTTCGTCCCTGGCCCCCGGCGGGTGCTGTACCTCCAGGAGGTGACCGAGCCGGACGGTGTGCAGCGACACCACCTGTGGACCTGGGATCTCCAGCACGCAGTCGACCTGGGCGCGCTGGAGGGTTTTCCGCTCCACCAGGGGGCCGTCCTCGTCCGTGACAACCCGCCCGCGCTCTATCTGGACACCGTCCGGCCGGGCGCGGATGGACGTCTGGGGACGGCCGTCGTCCGCGTGCCGCTGTAGCGCGCGAAGGGGCGCGCGGCGGATTCAGGTCGCGGCTCCAACCTCGCGGTCGAAGCGTGGGTTCGTGCCTCGATGGCGCTGACGACCTGATTCCTCCGCCCAGGGCTGGATGGCCCGGCCCTGGGTTGTTGGTTCCGGGTCGTCAGTCTCCATGAACAGCGTCGCGGGGCGCTTCGCGCGCTGCCCTTCGCGCGGTCACCCGAGCGTGACCACGACCTTGCCCTTGGCGCGGCCTCCCTCGAGGTAGGCGAACGCGTCGGCGATCTGGTCGAAGGCAAAGACCCGGTCGACGACGACCTCGAGCTTCTTCGCGTCGACGAGGGCGGCGAGCTCTTCGAGCTGCTTCCCATCAGGCCGCATGAACAGGTAGCGGTAGTTGACGCCCGCGCGCCAGGCACGGAAGCGAATCCCCGCGCTCGCGAACCAGAAGAGCGTCGCGAGGCCCGCGCCGCGGCCCAGATCCTGGGTCGCGGTCTTGGGCTCGGGGAGACCGGCGATGCTGACGACCTTGCCGCCGCGGCGAACGACGGACAACGCGCCCGTGAGTGTGTCACCCCCGATGAGGTCGAAGGCCGCGTCGTAGTCGCGCAGCACGCTCGTGAACGCCTGGGTCGTGTAGTCGACGATGACATCCGCGCCGAGGTGCTCGACGAGCGCTCGGCCACGGGGCGATGCCGTCGTCGCGACCGTCGCTCCGAGGTGCTTCGCGATCTGGAGCGCGAAGGTCCCGACGCCGCCCGCGCCGCCCGGAATGAAGACGCGCATCCCTGGCTTGATCGCCAGCTCGTCGCGAAGTGCTTGAAGCGCGGTGAGCGCCGCCAGCGGTATCGCCGCGGCGTGAACGAAGTCGAGCGACGCCGGCTTCCGCGCGACGAGATCCTGATGCACGCACGCTGTCTCGGCGAAGGCACCGAGGCGCTCCTTCGACACGCGGGTGAAGACCGCGTCCCCGGGGCGAAACCGCGTCACCCCCTCCCCGACGGATGCGACCACTCCCGAGAGTTCGCAGCCGAGGACGATGGGGAGTACGTACGGATGGATGACACGCAGCATGCCTTCGCGCGTCTTGAAGTCGACGGGGTTCAGGCCCGCTGCCTTCACGTCGATCCGGACCTCACCGGGTCCGGGTTCGGGAGGAGCCACGTCGCGAAGCTCGGCGGCCCCTGGGCCGCCATATCGGTTCAGAACGAAGGCGCGCATGAGGAGGCAACGCTAGCGGTGCCTCGGCGAGCACGTCCATCCAGACGGTCTTGATCCGCGGGTTCTCCTCAACGGGAGGACCGCGCCTACCGGGGCGCCTGCGCCAGGAACTGGGCGACGCGCAGGGCCCAGGCCTCCGCGGAGTCCAGCTCGGCGCGGGCGCTCGCGTAGCGGTACAGCGACTCATCGGAGTCGTCCCGACCGAAGAGCGCGTCGTTGAACTCCTTCTGCGCGGTGGTGAGCCAGAGGCCCGCGCGCATGCGCAACCACTTCGCCACCTGCGGCGTGTGCTCGACCTGATCCAGGTCGAGCGCCGTGGGGTGGATCTCCACCGACTCTCCATCCTTCTCAAACTCTGGCATCACGTTCATGCACCGGATGTTCGCCACGGACCCAGGCGCTAGCACCCGGCCCGGTTGGACGAGACAAACGTCGATGGTGAGCAGTTGCCCGTGCTGAAATCTTCGCTGTCGGACGGAACCCAAGACTGGCGGGCTGCGTCAGATGACGCCGTCCCAGCCGGAGTCCTGGCGATGGAACGCGTCCCGGATGGCCTGGACGACAGGCTCCGGCAGGGCGCCCTGTTCCAAGGCCCGCGCGTTGGCGCGCAGGTTGTCCAGCCGCGTGGTGCCCACGATGCACGTGGCGACACCCGGCGCGAACGCGGTGAACCGCAGCGCGAGCTCCGGCCAGTCCAGGCCGTCCGTCTGGAGGCCCATGCGCTGCATCCGGTCCCAGTACTCGCCGACGTCGTGCGCGAGCGGACGTCCCGGAAAGCGCCACGGCGCGTTGGCCAGGGGCCGCTTGGCGATGACGCCCACGCCGCGCGCCCGGGCCTTCGCCACGCCGTGGTCGAGCGAGCGCTGATCGAAGAGGTTCACGGACGTCTGCACGACGGAGAACGCGCCTGTCTCCAGCGCGGCGTCCAGCCCGGCGTTGTCGCCCGAATACGCGGCGGCGCGCACCTTGCCCGCCTCCACCGCGCGGGTGAGCGCCTCCACCAACCCGGGCCGGTGCAGCACGTCCGGCGGACACGAGTGGAAGTGCAGCACGTCCAGCACGTCGGTGCGCAGCCGCTGGAGGGCCAGGTCCACGCCGCGCGTGATGCACTCGGGCGTCCAGTCCTCCACGCCGGGCACGCCGTAGCCGCACTTGGTGGACAACACGAACTCGCGGCGGCGCGAGCCCAGGAACCGTCCGATGCGCTGCTCGGACACGCCGTAGCTGGGGGCGGTGTCGATGAGGGTGATGCCCGCGTCCAGCACGCCGTGCAGCAGCGCCTCCGCGTCGGCGTCACTGAGGGCCTCACTGCCCACGGGCCCCGCGCCGAAGCCGAGCGCGGACACGCTGAGGCCGCTGTCTCCCAGAGGGCGCTGGATCATCGGGTGGGGCCCTCGCCACGCGCCGCCAGGTCGATGAAGCCGCGGATCCACACCAGGTTCACGGCGTCGCACGTCGCCAGGGGCGTGGGCGTGGTGGTCTCCAGCGCGGCGGTGTACGGCACGCCCTGGCGCATGTACCAGTCGGTGACGCTGCCATCGTGGAAGACGACGAAGCCGCTCTCGTCGGCGAAGCTGTTGTCATCCACCTTGCGGCTGCGCACGACGGTGGCGTGCGCGGCGCTGGCGTCCATCAACGGGCGGTAGGCGGCCTTGTCCCCGAAGGTGTACGCGTACGTGGCGACGCCGCCCAGGTAGTTGTCCTGGTGGATGTCGAGCGCGGCGTCCGGAGGCGGGAAGCGGGCCAGGTCGCTTCGCACGGCGCGCGTCTCCTTGGGGCCGCCGTCGTAGAGGGCCCAGCGAAGGATGGGTGGGTCGCCCATCAGCTCTCCGCGCCACTCGCCGGGGGCGATCTCATAGCGCATGAAGTCGTTGTTGGGTTTCTCGCCGCTGCGGTTGTAGCGCGTGCCGTCCTCGAAGCCGGAGGGGTTGATACACGGGTAGACGCGCAGGCCCACGCCCTTCGACTTCGCGTAGGCGACGATGTCTGGCAGGTGCTGGACGAGCGTCAGCGGGCCCGCGGGTTCCTCGCCGTGGAAGCCGGAGGTGATGACGAGCCAACGGTCGCCCGGGACGATGAGGCGGAAGAGGGGATAGTCGCGCCCTCCTTCGTTCACCTGGCCGTATTCGGAGAGTTCGCCCAGGGAAGCGTGGGCGCGGATGCGTCGTGCGTAGTCGGTGTAATCCACCCACCGACAATAACCGTGGCGACACGGCCTGCCCACGCTCGTGCGCGGTGTCACACGCCATGTGTCATGTCGCGCGCAACACCGGCGGCCCGGCCAGCGAAGACCCGGGCCGCCAGGGCAGGGCTACTGCTGACCGGTGCGCTCGCGGATGTCGCTGGCCAGCGTCTGACGCTGGGCCGGCGTGAGGGTGCGGTGGATCTCCAGCACGGCGTCCGTGGCCTTGTGGGCGAAGGCGCGGAAGGCGTCGATGCGCGCGTCCACCAGGGCGTGGAGCTTCGCGGCGTCGGGCGTGGCGGACTCGAGCTGGGTCAGGGCCTCGGTGCGCGCGGCCTTCTGCTCCTCCATGAGCGCCTGGCCGTCGTTGAGCAGGCGGTCCTTCACGGCGTGGATGGACGTGCGCTGGGCCTCGGTGGCGTCCAGGTCATCCAGCTTGTCGTCCAGCTTCCACGTCACCATCTGGCGGATGCGCTCCGGATCCGGCGTGCCACGGTGATGGCGGCCGAAGCCGAAGCCGGTGAGCAGCGTGACGGCGGCGATGGCGGTACCAGCGATGATGAGCGTCTTCTTCATGGCGTGTGTCTCCAGGCGTGGGGTTCGTTCCCGCTTCTTGACTGGAGCCAAGATGGACGCTGGCGGTTGCGTGGGTTTGAGCCAGGGGTGAAGAAGTGTGAAGGCGCGGGTCACGGACCGCGGACAGCGCCGTCCATCATGGGGGCCTCCTCGAGGATGAAGCCGTACTGGCGAACAGCCTCCTCGACGCTTGGGTCCAGGATGCAGTGGGCGTACACCGGCCGGTCGTTCACGCGCGCCGTGGAGAGGAAGTCCCAGGTGATCGCCCCCTCGATGGGCACGATCAGCCGCTTCGCCACGGGGCCCGAAGGTGCCTCGAGCTTCAGCAGGAGCCCCACCCTGCCGCGGTCGCCCCTCATCGTGTGAACCTCCTTGATGATGGCGAGATAGCGCCTCCCCTCGCGGCGGACGCGCTCGTAGCTCTTCTTCTCGCTGGCGAACAGGGCGAAGATCAGCAGCGGCGTCAGGACCAGGGGCGCCACGACGCACAGGATCACCAGGATGGGGCTCATGGGGGCTGCTTCTAGGGGAGCGAGGCGCTCCCCGAAAACCCCGCCATGGCCTCGGTGACCCCAGGAGCGTGCCCACGCCCGGACGGACGGGGGGCGGTGATTCCGCTCCGGGTGTCTCCCGGGCCGGATTCCAGGGCCCCGCGCGCGAGGGCGAACGCTTCTTTCCCCCAGGCCTGTCACTGGACTGGCGAGCAGGGGTTGCGGGCTCTAGTGTTCAGGCGCCTCTTTCTCCACCCGGGAGCCGGAACGCCCATGTCCTTCACCCACCTTCACCTCCACACCCTCTATTCGCTGCTGGATGGGGCCATCCGGATGAAGGACCTCATCAAGACGGTGAAGGAGAAGGGCATGTCGAGCGTGGCCGTGACGGACCACGGCAACATGTTCGGCACCATCGACTTCTACAAGAAGGCGAAGGACGCGGGCATCAAGCCCATCCTGGGGCTGGAGGCGTACGTCGCGGGCCCCAAGGGGCGCGAGGACCGTTCGGAGAAGGTGGCCCACCACCTCATCCTCCTGGCCAAGAACGCGGAGGGCTACGCGAACCTGCGCTACCTGTCCTCCACCGCGTACATGAACGGGTTCTACTACCACCCGCGCATCGACAAGCAGGTGCTCGCGGAGCACAGCAAGGGGCTCGTCGGCCTCACCGCGTGCCTGGGCGGCGAGGTCACCAGCGCGTGCTTCCGCGGCGACATGGACCACGCCCGCCGCGTCGCCGCTGAGTACAAGGGCATCTTCGAGCCCGACAGCTTCTACCTGGAGGTCCAGTCCAATGGCATGGCCGAACAGGACAAGGCCAACGAGAACCTGAAGCAGCTGTCGCGCGACCTGGACATCCCGCTGGTCGCCACCGCGGACGCGCACTACATCAAGCGCGAGGACGCCAAGGCGCACGAGCTGCTCATGTGCATCGCCAGCGGCAAGACGCTGGCGGACAACAAGCGCCTGCGCCACTCCACCGACAAGCTCTACGTCACGAGCCCGGAGGAGATGCTCGGCTTCTTCGCGGACTCGCCGGAGGCCGTGCACAACTCCATGCGCATCGCGGAGATGTGCAACGTGGAGCTGAAGCTGGGCAAGCCCATGCTCCCCACGTTCAAGGTCCCGGACGGCCACACCCCGGACACCTTCATGTCGGAGCTGGCGTACGAAGGCCTGCGCCAGCGCTTCAAGGAACTGGAGGGCCAGTACCCCATCGACCGCGAGCAGTACCAGGCGCGCCTCACGCTGGAGCTGGGCGTCATCCAGCGCATGGGCTTCAGCGGCTACTTCCTCATCGTCCAGGACTTCATCAACTGGGCCAAGGACCACAACATCCCGGTGGGCCCGGGCCGTGGCTCCGGCGCGGGGTCGCTCGTCGCCTACGCGCTGCGCATCACCGACCTGGACCCCATCCCGTACAACCTCCTCTTCGAGCGCTTCCTCAACCCGGAGCGCGTGTCGATGCCGGACTTCGATATCGACTTCTGCCAGGACCGGCGCGACGAGGTCATCAAGTACGTGGGCCGCAAGTACGGCGAGATGAACGTGGGGCAGATCATCACGTTCGGCTCGCTCAAGGCCAAGAGCGTGCTGCGCGACGTGTGCCGCGTCTTCGGCCTGCCCTTCAGCGAAGGCGACCGCATCGCCAAGCTGGTGCCGGAGGTCCTCAACATCACCTTGAAGGAGGCCATCGAGATGGAGCCTCGCCTCAAGGAGATGATCGAGAAGCCCCAGAACATCGGTGAGGTGGAGGGCAACCCCGTCACCACCAAGGACGTGCTCGAGATCGCGCTCGCGCTGGAGGGCCTGCACCGCCAGCCCGGCATGCACGCCGCGGGCGTGGTCATCGCGGACAAGCCGCTCTGGGAGTTCGTGCCCGTCTATCAGCCGCCGGGCGAGAAGATCCTCATCACCCAGTTCGCCAAGGACGAGGTGGAGGCCGCGGGCCTCGTGAAGTTCGACTTCCTGGGCCTGAAGACGCTCACGGTCATCCAGCACGCGCTGGACCTGGTGAACCGCAACCACGGCAAGGACATCAAGCGGCACGAAATCCCGCTGCACGACGAGAAGATGTGGCAGCTGATGGCGGACGGAGACACCGCCGGCGTCTTCCAGATGGAGTCCAGCGGCTTCACCGAAATGGTGATGAAGCTCAAGCCCACCTGCTTCGAAGACGTCATCGCCGCCGGCGCGCTCTACCGCCCCGGTCCGCTGGACTCCGGCATGGTGGACGTCTTCATCAACCGCAAGCACGGCCGGGAGAAGGTGGCCTATCCGCACCCCAACCTGGAGCCGGTGCTCAAGGACACCTACGGCGTCATCGTCTACCAGGAACAGGTGATGCAGATCTCCCAGGTGCTGGGAGGCTACACCCTGGGCCGCGCCGACCTTCTTCGCCGCGCGATGGGCAAGAAGAAGGCGGAGGTCATGCAGGCCGAGCGCGCCGGCTTCCTGGAGGGCTGCAAGACCAACAACGTGGACCTGAAGGTCGCGGGCGAAATCTTCGACCTGATGGAGAAGTTCGCCGAGTACGGCTTCAACAAGAGCCACTCCGCGGCGTACGGCCTGGTCACCATCCACACGGCGTGGCTCAAGGCCCACTACCCGTGCGAATTCATGGCCGCCCTTCTCACCAGCGAGAAGGACAACACCGACAAGGTGGTGAAGCACATCGGCGAGGCCCGCGAGTCGGGCACGCAGGTGCTGCCGCCGGACGTGAACCAGTCCGACCTGGCCTTCGGCGCGGTGGAGGGGAAGATCCGCTTCGGGCTGGGCGCCATCAAGGGCGTGGGCGAGGGCGCCATCGAGTCCATCCTGGAGGCGCGCAAGGAGGGCCCCTTCAAGAGCCTCTTCGACTTCTGCGAGCGCGTGGACGGCCGGCGCGTCAACCGCAAGGTGCTGGAGGCCCTGGTGAAGGCGGGCGCCTTCGACTTCGAGAAGCGCCCGCGCGCGCAGCTCTTCGAGACCATCGAGCGCGCGATGAACCGCGGCTCCTCCAGCCAGAAGGACCGCGCCGCGGGCCAGAGCTCGCTGTTCGGCATGCTCGCGGGCCCCGCCACCTCCGGCACCGGCCTCAAGGACGACTACGCCGCGGTGGAGGAGTGGCCGGAGAAGGAGCGCCTGGCCTTCGAGAAGGAGGCCATCGGCTTCTACGTGTCCGGCCACCCGCTGTACCAGTACGAGAAGGAGCTGAAGCGCTACGCGCGGCCCATCACCGCCGTGCAGCGCGCGCGCCGCGACGAGAAGCTCACCGTGGCCGGCATCATCACCGTGCTGCGCGAGCGCCCCACCAAGACGGGCAAGCGCATGGCGTGGGTGACCATCGAAGACCTGTCCGGCTCCACGGAGCTGGTGTGCTTCCCGGGCAAGGACGGCACGCGCAACGTGATGGGCAAGGACGGCAAGTGGTCCAAGCAGGGCCCCAAGCCGGGATACGAGCACTGGGAGCACCTGCTCAAGTCGGATGACCCCATCCTCGTCTCCGGCACCGTGCAGATCTCCCAGCGCGATGAGAACACGCCCACCGCCGAACTCATCGTCGACGACATCCAGAGCCTGAAGTCCGTGCGCGAGAAGCGCACCAAGCGGCTGGAGCTGCGCCTGCCCGCGGAGGTCGTCACCGAGGAGCGGCTGGCGAAGCTCAACGAGCTGGCGAAGAAGTACGCGGGCGCGACGCCCGTGGCGGTGAGCGTGCTCTTCCCCGGCGAGGCGGAAGCGCACATCGCGGGCACCACCCTCAAGGTGCAGGTGAACGACGATTTGCTCCTCGCGGTGGACAAGCTCTTCGGGCAGAAGGTCGTCGAGTTCGGCTGATTTCCAAAGGGAGCGATTCCATGGCGGACAGCGTGTTCAAGGACGGGCTGCTCAAGGGCAAGACGGCGTTCATCTCCGGGGGCAGCAGCGGCATCAACCTGGGGATCGCCACCGCGCTCGTGAAGGCGGGCGCGAAGGTGGCCATCAACGGCCGCAACGTGGAGAAGCTGGAGGGCGCGGTGAAGGGCCTCCAGGCCCACGGCACCGCCATGGGCGTCGCCGCCGACGTGCGCGACTACGCGTCCGTGGAGAAGGCGCTCCAGCAGGTGAAGGACGCGTACGGCGAAATCGACGTGCTGGTGTGCGGCGCCGCCGGCAACTTCCCCGCGCCCGTGCTGGGCATGTCCTCCAACGGCTTCAAGGCGGTGATGGACATCGACGTGCTGGGCACCTTCAACGTGTCCCGCGCCGCCTTCGAACACCTGCGCAAGCCGGGCGCCGCGGTCATCAACATCTCCGCGCCCCAGGCCTACCTGCCCATGGCCATGCAGGCCCACGTGTGCGCCGCCAAGGCCGGCGTGGACATGCTCACCCGCGTGCTCGCCATCGAATGGGGTGGGACGGGCGTGCGCGTCAACGCCATCACCCCGGGTCCCATCGAGGGCACCGAGGGTATGAGCCGTCTGGCCCCCAGCGAGGCGTCGCGCCTGGCCATCGAGAAGGCCCTCCCGCTCCAGCGCTTCGGCACCCCGGATGACATCGCCCGGCTGGCCCTCTTCCTCGCCTCTGACGCGGCCTCCTTCATCACCGGCGCCATCATGGTCTGCGACGGCGGCCAGTCCCTCCTGGGCGGCGCCGCGCTGCTCCAGGCGATGACGGGGTGAGTTACAGTTGAAATGCAAAATTCCGGTCTCATTTCGCGGAGGCCGGAGGATGTCTGCTAGAAAGCGATGCAACTCCGCGCAGGCCTTCACTGCCGCGCGGAGCTGCTCGCTGGTCGGAGACATCCATGTCCCCACGTTTCGAAATGCTCGCCCGCGCTGTGGGTTTGAGCGTGTTGTGTCTGGGTCTATCGCTGGGATGCAGTGACTCCGGGGACTCCCCTCAGCCTCCGCCGGTGGTGGAAGGCGTGGTGGACGCGGCGGCCTCCACGGTGGTGGTGGACCGGGCCACGGGAGTGCTGGCGGACGGCCAGGACACGGCGGTCGTCACGGTGACGGCGCTGCGCAAGGCGGACGGCTCGCGGCTGTCCGGGCGCCCCGTGACGGTGACGGTGGAGGGGGAGGGCGCCACCGTCGTGCAGGCCGCGGAGGTGACGGCCAGCAACGGCGAGGCGAAGGCGCGCGTGGCGTCCACGGTGGCGGGCGTGAAGACCGTGAAGGCGTCGGTGAAGGATGAGAACGGCAAGCAGGTGCCGCTCACCGCCACCGCCACGGTGGAGTTCGCCGCGGTCTCCAGCGTGACGAAGCTGGTGTTCCGCGCGCCGCTGCCGGACGGCGTGGCGGGCGTGCCGCTCAGCGGGCTGGTGGTGGAGGTGCGGGATGGACGCGGCGCGGTGGTGGCCGACAGCACGGCGGAGGTGACGCTGTCGCTGGGGTCGGGTGGCATCGTCTTCCCGGAGGGCCTGCTGAAGGTGGCCGCGGTGAACGGCGTCGCGACCTTCCCGGACGTGGTGCTGAAGCAGGCGGGCGCCAACTACCACTTCATCGCGAACGCCCCGGGCTTCGAGCCCGCGGCGAGCAGCTTCTTCAAGGTCCTGCCGGGGGCTCCGGCGGCCCTGGGGCTGAGCACGCTGCTGGACTCGGTGGCCGCGGGCGCGACGCAGGACCTCCAGGTGACGGTGCAGGATGCGTACTTCAACACGGTGACGAACTACGCGGGCACGGTGACGCTGACGTCCACGGACGGGGCCGCGACGCTGCCCGCCGCCCACCTGTTCACCGCGACGGACGCGGGTGTCTTCACGTTCAAGGGCATCACCTTCCACACCGCCGGGCACCAGTTCCTGGGCATCAGCGACGGGACCAGCGCCCTGACGTTCACCCTGGCCGTGGACGTGACGGCGGCGGCTCCCGCTCGCCTGGCCTTCTCGCAGCAGCCCGCCTCCCGCGTGTCGACGCGCGCGTCACTGGGGAGCGTGGCGGTCCAGGTGCGGGACGCCTTCGGCAACACGGTGCCGGTCACGGCTCCTTCGGTGAAGCTGTCGCTGCCGCAGGGCGCGCTGGTGCTGTCGGGCACGGCGCAGGGGGCGCCGGTGGGTGGCACCGCGACGTTCACGGGGTTGAGCATCGCGGGCCATGGCACCACGCACCTCGTCGCCTCGGCGCAGGGGTTCGCGGACGTGAGCAGCGCGGACGTGCAGGTGGTGGACGACGTGGCGCCCGCGAAGCCGGTGCTCGCGCAGACGGGCTCCACGGAGACCAGCCTCACGGTGCAGTGGACGGGCGTGGGCGATGACGGCGACCAGGGACAGCTCGCGTCGCACGAGCTGCGCTACTCCGTGACGCCCATCACGACGGACGCGGCGTTCACCGCGGCCACGCCGGTGAGCATCGGCGCTCCCGTGCCTCCGGGCACCGCGCAGGCCGCCACGATCTCCAGCCTCGCGGCGGGCAAGACGTACTACGTGGCGCTGAAGGCGACGGACGCGCACGGCAACTCCGCGCGCTCGGACAGCCTCGCGGTGTCCACGGCCAACCCGCTGGTGACGCAGCTGGCGTTCGTGACGCAGCCGGCGAACGGCACCGCGGGCTCGGCGCTCGCGGACGTGCGCGTGGCGCTGGAGGATGCGCGCGGCGACGTCGTCACCTCGGCCACCACGGCGGTCACGCTGACGCTGACCGGGCAGGGGGGCTTCACGGCGGTGACGGTGTCGGCGGTGAACGGCGTGGCCACCTTCAGCGGGCTGCGCGTGGACACGGCGGGCTCGTTCACGTTCACCGCCACGGCGGGCGCGTTGAACAAGGCGAGCCAGTCCTTCACGGTGGGCGCGGGCGCGGCGTCGAAGCTCACCGTGTCGAACCTCCCGGCCTCCGTCTCCGCGGGCACCGCGTCCTCCGTGGTCGTGGCGGTGACGGATGCCTTCGGCAACCGGCTCCAGGGCTACACCGGCACGGTGCACTTCTCGTCCACGGACGCGCAGGCGGTGCTGCCCGCGGACGCGACCTTCACCGCGGCGGACCAGGGCCAGCGGACCCTCTCCGGCGTCGTCTTCAAGACCGCCGGGACGCAGTCCCTCACCGTCAAGGACACCGTCAACGCGGCCCTCACCGCGACGGTGACCACGGAGGTGCGCTCCAGCGCGGCGACGTCGTTCGCGGTCGTCGCGGGCGCGGGCCCCTTCGTCGCGGGTGTGGCCACGGGCTTCGAGCTGGTGGCGCGGGACGCCTTCGGCAACGTGGCGAAGGACTACGCCTCCACGGTGACGTTCTCCTCCACGGACGCGCAGGCGGTGCTGCCCGGCGCCTACACCTTCACCCTGGTGGATGAGGGCCGGCATTCCTTCAGCGTGGAGCTGCGCACCGCCGGGAACCAGGACGTCGTCGCGGCGGACGTGGCGGCGCCCACCCTGAAGGGCACGCACACCTATGCCGTCGTGCCCGCGGCCGCGGCCCGGTTGGCGTTCGCCTCCGCGCCCACGACGGGCTCGGTGCGGCAGGCCCTGGCGGACATCCAGGTGGCGCTGCGCGACGCGTATGGCAACACCGTCAGCGGCGCGCAGGCCGACGTGACGCTGTCGCTCGCGGGGGGCGCCTTCGCGCAGGGCGCGCTCACCCGCACCACCGTGAGCGGCGTGGCGACCTTCTCCGGGGCCGTGGTGAACGACGAGGGCACCTATCAGCTCCATGCCCAGGCGGCGGGCCTGCCGGACATCACGTCCGGGGACCTGAGCATCTCCGACACCGTGCCCCCGAACGCCGCGCAGGGCTTCCACGCGACCGCGGTGTCCGACTCCAGCATCCGTCTGGACTGGGTGGCCCCGGGTGACGACGGCGACCTGGGCACGGCCGCGAGCTACGAGCTGCGCTACTCCACGGCGGCCATCACCAGCGCGAACTTCGACGCGGCGACCCGGGTCTCGGGCGTCGGCGCGCCCCAGGCGTCCGGCACGGCGGAGTCCTTCACCGTCACGGGCCTCCAGGCGGGCGTGACGTACCACTTCGCGCTGAAGACGTTCGACGGCGCGGGGAATGCCAGCGCGCTGGCCACCGCGAGCAGCGCGACCACCAACCCGTGTGACGGCTACGTGTGCACGCCGCCCGCGTCCCAGTGCGCGGAGGACGGCACGTCGCTGGAGGTGTACGCGTCGGTCTGCGTGGTGCAGGCGGGCGTGCCGACCTGCGAGCCCGGCAACACCACCCTTCAGCCGTGCCCCGGCGCGGACGCGGTCTGCTACGCGGGCGCGTGCGCCACGGCGCCGCACCCGGGCGCGGGCGAGCTGGTCCTGTCGGAGGTGATGCACTCGCCGTCCTCGGGGACGACGGAGTACCTGGAGCTGACCAACACCACCACGAAGCTGCTGGATGCCAACGGCCTCGTGGTGAACCTGGTGGACGGCGCGGGCACGGCCACGTCCTTCACGGTGAACCACGGCCACGCGCTGCTGGTGCCGGCGGGAGGCCGCACGGTGCTCGCGCAGGACGCGAACTTCAACCGGAACGGTGGCGTGTCGGCGAACGACGCTTGGGGCACCGACATCTCCCTGGGGAGCACGGGCTCCATCACCCTCAAGCAGGGGACGACGACGGTGGACAGCCTCGTCTACACGAGCGCGTTCCCGCAGACGCCGGGCCGCGCGATGAGCCTCGCGGCCAGCATCGTGGGGACCCCGGGCAGCGCGCGGGCCTGGTACTGGTGCGACTCCACCGGCAGCCTGCCCGGCGGGGACCGGGGCACGCCCGGCAAGCCCAACGACGACTGCGGCCTGAACGTGGAGAAGCCGCTGAACTCCTGCGTCATCCAGTACCCGAAGACGTTCCCGTCGGGTGACGGCGCCTACCCGGCGATCATCGTCACCACCGACAGCTACGACATCTTCAGCCAGTTCTACAGCTACGACGTCACGACGCGGAACACGAAGGGCAACGACTTCTTCCCGCGCATCGAGGCGCAGCTGGGCTACGGCGCGGACGCCACCAACCCGGCGGGCTGGACGTGGACGGCGGCGGACTTCAACTCCAGCTACAGCCCGGCGAACTCCAACAACGACGAGGTGAAGGCGACGCTGCAGATCCCCACGCCCGGCACGTACAGCTATGGCTTCCGCTACCGCTTCACGGACGCGGGCGAGCCGTGGGTGTACTGCGACCAGAATGGCAAGACGGTGCCGCCCGCGGGCACCTACGGCTCGGTGACGGTGGGCAAGGCGCCGCTGACGAACCACGTGGTCATCAGCGAGTTCAGCGGCGGCACCACCGCCTCCTCGACGGACGAGTTCATCGAGCTCTACAACCCGACGAACTCGGACGTGGACCTGTCCAACTGGCAGGTGAGCTACAAGTCCGCCACCGGGGCCACCTGGGGGGCGCCCGTCACGATTCCCGCCGGGAAGGTCATCCGCGCCCATGGCTACTTCCTCCTGGGCGGGACGACCTACAGCGGCACGGCCATCAAGGACGTCGGCTACACCTTCGATGCGTCGGCCTCGACGACGGGGGGTGGCAACATCCGCGTCCAGCAACTCGTGGGCGGGACGTACGTGGACGTGGACAGGCTGGGGTACGGCACCGGGAATGCCCCCGAGGGCACCGCGTCCCCTGCGCATCCGGCGTCGGGCGGGAGCCTGGAGCGCAAGGCCGTGTCCAACTCCACTCCCGCCACCATGGGCACGGCCGGCGCGGACGCCCTTCGTGGCAACGGGTACGACACGGACAACAACAGCGCGGACTTCGTGACCCGCGCCGCCCGGCAGCCGCAGAACTCCACGAGCCCGCTCGAGTTCTACTGACGCCTCCGTCTCCCCCTTGAAGTCCCAGGAAGGCCGCCCCCGGCACCCACGCCGGGGCGGCCTTCCGCCTTTGGGGCACCGACCGCCCGTCCGCCGCCCGACGGACGGGGCAGGGGAGGGCGTCCACTGCACGGCACCCGCTCACGCCACGCCACACGGATGCTGCCAGCGCCGACGGAGCGCATTAGCTTTGGGCACCTTCCCTGACACCCACGGCTTGAGAGGAGCCCCTCCCGTGTCCGAGCCCCTGGTCCCCGACGCCGCCCGCCATGTCACCTGCCCGCCGGAGGAGTTCCGTCGCGCGAGCGAGGAGGCCCTGGCCAAGGCCCGCGACGGCATCGCGCGCCTGAAGACGCTGCCCGCCTCCACGCCCTCCCAGGACGTGCTGGAGCTGTTCGACGAGTCCTCCGCGGCGCTGGATGACGCCGCCGCGCGCGCCAGCGTCGTGCGCCACACGCACCCGGAGGCTGCCCTGCGCGAGGCCGCGGAGCAGGCCGAGCAGGCCATCGAGAACCTGGCCAACGACATCCGCATGGACCGGGGCGTCTACGATGTCCTGGCGCGCGTGGACCTGTCCCAGGCCGACGCCGCCACGCGCAAGTGGATGGAGAAGGTGCTGCGCGACTTCCGCCGCGCTGGCGTGGATCGCGACGACGCCACCCGCGAGCGGGTGAAGGCGCTCCAAGAGGAGCTGGTCCGCATTGGCCAGGAGTTCAGCCGCAACATCAGCCAGGACACCCGCACGGTGGCCCTGCCCCCGGTCGCGCTGGACGGCCTGCCGGAGGACTATGTCCGCGCGCACGCCCCCGGCCCGGACGGCCAGGTGCGCATCTCCACCGACTACCCGGACCTGGTGCCCTTCCTCACCTACGCGCGCGACGGCAAGGCCCGCGAAGAGCTCTGGCGCGCCAACCGCCAGCGCGGCTACCCCGCCAACGTGGACGTGCTCCAGAAGCTGGTCCAGAAGCGCCACGAGCTGGCCACGCTGCTGGGCTACCCGCACTGGGCCGCCTACGCCACCGAGGACAAGATGGTGCGCACCGCGGACGCCGCGGGCACCTTCATCCGGAAGATCGCCGACGCCGCGGAGGCGCGCATGAAGCGCGACTACGCCGTGCTCCTGGAGCGCAAGCGCAAGGACGACCCGGGCGCCGCCAACGTGGACCCGTGGGACTCCGGCTACCTGGATGACCGCGTGAAGGCGGAGCAGTACGCCTTCGACTCGCAGACGGTGCGCCCCTACTTCGAATACACGCGCGTGAAGCAGGGCGTCCTGGACCTCACCGCGCGCCTGTTCGGCGTCACCTACCGCCCGGTGAAGGACGTGCCCGTGTGGCACCCGGACGTGGAGGCCTATGACGTCTACGAGGGCGCCACCCTCAAGGGCCGCTTCTTCCTGGACATGCACCCGCGCGCGGACAAGTACAAGCACGCGGCCCAGTTCACGCTGACCAGCGGCAAGGCGGGCCGGCGGCTCCCGGAGGGCGCGCTCATCTGCAACTTCCCCAAGCCCGGCGCGGAGCCCGCGCTGATGCAGCACGGCGACGTGGTGACCTTCTTCCACGAGTTCGGCCACCTGCTGCACCACATCTTCGGCGGCCACACGCGCTGGGCGGGCCTGTCCGGTGTGCGCACGGAGTGGGACTTCGTGGAGGCCCCGTCGCAGATGCTGGAGGAGTGGGCCCGCGACGTGACGTGCCTCCAGACCTTCGCGAAGCACTACCAGACAGGAGAGGCGCTGCCCGCGGAGCGGGTGGAGCGCATGCTCCGCGCGGACGAGTTCGGCAAGGGCCTCTTCGTGCGCCAGCAGATGTTCTACGCGGCGCTCAGCCTGGAGCTGTACCGGCGCGACCCCAAGGGCCTGGACGCCACCTCCCTCGTGCGCGAGCTGCAGGGCCAGTACATCCCCTTCCCATACCTGGAGGGGACGTACTTCCACCTCACCTTCGGGCACCTGGACGGGTACTCGTCCAACTACTACACGTACATGTGGTCGCTCGTCATCGCGAAGGACCTCTTCACGGTGTTCCAGAAGCAGGGCCTGCTCAGCCCCGCGCCCGCGCAGGCCTACCGCCGCGCGGTGCTGGAGCCGGGCGGCTCCGACGACGCCGCCCACCTCGTGCACCACTTCCTCGGCCGCGACTACGACTTCCGTGCGTACGAGGCCTGGCTCAACAAGGCCGCGTGAGCGGCGGCGCGGTGGCCCCGGCGAGGATGCCGGGGCCGTCCGCGCCCGGGGCCCGCGTCACTCCACGCGGGTCTGCTGCACGTGCCAGATCTCCTCCGCGTACTGCTTGATGGTGCGGTCCGAGGAGAAGATGCCCGCGCGCGCCACGTTGATGATGCACTTCTTCGTCCAGGACTCCACGTCCCTGTACGCGCGCGCCACGTCCTCCTGCTTCGCCGCGTACGCCGCGAAGTCCGCCAGCACCAGGTAGCGGTCCTCGTTGAGCAGGCTGTCCACCAGCGGCTGGAAGAGGTTGCGGTCCTCCGGGGAGAAGAAGCCGGAGCGGATGAGGTCCAACGCCTCGCGCAGCTCCGTGTTGGCCTCGTACACGTCGCGCGGCCGGTAGCCCGCCTTCTTGCGCGCGATGACCTCGTCCGCCGTGAGGCCGAAGAGGAAGAAGTTCTCGTCGCCCACCGCGTCGCGGATCTCCACGTTGGCGCCGTCCAGCGTGCCCAGCGTCAGCGCGCCGTTGAGCATCAGCTTCATGTTGCCCGTGCCGGAGGCCTCCCAGCCCGCCGTGGAGATCTGCTCGGACACGTCCGCCGCGGGGATGATGCGCTCGGCCAGGCTCACCCGGTAGTTGGGCAGGAACACCACCTGCAACCCGGTGGCGCCCGCGTCGCTGTTCACCACCTCCGCGATGCCGTTGATGAGCCGGATGGTCAGCTTCGCCAGGTGGTAGCCCGGCGCCGCCTTCGCGCCGAAGAGGAAGGCCCGGGGCGTGATGACGCTCGACGGGTCGCGCCGCGCCTTCATCCACAGCGCCACGATGTGGATGGCGTCCAGCAGCTGCCGCTTGTACTCGTGCAGGCGCTTGATCTGCACGTCGAAGATGGCGTCCGGGTTGAGCTGCACCCAACGCAAGTCCCGCACGTGCTGCGCCAGCTCCTCCTTGTTGGCCCGCTTCACCTCGCGGAAGGCCTTGCGGAACTCCGCGTCCTCCGCGTGCGGCTCCAGCTTGAGCAGCTGGTCCAGGTCCGTGGTCCACCCCTCGCCGATGCGGCTGGTGATGAGCTTGGACAGGCGCGGGTTGCACCAGGCCAGCCAGCGGCGGGGCGTCACGCCGTTGGTCTTGTTGTTGAAGCGCTCCGGGTACATCTGCGCGAAGTCCGGCAGCACGTCCCGGCGCAGCAGGTCCGTGTGCAGCGCGGCCACGCCGTTGATGCTGTGGCTGCCCACCACGGCCAGGTGGGCCATGCGGATCTTCTTCTCCGGGCCCTCCTCCACCAGGCTCATCCGCTGCTGCTTCTCCACGTCGAACGGGTAGCGGATCTGCACCTGGCGCATGAAGCGCTGGTTGATCTCGAAGATGATCTCCAGGTGCCGGGGCAGCAGGCGCTCGAACAGCGACACCGGCCAGCGCTCCATCGCCTCCGCCAGCAGCGTGTGGTTGGTGTAGCCGAACGTCTCCTGGGTGATGGACCACGCCTCGTCCCAGAGCAGGCGCTTCTCATCCACCAGCACGCGCATCAGCTCCGCCACGCCAATGGCCGGGTGCGTGTCATTGAGCTGGATGGCGCACTTGCGGGAGAAGTCCCGGAAGTCATTGTGGTTCTTCAGGTAGCGCCGGACGATGTCCGCGATGGAGCACGCCACGAAGAAGTACTGCTGCTTGAGGCGCAGCTCCTTGCCCGCCTGGAACGCGTCGTTGGGGTAGAGGACCTTGGAGATGACCTCCGAGTCGTTCTTCTCCACCACGGAGCGCTCGTAGTCGCCCGCGTTGAACAGGAGCAGGTCGAACTCCGCGCTCGCGCGCGCCTGCCACAGCCGCAGCGTGTTGACGGTGTTGTTGCCGAAGCCCGCGATGGGCGTGTCGTACGGCACGCCAATCACCGTCTTGCCGCCCACCCAGCGCGCCACCGGCCGGCCATCCGGGCCCTGGTGGTGCTCCACGCGCCCGAAGAAGCGCACCGGCACCGCCTTCTCCGGCCGGACGATCTCCCACGGGTTGCCGAACTTCAGCCACTCGTCCGCGCGCTCCACCTGGTGTCCCTCCACCAGGTCCTGGGAGAAGATGCCGAACTCATAGCGGATGCCGTAGCCCATGCCCGGGTAGCCGAGCGTCGCCAGCGAGTCCAGGAAGCACGCGGCGAGCCGCCCCAGACCGCCGTTGCCCAGGCCCGCGTCCGGCTCCATCTCCAGCAGCTGGCTCAGGTCCACGCCGACCTCCTGCATGGCGGCCGCCGCGGCGTCGTACATGTTGAGGTTGAGCAGATTGTTGCCCAGCGCCCGACCCAGCAGGTACTCCGCGGACAGGTAGTAGGCGCGCTTGACGTCCTGCTCGTAGTAGGTGCGCGCCGTCTTCACCCAGCGGTCGGTGAGGCGGTCGCGCACCGCCAGGGACAGCGCCATGAAGCGGTCATGCGGCGTGGCCGTCTCCGGGTTCTTGCCGCGCGAATACCGCACGTGTTCGAAGAAGCCGCGACGGACGCTGGCCGCGTCGAGCCCGGTGCGGCCGCTGTCTTCGGGCGCGCCCGAAGCGGAGGACGGGGACGGAACGGGGCGCGCGGAGGCGGGAGGAGCCATAAGTCGGTCGTCTCGAGGGTCGCGAAAGGGTGGGCACTGCGGACACCCGCGCTTTGACGCGGGCGCACATGGCGGGAGGGTACCGTGTCACGCCAGCCCAGGGCAGGGGAAACCCACGCACTGTCCTCGGGTTGGCCGCTCCCTCAACCAGGGAGGGAAGGTGCCCGCGGACCCCCGTGACGCGGCCCGGCCCCAGGGGCGATCGCGCGCGGACATCGCCCTCGTGGGAGGGGCTGGCGTTGCTGGGAAGTGGAGTACAACGGCTGTGAATGGCGTTCCCCCTGGATGATCTGGACCAACGCATCGCCCTGACCCGACCCGGGGACACGGTGCGGGGGCTGAGCTTCGCGGCGGTGCTGCGGCTGACGCACCAGCGTCTGGGCCGAGACACCGCGGAGCGCCTGCGCGCGCCGCTCATGCAGCGAAGCCCGGTGGACTTCTTCTCCTATCCCGCCGTGGACTTCCTGCGCCTGTTGGCCTTCGCGTCAGAGGCGCTCCAGCCGGAGTTCGGCACGCGCGACGCGGCCCTGCGAGGCTGCGGCGAGGCCATTGTCGGACACTTCTTCGACTCCACCGTGGGCCAGACGCTGCTGCGCCTCACCTCCGGCGGCGGCGACCCCAAGCGCCTCTACAGCAACGCCCCCACGTCGTACGCCACCGCGGTGAGCTACGGGCAGCGCGAATACCAGCCCCTGGGCGACAAGCGCGTGCGCCTGGCCTTCAAGGGCGACCTGCTGCCCGTGCAGGTCCACGAGGGCATCCTCGGCGGCGCCCTCACCGCGCTCCACCGCGAGGGCCAGGTGCGCGGCACCGAGCGGGCCCTGGGCGACTCCGAGTTCCTCATCGAGTGGACCTGAGACGCGAAGGGCCCCGCTCCACCGTGAAGGGGAGGGGGCCCGGATGCGAGGCGTGCGCGGTGGCGCGCTACTTCGTGGCGGTGGCCGGCGCGGCCGCCTTGCCCGCGACGGCCGCCACGGACACGGCATCCAGCTGCTGGGCCATGTCGTGCGCCTTGGCGAGGAAGTCCGCCGTCAGCTCCTTGGGCAGCGGATCCGCGCGGGGGAACTTCTGCGTAAGCGGGTTGGCGTAGGCGCCGTTGCGCTTCAGGCCGAAGTGCAGGTGCGGGCCGGTGGAGCGGCCGGTGTTGCCCGAATAGGCAATCACCTGCTTCTGCCGCACGCGCTGACCGGCGCGCACGCCGTCGCCGAAGCGCGACAGGTGCATGTACTGCGTCTCCATGCCGTTGGCGTGGCGCAGCAGCACCATGTTGCCCGCGGCGCCCGCGTTGCCCGCGGACACCACGGTGCCGTCCGCCACCGCCCACACCGGGGTGCCAATGGGCGTGCCGTAGTCCACGCCGTTGTGGTTCTTCACGTACTGGAGCACCGGGTGGAACCGCGACCCGAAGCTGCTGGTGACGTGCGCGTACTTCAGCGGGCTCTTGAGGAAGGTCTTCTTCGCGCTGGCGCCGTCCTCCTGGAAGAAGTTGGCCTCGCCGTCGGGCAGCACGTAGCGGAACACGCGCTTGTTGCCCACGAGCCCGCCTTCATACGTGGCCGCCAGCACCTCGCCGTAGCGCAGCACGCGGCCCTTGGAGACGAACTTCTCCACCAGGGCCTTCGCCTTGTCGCCCTTGCGCACGTCCCGGTAGAAGTCGATGTCCCACGCGAACACGTCCGACAGCACCAGGCCGATGGACGGGTCCTCGCCCGCCGCCAGCGTCGCCTCGTACAGGGACGAGGTGATCTCCAGCGACACCAGCGACACCTGCTTCTCCACCTCGATGGAGCGCTTGCTGCCGACGTACTTCTCCCCGTCGCGGCGCACCTGCCACTCGTCCACGGTGCTCTGGCGGTAGTCGAAGAAGTCCAGCTCGCCGTTGCGCATCACCAGCCGGAACTGGTCTCCCACGCGCGACTTGCGGAAGTCGAACACGCCCTCCAGCGCGGCGATGACCGCCTCCACCTGCGCGTCGGGCAGCGCCGCTTCATGCAGCGCGCCCGCCAGCGTCTGGCGCGGCTCGATGCGGCGGTTCTTGATTTCGAAGTGGGTGGCGGCTTCGGACGTCGAAGCCACCCCGAGGGCGGCCAGGCAGAGGAGGGAAGCGGTCTTCATGGGGGGCGATACAGGAGTGTAGAGGACTGTTGGTCCTCCGCCCAACTCCTGACTTCACTTCGCCCGCCCGCCCGCCTGCTCCCGCCCGGCCCAGGGGCCCGGGGGCCTTACAGCTCCACTTTCTTTTCCGAGTGGTGCTGCCCGTCGTAGCGCAGCAGGCTCCCCTTGCCGTCGTAGCGGGTGATGATGTTCACCGGCCGGCGCCAGAGGGACTGGAGGTTGCGCAGGGTCTCCCGCGCGTAGTCGCCCTTCAGGTCCTGCCCGTCGTGCTTGTGCGCGAGCAGCAGCTCCGAGCGGTTCTCGAAGTTGCCGTCCACCACTTCGATGATGGGCTGGCCGAAGTTGGTGAGCGACGTGAGCAGCTTGTTCTTCACCTTGCGGAACTCGCGGTCGAGGATCTCCCACGAGTTGCGCTTGTCGTTGAAGCCGTAGACGAAGAGCTTCTGCTGCTGGGCGAACTCGGCGGTGAGGAACGTGTCGATGAAGGTGATGTCGTTGTAGTGCTTGCGGACCTCGAAGATCTTCTCACGCCCCGCGCCCAGCTTCTTGTCCCAGGCCTGGCGCGCGCGGAGGTCGTCGCACTCGTCCCATTCCTTGCCGAACTTGCCCTTGTTCCACCGGTCCTCGATGTCCCGCCACAGCTCGATGCCCAGCTTGTACGGGTTGATGGCGCCGGGGCGCACGCCCATGGTGCCGGAGTGGTGGTCCGCGTAGTCGATGATCTCATCATCCCGCAGCGCCCGGCGGGTCATGATGGTGGAGTGCCAGTAGCTGGCCCACCCCTCGTTCATGATCTTCGTCTGGCCTTGCGGCGCGAAGTAGTACGCCTCGTCGCGCAGGATGGAGAGGATGTCCACCTCCCACGGCTCCAGCGGCGCGTGCTCCAGGAGGAAGTAGAGGACGTCGCGCTGCGGGCGCTCCGGGAAGCGCTTGCGCTGCTGCTTTTCGTCCTCCGCGCGCTTCCTCTGCGAGTCCATGAACTCCGACGGGTTGATGAAGCCGCGCATGTACTCGCGGTTCACCTTGAAGCCCTCCACGCGCTCGTTGGACTTGGACTCCTCCTCCGCGCGCTGCGGGTCCGGGTTGCGCCGGATGTGCGGCGCGTGCTGGTCGATGAGGTTCTCCAGGGACAGCGTCCGGTCGATGAAGTCCTCCACCTTCTCCACGCCAATCTTGTCCACCCACCGCCGGACGCGGGTGGCGTGGTTGGCCATGTCGTCGATCATCCGGCGGTTGGTGTGCCGGAAGGAGAAGTTGTTCTTGAAGAAGTCGCAGTGACCGTAGACGTGGGCCATCACCAGCTTCTGGTCCACCTCCGGGTTGCTCTCCATCAAGTACGCGTAACAGGGGTCGTTGTTGATGACGAGCTCGTAGATCTTGCTCAGCCCGTACTCGTACCCCTTCGCCAGCTGCTCGTACTCCATGCCCCAGCGCCAGTGGGGATAGCGGGTGGGGAAGCCGCCGTAGGCGGCCACCATGTTCATCTCGTCGTAGCTCACCATCTCGAAGACGGTGTCGAAGAAATCCAGGCCGAACTCCTTGGCGTAGCCGTGGATTTCATCCCGCAGCGCGGCGAGGCGGGGCGTCAGGCTCTTGGGCATCGGGCGGGTGCTCCGGTTGGGGATGGGCGGACGCTTCAGCGCCCCTTGCCGAGGAAGTCCTTGATGGAGGCGTAGATGGCGTCCTTGTCCGCGATCTCGCTCAGCGCGACGTTGGTCGTGTCACCCACCGCCTCGCGCAGGTCCTTGATGAACTGCCCGCTGCCGTAGGGGGACTCCACCTGCCCGTAGGCGAACTGGTTCACCTGGGGGAGGATGTCGTTGCGGAGCATGTCGATGCACTGGCGCGTGTCGTCCGCGCTCCAGTTGTCCCCGTCGCTGAAGTGGAACGGGTAGATGTTCCACGCGCTCTTCGGGTAGTCCGCCTGGATGATGTCCCGGCACAGCTTGTACGCGCTGGAGATCATCGTCCCGCCGGACTCGCGGGTGTGGAAGAACGTGTCGCGGTCCACCTCGCGCGCCACCGCGTCGTGGATGATGTAGCGCGACTCCAACCCCTTGTACTGGTGCTTGAGCCACGTATCGAGCCAGAAGCTCTCCACGCGGACGATCTCCTTCTGCTCGTCCCCCATCGAACCTGACACGTCCATCATGTAGATGATGACCGCGTTGGTCTCTGGCAGCTCCTGGAGCTTGTAGCTGCGGTAGCGCCGGTCCTCGCGCGTGGGGATGATGACCGGCATCTTCGGGTCGTAGGTGCCGGTGGCGATCTGCCGCTTCAGGGCCTGCTTGAAGGTGCGCTTGAAGTGGCGCAGGGACTCCGGGCCCGTGGTGTTGACGCCCGTGTACTTCACCTTCTGCGTGACGATGCGCTCGTTCTGCCGCCGCTCGATGCGCGGCAGCTGGAGCTCCTCGCCCAATATCTGCGCCAGCTCCTCCAGGGTGACGTCCACCTCCAGGGCGTGGTCTCCCTCGCCCTGGCCGGCCTGATGCCCGTCCCCGGGCTCCACCGCCCCGGGGCCGAGCTGCTGGCCGACCTCGCCCTCTCCCTGTCCGACGCCGCCCTGCTCCTTGTGGCCGTACTTGAAGCGCGGAATGTCGATGAAGGGGATGGGGATGCTGATGGCATCCTTGCCCTTCTTCCCGAGCATCTCGCCCTTCTGCACGTACTTGCGCAGGTTGGCTTTGATCTTCCCGCGGACGATCTGTTTGAAGCGGGAGTGGTCCTGGTGGATCTTCAAGGTCACGGTGTCACGTCCCTCCTGGACTGAGCGCTGGCGTTACTCCTTGGCGTCACCGCGGGCGAAGATGCTGGCCACGAAGTTCAGCACGTCCGTGGAGCAGATCTCGCAGTACCCGGAGTTCTTCATCATCCGGTCCTTCACCAGGTCGATCTTCTCCTGGGTCTCCTTGTCCACGACGGACGACACCAGGTTCTTGAGCTTGATGCTGTCCTTCTGGTCCTCGAACAGCTTCAGCTCCAGCGCCTTGTGCAGCCGCTCGTTGGTCCGGTAGTTGAAGGTCTTGCCCTCCACGGCGAGCGCGCCGATGTAGTTCATGATCTCCCCGCGGAAGTCGTCCTTGCGGCTCTCCGGGATGTCGATCTTCTCTTCAATGGAGCGCATCAGGCGCTCGTCCGGGACCTCGTAGATGCCGGTGTACTTGTTGCGGACCTTCTCCTTCTGGGTGAAGGCCTTGATGTTGTCGATGTAGTTGCCGCACAGCTTGCCGATGGCGTCCTCGTCGGCGCTGATGGCGCGCTGGACCTCGTTCTTGACGATGTCCTCGTACTCCTGCTTCACCGTGGTGAGCAGCTCCTTCATGCGCTTGCGCGCGTCCTCGGTGTTGATGAGGGAGTGCGTCTTCAAGCCGGCTTCCAGCTCGTTGAGCACCATGAAGGGGTTGATGCAGCCCTCGCCCTTGTCGCTCACCAGGGCGTTGGAGATTTTATCCTGGATGTAGCGGGCGCTGATGCCCTCCAGGCCCTCGCGCACGCTCTCCTTGCGCAGCTCCTTGATGTTGTCCTCGGTGAAGTTGGGCAGCGTCTTCCCGTTGTAGAGCTTGAGCTTCTGCAGGAGCGACAGGTTGTGCTTCTTGGGCTCCTCCAGGCGCGTGAGGACGGCCCACATGGCGGCCATCTCCAGCGTGTGCGGCGCGATGTGCTTGCCCTTGATGGCGCGGGAGTTGAAGTCCTTCTCGTAGATCTTCACCTCTTCCGCGAGCTTGGTGATGTACGGGATGTCAATCTTCACCGTACGGTCGCGCAAGGCCTCCATGAACTCGTTGTTCTCGAGCTTCTTGTACTCGGGCTCGTTGGTGTGCCCGATGATGACCTCGTCGATGTCTGTCTGAGGGAACTTCTTCGGCTTGATCTTGTGCTCCTGCGACGCGCCGAGCAGGTCGTAGAGGAACGCGACGTCCAGCTTGAGCACCTCGACGAACTCGATGACGCCGCGGTTGGCGATGTTGAACTCGCCGTCGAAGTTGAAGGCGCGCGGGTCGGAGTCGGAGCCGTACTCGGCGATCTTCCGGTAGTTGATGTCGCCGGTGAGCTCGGTGGAGTCCTGGTTCTTCTCATCCTTCGGCTGGAACGTGCCAATGCCGACGCGGTCCTTCTCGCTGAAGATGAGCCGGTTGACGTGCACGTGGCCCATGACCTTGGCGAAGTCGCCGCCGTACTGGGTCATCAGCTCCTTGAAGACGAAGCGGCAGGCGGGGCACAGCTCGCAGCCGTCCGGGATGGTGTAGCCGGTCTCCGGCGGGGAGAGCTCGGAGAAGACCTTCTGACGCCACTCGCGCGGGACGAGGTTGAGGGGCTCCTCGTTCATCGGGCACTTCATCTTCTCCTTCGTCACCGAGCCGTCAGGCTGCTTCTTGTCGGTGAGCCAGGAGAACGTGTAGGCGGCGCCCTCGGCGGTCTTGGAGTACTCCTCCATGCCCTTCTTGAGCAGGCGGGCGATGGTGGACTTGGACGAGCCCACGGGGCCGTGCAGGAGGATGACGCGCTTCTCCGTCCCGTAGCCCTGGGCCGCGGACTTGAAGACGTTCACCAGCTTCATCAGCGGCACGTCCAGGCCGAAGATGGCGTCCCGGCCGCCGAAGCGCTCATCGCTGAAGAAGTGGTAGCGGGTGAGCTTCTTCTTGTTGTCGATGTACTCCGACTTTCCGTGGCTGAGGATCATGTCGTAGATCCTCTGGAAGGCCGTGCGGGTGACCTTCGGATTCTTCCGGACGATTTCGAGGTAGTCCTCGAAAGAGCCCTCCCAGTTGAGTTCCGCGTAGGTCTTTACATCCTGGAACGCGGCGATTCTGGAGACCCACGAGCCCTTCTCAGCGTCCTTCATGTCTCTCCCTCGTAGCCTCCTGGGGGACGCGAACGGTCGCATCCATCCGGGGCGGCCAGCATGGTGAACCTGGAGGGCTGGAAGGCCATTCCACACCCACTCCGAAGAGGTCCCAGGCGACGACAATCGCGAAGCTTCCGCCCCTTCGGGACCCCGCCGCGGAGTGGGACCGCGCGTCAGCTCGTGTCGGAGGGGAGCTGCCCTCCTTCACGGGGTGAAAAGGCACTTCGATTATAAGGACCCGGACGTGCCACGGGAGGAGCCCCCCCGGTGCGATGTGTCGGGTCCCACCTCTCCCAAGCGCGCACTTCCCGACGCTTGGTCCCCGCTGGAGAACACCCCGGACAGGCGTGCCCCCCTGTGGGGCGGCGTCCGTGTCCGCTCCACATGTCGGCGTGACGGCCGGCGCACCGGTTCCGCCCCGTCCAGAAGGGTCCGTAACGGCGCGAATCCCACGCTGCTCGGGGAAGTGTTTCGTGTGGAGGGGCGGCGGCAGGCGGGCGGGCATCAGCCAGGTGGGAGGTGCGCCGGCTTGGCTTTGAGGCCTGCCTGCGTATCCTCGCGCGCGCCATGGTTCCCGCCTCGAGTCCCGCCGCCGCTGCCCCCACCCCCGCCGTGCCCGGCCTGTCGGCCGTCCCGGCGCCCCAGCCCGAGCCGTCCACCCGGTGGTTGGTGGGCCTCTTGCTGGTGGCGGCGCTGCTCCCCCGGATGGGGGTGTTCTTCCTCAACGAGAACCTGTTTGGCGACGCGGTGGTGCGCACGGAGCTGGCGGAGCGGTGGCTGGCGGACCCGCACGTCATCACGTCGTACAAGGATGGGACGTTCCAGTTCGGCCCCCTGCACCTGTACCTGGTGGGCGCGGTGCTGTCGGTGTTCGAGCGCGACGTGGCGGGCCGGCTGGTGAGCCTGGTGTTCGGCGTGCTGTCGGTGGTGCCGCTGTTCGCGCTGACGCGGCGGCTGTTCGGTTGGCGTGCGGGCGTGGCCGCGGGGCTGGCCTTCAGCGCCTGGGGCATGCACCTGCAGTTCTCCACCACCGCGGGCAGCGAGGCGGTGTCGCTCTTCTTCATGCTGTGCGTGTTCGCGTTGGTCGCGGAAGGGGTGGAGGAGAACCGCTTCCAGCCGCTGTTCTGGGGCGCGGTGCTGCTCAACTTCGCGTGCGCGCTGCGCTACGACGCGTGGATGTACATCCCGCTGCTGACGGTGGCGCTGGTGTTCAGCAGCGAGGACCGGGTGGCTTCGCTGACGCGCGCGGTGGGCTTCGGGCTGGTGTGTCTGCCGTTCCCGCTGCTGTGGATGCAGGGCAACGAGCTGGCGCACGGTGATCCGTTCTTCCCCATCAAGGCGGTGGACGCCTTCCACCAGCAGTGGGTGGTGGACTCCGGCGGGGCGGGAGGGCCGCTGGGCTGGCGGCTGCAGCAGCTGGGGTTCTGGCCCGCGGTGGCGCTCTTCACGCTGACGCCCGGCGTGGCCCTGCTGGGCGGGTGGGGCATGGTGAAGGCGTGGAAGCAGCACCCGGAGACGCGCTGGCTGGTGGTGATGGCGGTGGTGCCCGCGCTGTACTTCACCTTCCGCGCGGCGGTGCTGCTGAGCTTCGTGCCCCTGGCCCGCTTCACGGTGACGCAGCTGGTGCTGCTGCCCGTGTTCCTGGCGCCGGGCTTCGCGGCGGTGGTGGGGAGCCGGGGCGTGCTCGCGCGGCGCCTGGTGGTGGGCGTGAGCGCGGTGCTGGCGATGGTGATGCCGGTGGCGCTGGGCATCTACACGTTCCGCACCGAGGGCGGCCTGCACGACTCGCTGCGCCCGGTGAGCCCCACGTCCACCAACCCGGTGGCGGTGATGCAGGTGGCGCGCTTCCTCAAGGAGGAGGTGGCGTCCCGGGGCGGCGCGGCGGCCATCGACGACGACCCGCGCTACATGGACCTGCAGGTGGCCTTCTTCTCCGGGCTGCCGGAGATGCGCATGGCGCGCGTGCGGTGGGACACCTTCCGCCAGCGCATGCAGGACGCGCGGCCGGACGTGCTGGTGCGCTTCGACCAGGGCAAGCTGGTGAAGGACCCGGGCGTGACGCTGGAGGGGCGGACGCTGACGCTCGACGGCGTGGCGTATCAGGAGCAGGACGGCTTCTCCGCGCCGCTGCACGTGTACCGCCGCCAGCCGTAGCGGTGGCGGGGCGTCCAGGGCCTGTGACGCTCAGGCCTCCGGGTCGTAGTCGTCCGGGTCGTAGCCGTCGTCTGCGGGGCGGTGCGCGTCCAGCCAGCCTTGCAGGATGAACTGCGCGGCGAGCTGATCAATGACCTCGCGCCGCTTCTCGCGGCGGACGTCCGCCTCCAGCAGGGTGCGCTGGGCGGCCACGGTGGACAGCCGCTCGTCCCACAGCTCCACGGGCAGCCCCAGAGCGCTTTCCAGCACCTCCGCGAACTTGCGGGTGGCCTCCGCGCGAGGCCCCTCCGAGCCGTTCATGTTGAGCGGCAGGCCGAGGACGAAGCGCGTCACCTCGTGCTCCTTCACGAGCCGGGACAGCTCCGCCAGGTCCGCCTTGAGCGACGCGCGCCGCACGGTGGTGACGGTCTGGGCGGTGAGCCCCAGTCCATCCGAGACGGCCACCCCGATGGTCTTGGTGCCGTAGTCGAGCCCGAAGGTACGCATGGGCGCGGGACTCTAGCCGCAATCCTCCGCCCTGGACCGCCCCGTCCACCTCCAGGGACGCCGCCGCGCCGCCCCTTCCCGCAACCCCTGGATTCGACTCGGCGCGTGCGTGCGCGTGCCCGGCATCGCCGCTGCAATGCCCCGTCCCGTCCGAAGAGACAGCGCGCGGCACCTTCCGGCAGCACCCACTTCAACCCGTCGCGCGGGAGTTTCGATGCTCGACATCCTCAAAGGCGTGGCCAATCTGCTCGGCGGCCCGATGGCCGCCGTGGTGGACCTGGGGGGGAACGCCCTGGGTCTTCCTCCGGTGCTGACCCAATCCATCAAGACGGCCGCGGGGGTGATGACCGGCAACGTGATGATGGCGGCCAGTGGCGCGCTGGGCGTCGCGGATGAGCTGAAGAAGAACCCCTCCGCGAAGACGGAGTACTGCGCGCCTCGGGACGCGGCGAAGGCGGGGGCGGGCTACGCGACGGCCGCGCGGACGGAGGACTCCCGGACGCAGGGCCCGTCCGGGAGCCGCAGCCCGTTGGATCCGAAGCTCCTGGACTACTCGGATGCGCTGCGCACGCTGGAGGCGAACTTCGGCTACCTGGACCTGCTGGACGGCAGGAAGGACGGCACGCTGTCGCACGGCGACCTCCAGCGCATCGCGCAGGACCCGCAGGTGTCTCCGTCGCTCCGGGAGGCGGCGAAGTTCCTCGTGGAGAACCGGGGCTTCTTCGAACAGGTGGACACGGCGAAGAAGACGCTGCTCGGCATGCCGATGCTGAACTTCAACGACGACCGCCTCGACCTGCGGAGCCTCCAGCAGGAGTCCCAGCGGCTGTCCGCGGAGTTCGCGAAGTACGGGCGCCCGGAGCGGCCGGGCCGTCCGGCTCCCACGCCGTCGGACGGTGGCCCGCAGCCGTCGGACTGCGCGCCTCCGTCCAAGGGCGGGGGCTCCGGGCCCGTGCCGGGCAGCGGGGCGGGGCGCCCGGGGAGCGGCGCGGGACGGCCGGGCGGCGGCACGGACGGCGCGTCGGGCCGGCCCGGCCCCGGCGCTGAAGGGACGGGGCGCCCGGGGAGCGGAGGGAGCACCGGGAGCACAGGGGCGTTGGATCCGAATTTCGCGGGCTACCGCGACGCGCTCCGGGTGCTGGAGCAGAACTGGGACACCTTCGACACGGCGGTGGGGACGAAGGACGGCAAGCTGGCGATGGCGAACTTCGAGGCGGTGCTGAACAGCCCCGCCGCGTCGCCCACGCTCAAGCGCGCCGCGCAGTTCTTCAAGGACAACCCGGAGTACTTCAGCCGCCTGGAGATGGCGGCGGGCAGCGGGGGCCGGGATGGCGTCGCCAGCCGGCAGGACCTGAGCGCGGAGCTGGCGGCGGTGGCGAAGCTGCCGGGCGGTTCGTCGTCCAGCGCGAGCGGCCGGAGCGCGGGGGGCACGCGGGCGCGGGACATCGTGGACAACCCGAACATGAGCATCGAGCAGAAGGTCCAGGCGCTGCTCATGGGCATCACGGAGGACACCGACGCGGAGCTCTTGGACGTGATGAACGAGATGGCCAGCGCCCGCGAGGAGCGCGCCACGCTGGGCAGCAGCGACGCGGACAAGGCGCGCGGCGCGAAGCTGGACACCAGCATGCAGGAGCTGGAGCTGCGGCTTCAGACGCTGATGGAGAAGCGCAAGGCGATGTTCGACCTGATGAGCAACATGTCGTCGAAGTTCAACGAGATGGCGAAGACGGCCATCTCCAACCTGCGCAGCGCGTGAGGGCCGCCATGGGACGCATCATCAAGCACGAAGGCGGCGAGGCGCCGAGGATGGAGACCGGAACGGCGCGCAGGCTGAAGGCGTTCGCTCGCGGGGAGACGACCTGGGCGGAGGTGGAGGGGATGACCTTCGAGGAGGCGAAGGCCATCGCGCAGGTGGGCTGCGACCTGGCGGCGGCGGGGCGGCTGGAGGAGGCGCGCATCCTCTTCGAGGGGCTCGTGGAGGGGAACCCGAAGGACTCGGCGGCGCACGCGGCGCTGGGCACGGTGTACCAGAAGCTCGGGCGGGTGGAGGACGCACTCACCGAGTACACGCACGCGCTGACGGGCGACCCGCGCAACCCCGTGGCGCTGACGGGCCGGGGGGAGCTGCACCTGCGCCGGGGGGAGCGGCAGGGCTTCACGGACATCGCCAACGCGGTGGAGGTCGATCCCCACGGGGAGACGGCCGCGGGCCGCCGCGCGCGGGCGCTGGTGAAGGCCATCACGCTGGTGGCGGTGGAGAAGCTCAAGGACGGGGCTCCGACGACGTAGAGGCCCTGCTTCGGGCGTGGCGCCGTCAGGAACGTGGCGGGCCGCCCGATATGGAGAGAGGGGACGACGTTTCAAGCTTCAAGACGGATGTGCCGCCGGACAGTTGGGGAGCGGTCCGGGGGCGGCCACCGGAGGATGGGGATGGACGGCGAGGGGGAATGGAGTAGGGGCCCATCCACCGGTGGCTTCTTGAAGCGGTTCAGGGCGAGTCGAGCTGGGCGAGCCGTTCCCCGATGGGCGGATGGCTCATGCCCTTGAGCACGACCCAGCGGGGGGGCTCGGGGTCCATCTTGTTCACCCGGGCGGCCTTCACCAGCATGCGGCGGAAGGCCGCGGGGTCGCCGGTGAGGTTCAGGCCGTAGCGGTCCGCCTCGCGCTCGCGTTCGCGGGAGAGGGCTCCCGACACGGGGGCCACGAGCGTGATGAGGATGAACACCACGAGCGACACCAGGGGCTGGGTGCGGATGTCGCCGACGCGCTGGACGCCCCACCAGCCCCGGCGGGCGGAGAGGCGCAGCAACTGGTCGATGAGGAAGAGCAGCGCCACCACCGACACGGAGGACGCGATGCGGCCGGGCCAGCGCGCCTCGTTGACGTGTCCCGCCTCGTGCGCCACCGCGGCCAGGATTTCGTCCTCCGCGAGCTCGCGCAGGATGACGTCGTTGAGGACGATGGTGCGCGTGGGGCCCTGGCCGGCGAAGTACGCCTGGATGCGCTTGGACGTCACGGAGGTCTTCTCCACCACCACGTCGGAGAAGGAGATGTCCGCCTGGCGCATCAGCGCGGTGATGCGCGAGCGCAGCGGGCCCTCGGGCAGGGGCGCCTGGTCGAAGTAGAGGCGGGCGCGGTAGGGGTCCAGCGCGGACGACACCAGCATCAGCAGCGCCACCGGCACGCCCAGCACCAGCCACCAGCGCCGCACGCGGCGGGCCAGGCCGTACAGGCCCACCACGAGCGCGGTGAGGGCGATGGCGCCCACGACGCCGCCCTTGAACCAGGTCCACGCGAAGGTGGCGGGCGTGTCGTTGGACAAGCCGTGCCGGTGCTCCAGCACGTAGTAGAAGTACACGTTGGCGGGGGCGTAGAGCAGCTGGGTGGCCAGGTCGATGAAGAGCGCGAAGAGCAGCGCGGCGCCCCAGCCGGGCTCACCCCACAGCCGGTCCATCGCCCCGAAGAACGCGCGGCTCACCGGGGCCGTGCGCAGGAAGCCGAACCGGCGCTCCAGCGCCGCCGCCGCCGCCCCGGCCCCTCGGTGGAAGGGCCGCACGAAGACGGCCAGCAGCAGCACGAACAGCGTCAGGCGCACCAGCGGCTCCACCGCCGCCCGGATGTAATAGGGCTGGTGGTAGGCGTGGATGTCGGCGAGCTGTTCAGGCGTGAAGAGCGGTTCCATGGGCGGTGGAGCGCAAGGCTACGCCCGGCGGTGGCCCCGTGCCCAGCGGGGGCCCGTCAGCGGTGCTTCGCGCCCGCGTTGGAGGCGGGCATGGGCACGGAGACTCCTGCCTCGTCCGTCTCCGCGTCCGCGAGCAGCAGCGACTTCACCTTCTCCAGGCTCTGGCGCGTGCGGTCCACGAAGGCGCTCTGCGAACCGATGCGCTCGGCGGCCTCCAGGGTGCGCTCGTAGATGTTGATGGACTTGGTGAGCAGCACGCGGATCTTCTTGCGCAGCTCCTGGCGGTAGACCCCCGCCTCCTCCGCGTTGAGCTCCGGGGGCGTGGGCGAGCTCACCATGTGCTCGTAGAGGTTTTCGTAGAGGGCGCCAATCTGCGCTCCGGCGGCGGTGGCCCAGTAGCCGTTGCCCACGCGGATGGAGCGCAGGTAGTGGCCCTGCGCGGACAGGAGCAGCTCCGCCTTGTAGTTGAGGTCCTGCGCCAGCCCGTCGCTGCCCCGGCTGGCCTCCAGCTTCACCGCCTCGTAGTGCAGCCGGTAGATCTCCCCGACGAAGAAGTGCGCCTGCGCGGGGAAGTAGTCCTCCACCTCCGTCTTGTCCGACAGGGCGTCATACGCGGCCAGCGCCTTGCGCAGCGTCGCCTCCGCGTCGTCGGTGCGGCCCGCCTCCACCTGACAGATGCCCTGCTGCACCTGCGCTTCGATGCGGCGGCCCGCGGGCAGGTCCGCGCGCGCGGACAGCGTGGCCAGCAGCTTCGTGGCGTCCTCGTAGCGCTCCAGATGGTAGAGCGTCTCCGCCAGACGGAACGACGCCTCCAGCGCGTCGCCCTGGCCCTTCTCCGGCTCCGCCAGTTCGGCGAAGCGCGCGTAGGCGTCGTCCCACTCCTTGAGGCGCTGGTGCGCGAGCCCCGCGTTGTAGAGGGCCTGCCGGCGGTGCGGACTGTCCGGGTGGAAGTCCGCGAGCCGGCCGAAGTAGCGCGCCGCCTGCTTGAAGTCGTTGGCGGCGAAGGCGGAGGTGCCGCCCGCGAAGAGCTCCTCGTCGTTGAGGCGGTCCAGCTCCAGGTCCGCCGTCACCGTCACCGGGTCGAACTCCACCACCTGCTTGTTCGCCGTCGCGTCGGGCTTCGCCGCCGAGCCCGTGGTGCGGCAGCCCGTGAGCGTCAGCCCCAGGCCCAGCACGCCCACCCACAGCCACCGCCGGGCGCTTCCGGTCGCATCCATCCGCTTGCTGCCGTCCATGCACCTGCTCCCGTCCGGAAAGCCCCGGCGTCACCCGGCGTGGCTCCGGCATCGACACTCCGGAGACCCGGCGGGTTCCCCGGACCGCTTCCCCCGAAGGCCTCCGGGGGGCGCCAGTCTCCAGTCTAATGCGGTCAGGCATCCCGCGCGCCTGTCGCCCGTCCGCCCGGCACCAACGCGGCCACGCGCCGGAAATGCCCGGTGCCAGCGGGTGTCACGCGGGGTGGGGGAGGGCACTCAGGCGAGGACGTCGTCGCCCAGGAGGTAGCGCCCGGTGCCCCACAGCGCGGTGAGGTCGTGCACGTCCAGCCCGAAGCGGGGCACCTGGATGAGGGGCGTGCCCGGACAGGCCGCGCGCAGCTGCGCCATGCCCTCCAGGTCCTGCTGCGCCAGCACCTGGAGTTCGCGCAGCGTCTCCTCCACCTTCGCGCGCCGGGTGGGCGTCAGCGTGGCCGCGTCGCTCCACTGGGCCGGGGTGGGCACCGCGTGCACGCGGTTCACCACGATGGCCGTCATCTCCATGCGGTTCTGCTTGAGCAGCTTGTGGAAGTGGATGGCTTCGTCCAGCCGCTCCGGGTTGGGGCTCGTCACCAGCACGAACCCCGTCGTCTTGTCCTCCAGGAGCCCGCGCACGCCGCGCGCCCGTTCGCGGAAGCCCTCGTTCATGGTGGAGAGCGTCAGCATGAAGGAGGACAGCTCCTGGAGCATCTCCGTGCCGGTGAAGCGCGACAGCGCGCGCGTCACGTAGCTGCCGCCCAGGTTGAAGAGGTTCAGGCCCACCTTGCCCGCCTTCAGCGCGGGCGTGAGGAGCCACTTGGCCGCTTCGTTGTCCAGGAAGTCCAACACCCGGTTGGGCGCGTCCAGGAAGTCCAGCGCGTGCGCGGTGGGCGGCGTGTCCAGCACCACCAGCTCGTAGTCGCTGCTGCGGCGCAGGTCCCAGACCTTCTCCATGGCGATGTATTCCTGGCTGCCCGCCAGGGCCGTGGAGAGGGACTGGTAGAAGCGGTTGGCGAAGATGCGCTCGCGCTGCTCGGGCGGGGCCACGCGGGTGATGAGGTCGTCCCAGGTGGCCTTCATGTCCAGCATCATCGCGTGCAGGGAGGCCTTGGGCTTCACGCCCAGCGGCTCCAGCACCGACGCGTGGACCTCCGCCTCCGCGTTGCCCAGGCCGGACAGGCCCAGCGCGTTGGCCAGGCGCTTCGCCGGGTCGATGGTGCACACGATGCTGGGGCGGCCGTCCACCGCGGCCCTCAGCGCGAGCGTCGCCGCCACCGTCGTCTTGCCCACCCCTCCGGAACCCACGCAGATGAGCACGCGCTTGCTCGCGAGCGCCGCTTGCAGCGCCGTCATGCTCCCGTGCCTCCCGTCACCAACGCATCCAGGTGCCCCATCACCGTCTCCACCGCGTCCCGTCCGAACCGCGGCACGAACAGCCGGGGCACCGTGTACACCGGCGCGTGGAGGTTGCGCTCCAGCTTCGTGCCCGCGAGCACCGCCTGCGAGGCCCGGTCGTGGTGCGCCTGGGCCACGCGGAGCAGCTCCGGGTGGTCCACGAGCGCCTCCAGGTCCGCTTCCGTGAAGCGGGCCGGGAAGGCCTGGTTGAGCACCGCCGCGTGCGTGCGGATGTGCACCCGGTCCCGCAGCGCGCCGTGCAGCTCCAGCGCCTCGTTGACCGGCATCTCCTCCGGCAGCGCCACCAGCACCGCGGCGGTGACGGCGGGGTCCACCAGCAGGTCGCGCATCTTCAGCGCTTCGCGCGTCATGGGGCCCGGGGGCACCGTCTGCAGGAGCACCTGCGGCACGCTCAGGAAGGAGATGGCGTGGCCGGTGGCGGGCGCGTCCAGCACCAGCGTCTCGTACTTCCAGCGGCCGTCCGGCAGCTTCTCCTGCAGGTGGAAGAGGATCTTCCCCAGCAGCACCAGCTCCTGGAGCGACGGGATGAAGCGCAGGAAGTAGCGCACCAGCCGGTTCTCGAAGACCGTCTTGTAGAGGGTCTCGAAGCGCAGGACCATCAGGCCGTACTCGCGCATGGACTCCTGGGGGCGCACGTCCACCGCCCAGAGGTTCTCCTCCAGGCGCTTCACCTCGGGGCCCGCTTCGGGCAGCTCCAGGAAGCGGCTGACGCGCTCCTGGGTGTTCACTTCACACACCAGGGTGCGGCGTCCGGCGCGCACCGAGGCCAGGGCCAGGGCGGCGGCGACCGTTGACTTCCCCACGCCCCCCTTGCCGGAGACGATCCACAGGCGTTTGTCGAGCAGTCCGGCCATAAGAGGGCGCGCGAACCGTAGGGATGGCCCCCTGGAGAGTCAACGAGAGTCCACGACGTGAAACTCCCAGTGTTGCCCTGCTTGACACGCCGCGTCGCCCCCTCCCAGAGTGCGGCGTCTTTTTCCTGACGTCCCGCCTGCCCCGACGGACATGTCCGTCGTCCGCGGGCCTGAACGGTTCCCAGCCATGCTCAAGAACAACCCGGTGATGAAGAAGCTCGTGGAGTCGGGCGAGGAGCGCGTGGGCAAGCTCGCGCAGCAGCTGCTCTCCAATGAGAAGTTCGTGGCGGCGGTGCAGTCGCTGGTGTCGCGCTCGCTCGCGGCGAAGGGGACGCTGGACAGCGCGCTGCGCACGGCGCTGTCGGCCATGAACCTGCCGTCCACCGCGGACCTGGAGCAGCTGCGCTCGAAGGTGGAGGACCTGGAGCGGCTGCTCGCCTCCGTCGAGGGCAAGGTGGACACGCTCGTGTCGAACGCGTCCTCGAAGAAGAAGTAGCGCCGGCGCTTCCAGGGCCATGCGGCGCATCGCGTTCATCAACGAGAAGGGCGGCACCTGCAAGACGACGCTCGCGGTGAACACCGCCGCGTGGCTCGCGCGGGAGAAGCGCCGCCGCGTGCTGCTGATGGACCTGGACACGCAGGGCCACGCGGGCAAGTCCCTGGGGTTGGACGTGCGCACGCTGCCCGCGAACGTCTTCCACCTGCTCACCGACCCGGGCGTGTCGCTGGCCTCCGTGGCGCGGCCCACGGGCGTGCCCGGGCTGGACGTGGTGCCGTCGTACAAGGAGATGGCGGACTTCCCGGTGATGGTGGCGCAGGACCCCCGGCGCGCGCACCGGCTGGCGGACCGGATGGGGGAGGCGGAGGCCGCGGGCTACGACGTGGTGCTGTTCGACGCGCCTCCGTCCATGGGGCTCACCACGCGCAACATCCTGGTGGCGGCCACGGAGGTGGTGGTGCCGGTGGCGCTCACGTACCTGGCGCTGGACGGGTGCGCGGAGCTGGCGGAGACGGTGCGCCAGGTGGGCGAGGCCGAGGGCCGGCCGGACCTGCGCGTCAACAAGGTGGTGCCGACGCTGTACCGCAAGACGGCGCTGGCGACGGCCATCCTGGAGCGCCTGCGGACGTACTTCCCCGACGCGCTCGCCGCCACGCCGCTGGGCTACAGCGTCAAGGTGGACGAGGCGCAGAGCCACGGGAAGACCATCTGGGAGTACGCGCCCCAGAGCCCGGGGGCGCGGATGCTCGCGGCCATCGCGGCGGAGATCCACGGAGGGCCCGCTCCGGCGAAGCGGAAGCGGACTCCTCCGAAGGTGGCCTGAGGCGGCGCCCGTTGCTCGTGGGCGCCCCGACCCCAGGGCCGGGCGCTAGGAGGCGCCCGGGTCCTTCTTGTCGCCCTTCTCCGCGGCGTCGAGCTTCTTCTCCAGCTCTTCCAACCGCTGCGTGAGCGCCTGCATGTCGCGGCCCAGGGCGGGGAGGTTACCGGTGAGGTTCTCCACGACCTGCTTCACGCGCTCGTCGATGCGGCGCTGGAAGTCCTCGAAGGCGCGCTGGCTGGCCTTGAGCAGCTCCGCCGGGTTGAGGCTCGCGGCGCCCGCTTCCGTCTGGGCGGCGGGCGTGGCGGCGGCGTCCGGAGCGGACTCCTGCGGGCTGCCGTCCTCGCGGCGCAGCAGCTTGTCCAGCCGCTGCTCGGCCTCCTCGCGGATGGAGGCCACTCGCGGAGTGACCTCCTTCTGGATGAACCCGGAGATGGACTCGCCGGGGTGGCGGATGATCTCCCGCAGCACCGACAGCGGCATCTGGTTCTTCTTCTTCTCCTCCTCGAAGATGATCTGCGCGAGGGTGACGGAGGTCAGGTCTTCCTTCGTGCGGTTGTCGACAATCCGCACCTCGGTGCCCTCCTTGATCATCGCGGCGATTTCATCGAGCGTGACGTACCGGCTCTCCACGGTGTCGTAGAGCTTCCGGTTCGTGTAGCGCTTGATGATCTTAGGCTCCTTGCTGCTGCTAGGAGCATTTGCTTGCTCGGCCTCGCTCATGTCTGTCGTCTCCGACCCCGGCTGCGCCTTGGCATTTACTCGTTTACTACCTGATTTCCAAAGGGGCGAACCTCGTATCAAAGGGGTTGGAAGCGAGCAAGTTGCCCGGGTCCGACTCGCCGTGTCCGGCAGGTGGGCTTATGCTTCGAGTCCCCCCGGCCCGACCCCATGATCGTCCAGTGCGAACAGTGCCAGACGCGGTTCAAGATCCCCGACGAGAAGGTGACGGAAAAAGGGGTCAAGGTCCGCTGCACCAAATGTCAGAACACCTTTCGGGTGGCGCGTGAGCCCACGCCTGCCCTGAGCGCCCCCCCGCCTGCCCCCTCCCCGGGTGGGCAGGCGGACCCGTTCCAGGCATTCGGTGACGCGCCGGAGCCTACCGGCGAAGTCACCCGCCCGGGCGCGGCCTACTACGCGCCGGGCGCACCCGGGGTGAAGTCCCTGGTCCATGCCTGGGGTGATGTGGAGGTGGACATCGACGTGGACCTCCCGCAAGCGACTCCCGGACGTGCCCCTGCCACGCCGGGCGCGGGGGGGCCGATGACGCCGTTCGATCCGCCCGTGCCGCTCCCGGGCGTCGCGTCCCGGAGGCAGGCGGCGCCGGTGCCCTCGCCGGGGCGCCTGGAGGGGCTGGACGCGGAGGATCCGTTCGCGGACTTCATGTTCGATGCGCCTTCGCCCGCTGCTCCCGCGGCGGCCCCTCGGCCCGTAGCCCCGGCGGGTGCGCCCCGACCGGCGCCTCCGGGGGCCTTCGCGCCGCCCACCGCCCGTGCCGCTCCTCCCGGGGCGTTCGCGGCGGGGCCGCCTGGCGCGTCCCGCCCTGGCCCCATGGCTCCCGTTCCCACGGCTCCACCGGGGGCGCTCGGGGGCGCTCCGGGCGCCTTCGCGGGTGACGCCTCGGCGCTGTCTGACTTCGGGGACTTCGCGGACGGCGCTTCATCGCTCGGGGCGCCTGGGAGCTACACGGGCGACGCTTCCGCGCTGTCCGACTTCGGGGACTTCGCGGACGACACTTCGTCCCCGTCCGGGGCAGGGGCGTACTCGGCGGGGGCTTCGTCCCCGTCCGGGGCTGGGCCCTACTTGGCGGGTGCTTCGGCACCGTCCGGGGCAGGGCCCTACTCGGCGGGTGCTTCGTCGCCGCCGGGTCCCGCGACCATGGGGCGCACTTCGTCGCATGCCGGACAGGGCGCACGCCCAGGCGGCGCTGGGGCGCCTTCGGGAGCGGGGAGCCCTTCGTCTCCGACAGCACCTGGTGGCGTCCGCGCCGGGGCCTCGGTCCCTCCAGGAGTCGCCTCCTCGCCAAGGGCTCCGGCACCCCCGGTGGCTGCCCCCGCGCCGAAGGCTCCGGCGCCTCCACGGGCTGCTCCGCCCGGAGCCGTGGCTCCTGCCGCGGCAGCGACCCGCGCTCCGGCGCCGGGCGCCTTCGCGGGAGGGCCCACCGGACCGTCACGTGCTGGAGGCGCGGCTGTGTCTCCGGGCCCTTCCGCGGCCGTCGCGACGGACGCCGCGCCGGATCCGCTCTTCGACTTCTCCTTGGATGCCCCTCCGGCTCCGGATGCGGCGTCCCTGCGCCACGCCGCGAATGCCGCCGCCGCGCCCGCGCCGAGCGGGGCCGCGGCGGTCGGGCCGATGACGCCCGCCCCCAGCTTCGAAAGCGAGGATCCGTTCGCCTCCATCGACATGGTCGCGCAGGCCCCGAACCTGTCCGCCGCGCATGACGACCCCGGGGCCTCCCCGGAGCCGATGGGGGACCTGTTCGACTTCTCCGGCGCGGGGGCTTCAGGAGAGGAAGGCCTGGCCGCCTCCGACACCGGTCGCGCCGACCTGCTGGGCGACGTGCCTTCGGGTGCGGACGAGCCCGGCGGCATCTCGCTGCTGGGCGACGTGCCGGCATACGACGACGGCGACCCGTTCAAGATCACCACGCCCCGCCGCGAGGTGGTGGACCTGGCCAACATGCGCGGGGGGCCCGCCGTCACGGTGAACAAGCCGTCCGCCCGGATGGAGGACGTGGGCATGCCCCAGCGCCGGCTGCCCGGCCGCGCGCGGAAGCTCACGGGCTTCGTCGTCAACCTCACCGTCGCCACCGCGCTGGTCGTGGCCCTGGGCGCCTTGGGCACCGTCTACCTTCGCGACGGCAGGGTGGACCCCACCACGCTGTCCCCGGACCGGCTGCGCACGCTGGTGCTCCCGCCGTCCCGCCCGTTCATCGCCAGCGACGTGTCCAACGGCCTGTACGAGACGCGCGACGGCCGCATGCTCTTCATCGTGCGCGGGGAGGCGGAGAACCGCACCGGTGCCGCCGCCGCCGTGCGCGTGCGCGCCGCCCTGTTCGACGGAGATCAGCGGGTGCGTTCCTCGGAAGGGCTCGCGGGCGCGCTGGCCACGCCGGAGGACCTGCACGCCGTCACCACCCGCGAGGACGCCACCGCGCTCCGCCAGCGCATGGACGCGGCCGCCCTCCCGGTGCCCCCGGGGGGCAAGGTGCCCTTCCTCGTGGTGTTCCAGGAGTTCCCCGCGGACCTCAGCGGCTTCCGGTTGGAGGTGACGCTGGAGCCCGCACCCTCCGAACCCACGGCGGACCGCACGGGAGGCTGAGCCCACATGTCCACCCTGGAGGAGGCCCGCGCGCTCGCGCGCAACCTGCACGCCCTGGGCGGAGGCGCCACGGTGCGCCGCAAGGCCGCCGCGCGCGAAATGGCCCGGCGTGAGCCGTTCGACACGAACGAGCTCATCGGCCACCTGCTGTCCCTGTCCCGCGCCGGGCAGGCCCCCGCCACCTGCGTGCTGTCGGACTTCCTGGCCGCGTTGGATCAAGAGGCCGAGCACATCCCCCACGTGGAGGCGCTCCGGCGCATGGCCCACGTGCAGTCCCTGGAGGCGGTGGCGGACCTCTTCGCCCGAGGCCCCGCGCGCAAGGAGCTGGACGCGGACGCGGCGGCCCGCGCGGACGCCCTCGCGGCGCACCAGTCCCTGGGGCACCTGAAGCAGCAGGCCCGCCTGACGCGCGACCCGGACGTGCTGTCGCGCCTGGCCACCGTCAGCAACCCGGCCGTGCTGCGCAACGTGCTCATCAACCCGCGCCTCACGGAGGACCTGGTGGTGCGCATCGCCGCGCGCAGGCCCGCCCGTCCGGAGCCGCTCGTCGAGATCTGGAAGTCACCGCGCTGGTCCGTGCGGCACAAGGTGCGCCGCGCGCTCGCCTTCAACCCGTACCTGCCACCCGAAGTGGGCGCGAAGCTGGTGCCGCTGCTCAACTCCGCGGACCTGCGCGAGCTGGTGGACGACGCCGGACTGCTCCCCGCCCTGCGTCAGCAGGCCGCGCGCCTGCTCCTGGCGCCAGCGCCCGGCAGCCCGCCCGGTCCACTGGTGCTCCCGGGCGGCGAGGAGTTCTAGGCGCGAGGGTCCTTGGGGCCGCCCTCGGTGAAGTCCGCGTCGGTGCTGCCCCGGCGTGAACCGGGCAGGTGCTTCACGTCCACCAGGTCCTCGCCGCGCGACGCCTTGCGGAAGGAGTAGACGAACTTGCCCACCGCGTTGCCCAGCTGCCCCATCCGGGCGGCCGAGAAGACGACCAGCAGGACGAAGCCGAGGACGATGAATTCTCCGAGGCCCAGCATGCTTCGGACACTGCAATAAACCCACCCGCGAGGCAAGCCGTGCCCGCGTCCACCCCTGGACGCCCGCCCGTCCCCGACACTGCGCCCGGCGCCGGTTCCAGGCGACACTGCGCGTCCCATGCTCCTGCTCGCTCACCGTGGTGCCAGCGCCGACGCCCCCGAGAACACCCTGGAGGCCTTCACGGAGGCCGTGCGCCAGGGCGCGGACGGCGTGGAGCTGGACGCGATGGTGTGCGGCTCCGGCGAGGTGGTGGTGTGCCACGACGAGCGCCTGGACCGGCTCGCCGGGCAGCCGTGGGAGGTGCGTACGACGCCCTGGTGGAAGCTCTCCCGCGCGGACGTGGGCACGTCCCTGGGCTTCGCCCCCGCGCGCATCCCGCTCCTGGAGGACGTGCTGGACGCGCTGCCGGAGCACTTCCTCGTCAACATCGAGCTGAAGTGCGACCGGTTCGATGACGGCGGTCTGGCCGCGGCCGTGGCCCGGCTGGTGCGCGACCGGGACCTCGCGAGCCGCGTGGTGGTGTCCAGCTTCAACCCGCTGTGCCTCTTCCGGCTGGCGGCGGCGGACCCCTCGCTGCGCCGGGGCTTCCTCATCGACCCGGATCGCCCCTGGGTGCTCCAGGCGTACGGGCTCAGCCCGCTGGTGTCGTCGCACTCGGTGCACCCCTTCCACGAGGCGTGCACGCCGGAGCGGGTGGCCGCGTGGAAGGACGCCGGGCTGCGCGTGGCGGCATGGACGGTGGACGACCCCCAGCGCGCCAGGACGCTGCGCGAGATGGGCGTCTCCTACCTCATCACCAACCGCCCGGGCCGCGTGCGCGAGGCCCTGCGGTAGCTAGAAGTCCAGGCCCAACGTCGTGTTGAAGGCGAAGACGGAGGGCAGGTCGCGGCTGGTCGCACCGGTCTGGTCGAAGCTGCCCAGGCTGGTGATGGAGACCTCCGCGCCCAGTTGGAGCGCGCCGCCAATGAAGCGCGCGCCCGCGTAGAAGCGCGGGGTGAGGTTGTCGCCCGCGGACACCCGCGTGTACGAGGCGGTGTTGATCAGCGCGTCGCGCGAGTCGTTGCCCTGCGTGTCCGCCACGGTGCGGGTGGGGTCGAAGTCCAGCGTGCGCGTCGTGGCGCTGACGAAGTTGAGGTCCAGGCCGCCGTAGGGCGTCAGCGTCACCATGCCGCCCAGGGGGAACTGCTTGCCCACGCCGATGTCCAGGCCCGTGGTGGTGAGGTCCAGGTCGTGCGCGCCGAACAGCTTGGTCACGTGCAGGCGCAGGCCCACGTCCGGCAGGTAGGTGAAGCCCTCGTTGACGGCCCACTTCAGCTCGCCGGTGGCCGTCACCATGCTGCTCTTCTCCACCCAGCCCACGCGCCCGCCCAGCTCCAGCGAGAAGGGCAGGCCCTTGCGCACGTGGAGGGAGGGCACCAGCACGGAGCCCGGCTGCGCCCGCTCCGTGGGCAGCGCCACGCTGTCCGGGAGGGACACCACGGACAGCTCCGCGTTGAACGCGTAGCCCGAGTGGCCCGTGGTGCGGGGAGGCATCAGGTTCGCGGAGGACATCACCGCGCCGAACGTGCGCGCGAAGGCGCGGAAGTCCGCGCTGGCCTCCGCGAACTCCGTGCCGGTGATGACCGGGGTCGAGCCCCGGCGGTCGACGCCGAAACGGGCAATGGACAGGTCGTTGTCGTCCGCGTGGGCCGCGGCCCCGGACAGCGCCGTCGCGAGCACCAGCCACCGACTGAACGTCCGCATGGGGGAATCACGCCTCCGGGACGCATGCCGGCCAGCGGGCGCCCACCTGCGCGGACCCTAAATCGGCGCTCGGTGAAGCGTCAACAAAACGGGCGGCCCTCCTCCAGGGAAACGCCCTCCCGGAAGGGGAGGGTGTCCACTGGAAGTGAGCCGCCCGAGGGTCAGGCGCTCCGGCGGGCCTGCCCGGGGACTACTGCTGGCGCGGCTTCACCGGCGTCACCGCCGCGGCGGCGGGCGTCGTCACCTTCTGGGCCACCTCCGCCGGACGGCGGCGGATGACCAGGGTGCGGCGGCTGGCGAACTCGGTGCTCTCACGGGCCACCACCAGCACGTTGTTGTTGCCCTCCTTGAGCGCGAAGTCCGAGGTGAACTTCAGCGTGTTGGGCTCGCCGCCCTTGGGGTCCACGGCCTTGAAGTAGACCTTCTGGTCGTTGACCAGCACGTAGACGTCCAGCAGGCCGTTGGGGTCCTTCACCACGCCGGAGAGGGTGAACTTGTCGCCGTTCACCACCACGCCGCCGTGCGAGGGGTCCACGTCCAGCTTGATGTCCGGCGGCTGGTGCGTGGTGGTCCACGCCACCGTCTTGGGCGCCGCGGCCTTGCCGGTCTTCACTTCCTTCGCGTCCTGCGTGCGCACGAAGGCGAAGCGGTCCTTGTCCAGGGCGACCTTGTAGAAGCCCTTGGTGGTGGCCTCCATGGCCAGCGTCGCGCCCTGGGGCAGCTTCGCCACCGGACGGGCGTCCGCGGTGGGCGCGCCGAACAGCTCCGCCTTGTCCGACAGCTTCACCAGGCCCTTCTTCACCTCCAGCGGGGCCACCGGGCCGTCCTTCACGGGCAGCTGGAGCTTCTCCAGGACGAACTCCTCCAGGGGCTCGTCGAGGATGGCCAGCTTCAGCGGGAAGGTGTCGCCCTTGTAGCCCTTCTTCAGGGACACCTGGAAGCGCGCCGTCTTCGTCTCGCCGGGCTTGATCTCCCCCAGCTTGAAGCGGCCCTTCTCGATGAAGATGTTCGCGTCGCCGCCGTTCTTGATCTGCGCGAACGAGTCCAGCGCCGGGCCCACGCCCGTGTTGGTGACGTCCATCACCACCGTGACGTCCTCGCCGCGCTGCACGACGCCGTCGCCGTTGCACTCGGCGCAGTCATCCACCACCTGCCAGTTGAAGGCGAACGCGGGGCGGGGCAGCTCCACGAAGGACAGCTCCGACACGAGCGTGTCGCGCAGCGGGCCGTTGTCGTCGAACAGCTTCACCTTCACGTCGTCGCGGCGGCTGGTGAGGTCCTTGGGCAGGCGCACCTGCACCTTCCAGGACTTCTTCTCCCCCGGCGCGATGGCGCCGAAGAGGAACTCGCGGCGGTCGAGGAACGCGTTGTCGCTCTCCGTCCACCCGCGCACGCGCTTGAGCGGCTCCGTGCCCTTGTTCTCCACGTTGATGACCATGTCCAGCGCGTCGCCGGCGTTGATCTTCGCGTCGTTGCCCGGGGAGAAGCTGGCGTCCAGCTGCACGTTCTTCGGCGTGGGGCCGGGGCTCCAGTCCAGGCCCAGCGCGGCGATGGCGTTGTTGATGCGCTGCTCCTCCTCCTGGCGCTTCTGCTCCACGAAGGTCTTGCCCTGCTTGAGCTGCTCGGTGCGCTTCACGGCCGGCACGCGCACGATGAAGTCGTGGGCGAACTGGACCTCGAAGTCCTCCTTGATCTCCTCCTGGGCCTCCGCGTCCAGCTGGTCGTCCAGGTCCTCGCCCCGGCCGGCCACGTCCACGTCCAGCAGCGGATCATTCTCCCCGTGCTCCTTCTTGTCCTTGGCGCCCTTGGCCGCGACCTTCTCCTTGGGCTCCTCCTTCTTGGCGGCGGCGGCCTGGACGGCCTTCTCCTCCACCTTCAGGTACTTGAGGCTGGTGCCCGGCTTCTCGCGGTCCAGCACCTCCTCGCGCTTCTTGGCGATGGTGGTGGAGTCCGGGTTGCCGAAGTGCTGGTCCAGGTCCGCCTCGCCCATGGACTTCCGGGGCGCGAACACGTCCACCCGGTCCGCGGTGACGCGCGTGGGCACGAGCTGGATGTCCGGCACGATGCCGACCTCCTGGATGGAGACGTCGCCCGGCGTGAGGTACTTGGCGATGGTCAGCTTGAGCGCGCTGTCGTCCGGGAAGTCATAGAGCACCTGCACGCTGCCCTTGCCGAACGTCTGCCGCCCGATGATGACCGCGCGGTCCAGGTTCTTGAGCGCGCCCGCGACGATTTCAGAGGCGGAGGCGCTGCCCGCGTTCACCAGCACCGCGATGGGGTAGGACTCCTCGCCCTCCGTGGGGCGCGCGCGCTTCTCCTCGCGCAGCTTGTCGCTGAAGCCCACCGTTGCGACGATGGTGCCCTTGGACAGGAACGTGTCCGACACCTGGATGGCCTGCTCCAGGAGGCCGCCCGGGTTGCCGCGCAGGTCGAGCACGAGGCCCTTGAAGCCGCCCTTGGCGTCCGCCTGCTTGCGCATCTCCGCCAGCGCGGACTCCAGGTCGCGCGTGGTGTTGCCCTGGAAGTTCTTCAGGCGCACGTAGCCCACGCCGCCCGCCAGCAGCTTGTGCTGCACGGACTCAATCGAAATCATGGCGCGCGCCACCGTCATGTTGCGCGGCTTGTCCCAGCCGTCGCGCTCCACGGTGATGGTGATGCGGCTGTCCACCGGGCCGCGCAGCTTGGACACGGCCTCGTTGAGGTCCATGTTGACGGTGGACTCCTCGCCAATCTTCTTGATGCGGTCGTCCTTCTGGATGCCGGCGCGCGCCGCGGGCGTCTTGGGCAGCACCTTCACCACGGTGAGGTTTCCCTCCTTCATCTGGATGACGAAGCCCAGGCCGCCGAACTCACCCTTGGTGGACAGCTTCATCTCCCGGTACAGCTCCGGGCGCAGCAGCACCGAGTGCGGATCCAACGTGGAGAGCATGCCGTTGACGGCCGCGTACTCGATGTCGCGCGTCTCCTCGATGGGGCGCATGTTCTTCGACAGGAAGTCGAACACGTCCTTCAGCGCGAAGGACATCTTCCACAGGGAGTCCACGTGGGAGATGTCGAACTCCTTCTGCTTCCCGTTCACGTTGACGTTGAGCTTGCCCGTCTCCGCGTTGCCGTCCACGAGCACGTCCGGGACGCTCTTCTCCACGTACTCCAGGGAGGCGATCATCATCTCCTTGGGCTTCACCCGCTTCGGGTCGACGTAGTTCTCCTTCACGTAGAGGATGACCTTCGTCAGCACGCGCAGGCTGTTGAGGTCGTGAGGGGCCTTCTCGCTCTTGCTGGCAGATGGCAGGGCGCCGTCCCAGGAGTCCTGCCCCGCCTCCGCTATTCCCACGGTGAGCGGGAGGGGTGCGCGGTCACTGCCCGCGAATGCCCAGGCCCCCAACAGAACGGCGACAGCGGTGATGCGGCGGAAGATACGCGGCATGCGGTTCATCCCAGCTGGGACGCGAGTGGCGCCCCGGGTGATGCGTGAAAAGCCCTGTGAATCCGAACGGTTCGACGTGAGCCAAGGGCCTGGCAGCGGCCGGGCAAGCCTAATCACGGCTTCCAGGTGCTTCAAGGCGTGGCCTTGTCACTAGCGACCGAGAACGTCTGCCGCAGGCAATGCGTTCCCGGAGGGCTTGGACGTACGGACACCCGGCCCTCCCGTTTATTTCGCCAGGGAGGAGGGGGGCGCAGGGGCCCCGGCCCGGGGGGTGGCGGGTCCGATCGCATCCGGTGGCGGGGGCAGGTCTCCGGCCGCGCGCAGGGCCCGGTACAGGAGGGTGCCGCCAATGATGGCCACCGGAAGGAAGAAGGTGTTGAGGATGGGCACCCAGAGGAGCACGTAGACGCCCGCGCCGAAGCCCAGGCACAGGGCCCGGCGCTCGCGCAGCATGCGGCGCACCTGGGCGAAGGGGTAGAGGTGGCGCGTCATGGGCGCGGCCAGGTGTTCAGCGGCCATCCAGAGCATCGTCCAGAGGCTGGCCAGCACGGTGAACACGACGCTGCCCACGCCCGGCACGGCGTTGAGCGGCAGGAGCAGCGCCAGCCCCAGCAGCAGCAGGGCCATGCGGGCGAGCGTGTGCAACAGCCCTGTCGTCAGCCCCCGCAGGAAGGAGACGGGCGAGGCGCCAGCGTCCGCTTCGCCACACTCGGCCTCGGTGGCCTCCGACAGCGGGTCCTGCAAGGGGGCCACCAGCAGGGGCGGCACCACGTTGGCGCCCACCACCCACGCGACGAGCGAGCCCAAGACGAGCGCGATGTACCAGCCGACGCGGCCGTACCAGGACTCAGGGCGGGTCCAGACGGATTCGAGCAGTCCGGGGGCGTAGCGGTAGAGCAGGACCCCCACGCCGACCAGGGCGACGGTGGTGAGGGCCGCGCACAGGCTGGACAGGAGGAAGAGGCGGCGGGAGCGGAACAGGAGCTGGAAGGCGCGGCCGAGCACCCCCACGCCCTGGAAGAAATCCAACAGATGGGGTTGGGGCGACAGGGTGGGGGTGGGGGGCGCGGGAGGCATGGGGGCGGGGTGCTCAAATGAGGGCAAGGCCAACGAGCCCCGTTATATAGGGCGCCCTCATGTCCCTCGACCTCAAGCGCGTGGCCTCCGAGCCCCTCACGTCCGCCGCCCCCCTGGTGGAAGAGCTCCGGAAGGCGGAAAAGCCCCGGGCCGAGCACCGGCTCGGGCTGGAGCACGAGAAGTTCATCTACCCCGTGGGTTCCGCCCAGGCCGTGCCCTATGAGGGACCGAACGGGGTGGGGGCGCTGTTGGAGCGCATCGCGCCGGGGGGCTACGAGCCCTTCCGGGAGACGCCCCAGTCCCCGGTCATCGCGCTGCAGCGCGGGATGGCGGCCATCTCCCTGGAGCCCGGCGGTCAGTTCGAGCTGTCCGGCAGCCCCTTCCACACGGCTCGGGAGGCGCACCAGGAGAACCTGGAGCACCTGAAGGAGACCAAGGCGGCGGCCTCGCAGCTGGGGCTGCGGCTGGTGGCGCTGGGGTACCGGCCGGTGGGCACGACGGGCGAGATGCCGTGGATGCCCAAGACGCGCTACCAGGTGATGCGGCGCACGCTGCCGGAGCGCGGCCGGCTGGCGCTGAACATGATGTTGATGACGTCCACGGGGCAGGTGTCGCTGGACTGGGCGGACGAGGCGGACTGCGTGAAGAAGACGGTGACGGTGGCGCGTCTGTCGCCGCTGCTCGTCGCGCTGTACGCCAACAGCCCGCTCGTGGAGGGCAAGCCGTCCGGTTACATGTCGTTCCGCAGCCGCGTCTGGGAAGAGGTGGACCCCACGCGGTGTGGCTACCTGCCGTCCTGGTTCGACGGCTCCTTCTCCTACCAGGCGTACGTGGACTGGGCGCTGGACGCGCCGCTCCTGTTCCTGCGCCGCGAGGGCGAGTACCGCCACCCGAAGCTCACCTTCCGCCAGCTGCTGACGGAGGGCTACGAGGGCAAGCCGCCGGACATGGGGGATTGGACGGACCACCTGTCCACGCTCTTCCCGGAGGTGCGGCTCAAGAAGGTGCTGGAGGTGCGCGGTGCGGACTGTAGCAGCGCGGCGATGACGGGGGCCCTGGGGGCGCTCTGGCGCGGCATCCTCTACGACGCGCAGGCGCTGAGCGAGGCGGAGCAGCTGTTGCCCCGGCTGAGCTTCACGGAGCACCTGGCCTTCCATGACACCGCGCGCCGCGAGGGACTGGCTGGGAAGCTGGGCTCGCGCGCGCTGCACGGACTGGCCGCGGAGATGGTGGCCATCGCGAAGCGGGGACTGCAGCGGTTGGATCCGCTGGACGTGCCGCTGCTGGCGCCGCTGGAGGCGGTGGCGGCTTCGGGGCGGTCGCCCGCGCAGGACGTGCTGGACGCGTGGGCTCAGGACCCGCGTCCGGAGACGTTGATGACGCGCTTCGAGCTGTGAGGGCGGGAAGCGCGCTCGTCGTCCCGGGGACGCGGGCCCTGGGTCACGGACGGCTCAGAAGGTGCCGCCGACGGTGAGGTTGCCGTTGAAGAGGTTGCCCTTCGCGTCCGAGTTGGTGTCGGGGATCCTGAACAGGTTCTCGCCCCCGAGGAAGCGGAAGGTCGTGCGCACGCCGGTGTACAGGTTGCCCACGCGGTAATCGAGCCCCGCCGACAGCGGCAGCTCCGTCTGCCAGTCGTTGTTGTAGACGCTCCGCGAGCCGTCGGACGAGTGCAGGTAGCTCAGGCCCAGGCCCACGCCGACGAAGGGGTGGAACCGGTGGTGGATGACCGGCCCCAGCTTGCCCATCACCGTGGCGTTGTTGCGCCAGATCTGGTTGCCGCTGGGCACGCGCGAGTCATCGATGGGGATTCGCTGGCCTTCGTAGCCGGCCTCCACGCCGATGTACTTCCAGGGTTGGGCGGTGGCGTTGATGCTGAACAGGGGGCCCACTCCCGTCTCCCTGCCAAGCTCGCTGGTGAAGCCGCCCAGGCCCACGCGCACGTCCACGCCGGCCTCGACGTCCTCCGGGCTGTAGCTGAGCTTGCGCGACACTTCGGTTGCATCCACCGCCGCCAAGGCCGGGCTCGCCACGCATGTACCGGCCGCCACCAGACCTGCCACCATCGAAGTCCGTCTCATGTCCGGGTTCCTCCCGATGCCGTGAAGGGTGAGACCTGGAATGGAAGCTGGGACGCGGGGGCCAGACGCAGCACCTGCCCGTGGGACGGAGGCGGGAGGGGGGCCGAGCGCCCCGCCCGCTAACGGCGGCCGAAGAGCTTCTTCAGGCCGGACAGCAGGCCGCTCGGGCGCGCTTCGGGGGCGGTGTGGAAGGGCGAGCGAGCGATGAGGGCATCCCGGGTCGCGTCGTCCAGGTCCTCCGTCGCGAGCGCCACGGGCTGACGCTTCGCTCCGGGCAGGGTGGCGCTGAAGGCCAGGGTGCCGTCGGTGGACAGCTCCAGGTGCACCTCCACCTCACCGGGGCGCTCCACGGTGAGGGAGAGGGCGCCGAGCCATTCATTCTCCACGGCGGTGGGGGCGGTGCCCTGGAAGAAGGCGAGCGCCAGCGGGCCGGGGGCGGTGACGGGGATGACCAGGGTCTTGGCCGTGGGCAGGCGGGTGTTGCGCTCCAGCACGCGGCGGAAGACGCCGGCGTCCTCGGCGACGCCGATGGGGGCGGTGAGCACTTCGGAGACGCTGGCGGCGGGCCTGCCCACTTCGGCGAGCAGCAGGGCGTGGCCGAGCAGCGCGGCGCCGCGCACCACGGCGGTGCGGCCGTCGACGTCGTCCTCTCGCACGGGGACGCCCAGGCTCTCTTCCAGCCGGCGGCGCACGAGCGGCGCGCGGGACTGTCCGCCCACGAGGAGGACGGCATCCAGGCCCTGGGGGGACAGGGCATTGGATTCCAGCACCTCGCGGGTGACGGAGACGACGCGCTGGGCGAGGTCGGCGGTGAGGGCCTCCATGCGCTCGCGATCCAGCGTGGGGCCGCGGCCGGTGGGCAGGGCGACGTCCACGGAGTTCTGGGTGGAGAGGGTCTGCTTGGTGGCTTCCGCGAGGGTGCGCAGGGGGCCCCAGTCGAGCGGGTGTTCAGGGCGGGGGTGGCCCTGTTCGGCGAGGTCGCTGACGAGCGCCTCGGCGATGCGAGCGTCGAACTCCATGCCGCCCAGGGTGGGGTCGCCGCCGGTGGTGACGACCTCCAGGTCGTCGCCGGTGACTTGCACCACGCAGACCTCCAGGCCACCGCCGCCCAGGTCCACGACGAGGACGCGCTTGCGCGCCAGGCCTCGGCCGTGCGCGTACGCGAGCGCGGCGGCGGCGCTGTTGGTGAGCACGCGAGGTACGTCCAGGCCGGCCAGGGTGGCGGCTTCGCGCAGGGCGGCGCGCTGGCGTTCGGTGAAGTGAGAGGGCGCGCAGAGGACGGCGCGCGTCACCTTGCGGCCGAGGTACGTGGTGGCGGCCTGGCGCAGCTCGCGCAGGAGCATCGAGGTGAGGAGGGTGGGCGCCACGACGCGGCCGTCGAACTCCACGCCTGCGTCGCCGTGGAGGTCGGTGGCGACGGGGAAGGGCAGTTGTGGGGCGAGCCAGCGGAGGTGGGGGGAGCGGGCGCGTACGCCGAGCAGGCGCTTGAGGCCGGATGTTGCGCGGCGGGGATCGCGGGCGGCTTCGGCGAGGGCGGCGGTGCCGACCTGGAATGCTCCGGCGCTGTCCATCGCGATGACGGAGGGGAGGCCGGTGCTGTCGGTGCCGGGGAGGGGGATGGGGGTTGCGACACCGTTGATGAAGGCCGCGACGCGCGCGTGCGAGGTGCCCACGTCGATGCCGAGCACGACCTCCGCCGCGGCCGGCGTGGTGGAGGGGACGGCGGGGGCGAGGTCGAAGAACGTGCGACGGCGGCTGCGCGCGGTGGGGGCGTCCGAGGCGCGGCTCTGCGCGGGCTCCGTGGGAGGGGGCGCGGCTTCGCGCGCCGTGACGGAGGACTCCGAGCGGGACGGTGTGGACGCGGTGGCGCTGGCGGGAGGCGAGACACCTTCCGTGGATGGAGCGAGAGGCGGAAGAGAGGTCGTGCTCGCGCCGTTGTCCTGCTGCGGCGGTGTGGACGCGGAGGTCGTGCTTTCAGTGGGGGCCGATGTGGCCGTGTTGCGCGGTGGGGAGGCGTTCGGGAGAGGCAGTTCCGAAGCGGAGGCGGTGCTCGCCGGTGAGGCGGATGGGCGCGTGCTGGGAGTTGAACCCGGGTCCGGGGGCGGCGGTGCCGATGCGGAGGGCGAGGGCTCCGCCGGGATGGATGCGCTTGCTCCGAGGGGACCAGCGTTATCCGGATTCGGCAGCGCTGAAGCGGAGTCCGTGCTCTGCGTGGTGGTTGATGCGCTTGTGCTGAGGGGGGCGGAGTTCTCCGGATTCGGCAGCGCTGAAGCGGAGTCCGTGCGCTTCGTCGGGACAGCAGCGCTCGTGCTGCGGGGCGCGGAGGTGTCCGGATGCGGCAGCACTGAAGCGGAGTCCGTGCGCTCCGTTGGGACAGCAGCGCTCGCGCTGCGGGGCGCGGAGGTGTCCGGATGCGGCAGCACTGAATCGGAGTCCGTGCGCTCCGTTGGGACAGCAGCGCTCGCGCTGAGCGGTGCGGCTTCGTTCAGAGCCGAAGCAGCGGTCGTACGCTCCTCAGCAGAAGATGATGCGCTCGTTCTGAGAGGAGCTGAGGAGTCCGGATGCGACTGTGCTGAAGCGGAGTCCGTGCGCTCCGTTGGGACAGGGGCGCTCGTGCCGAACGGAGCATCTTCGCGCGGATGCGGCGGTTCCGAAGCGGCGGTCGTGCGCTCTTCGTCAGCGGATGCGCTCGGGTTGCGAGTGGCTGAGGAGTCTGTAAGCGACCGTGCTGAAGCGGAGTTCGTGCGCTCCGTTGGGACAGGGGCGCCCGTGCCGAGCGGAACGGCTTCGCGCGGATGCGGCTGTGCCGAGGCGGCGGTTGAGCGCTCTTTGTCAGCCGATGCGCCTGTGTTGAGCGCGACGGCTTTGTCCGGATGCGGCAGTGCTGAATCGGAGTCCGTGCGCTCCGCTGGGACAAGGGCACTCGTGCTGAGCGGAGCGGCTTCGTGCGGATGAGGCAGTGTCGAAGCGGAGCTCGTGCGCTCCTCGGCAGCTGATGCGCTCGTGCTGAGAGAGCCGGAGTTGTCCAGATGCGGCAGCGCTGATGTGACGTCCGTGCGCTCCGTCGCGACAGGGGCGCCTGTGCTGCGCGGAGCGGACTCGTGCGGATGCAGCTGTGCCGAGGCGTCGACCGTGTGCTCTTCATCAGCGGATGCGCTCGCGCTGAGAGGGGCGGATTTATCCGGACGTGACAGTGCTGCAACAGAGTCCGTGCGCTCCGCTGGGACAGCGGCGCTCGTGCTGGGCGGTGCGGCTGTGTTCAGATACGACTGCTCACGCGTGGAGCCCGTGGTCTCCGTTAAGCCAGATGCGTCCTCGCCGCGCAGTGCGGCTTTGTCGGGATGCGACAGCGCGAGCACTGAAGCCGTGTGCTCCGCCGTGCCAGAAGTGTTTTCGCTGAGCGGCGCGGATTCGTCCGGATGCGGCTGTGCCAGTGTCGAGGCCGAGCCTGCCTCTGGGAAGAAGGCGCTTGCGTCGCCCGGTGCGGACTTGTCTGGACGAGTCAGTGCCGCATCGGCTGCCAAGCTCGCTATCGAGGGAGCCGCAGTCGCGCTGAGCGGTGAGGATTCGCCCTCATGCAGTAGCGCCGAAGCAGTTGTGCTCTCCGCTGGAGCGGAGGCGCGCGGGCTGAGTCGTGAGGCGGCGTCCTGCTGCTGCGGTGCCGCAGCGAGGACTGTTGTGTTCTCGGTCGGAGTGGACGCGCGCTCGCTGAGTGATGAGGCGACATCCTGATGCGGCAGTGCCGCGCCGGAAGCTGTGCCTTCTGCTGGGGCAGATACGCCCTCGCTGAGTCGCGTGGTCTCGTTCGGAGGTGGCACCGCCGTCGCAGCGGCAGTGCGTTCCGTTAGAGCGGATGTGCTCTGGCTGAGATGCGTGGCCTCGCTCGGAGCTGCCAGTGCCGCAGCCACGGCCGAGCTTTCCCGTCCCGGAGACGTGGCTTCGTCTGAGGGCGCCGGTGCGATGGATGCAGCCGCGTGGCCATCCGCCGGATGGGTCGCGACCTGGGACACTGTGACCGCAGGTACGACCTCATCCCAATCGCGTGTCTCGGCAGGAGCTCCCTCGCCGACCGACTTCGTGTCGGAACCAACCCTGCCCAAGACCGAAGCGTCCAACGGCGATGCGTCTGAGGAAGATGCTGTCGCGCTTGCCGGTGCGGCAAGCCCACTCGTGGCGGGCGCAGGCTGCGTGACAGAGGATGGCGACTCCTCCTCCCGGTCCAAGTCGTCCGCGAGCGTTGTCGCGAAGACTGGCGGCATGGAGGACGCTGAAAGCGCCTCTTCGAGAGGCGAAACACCCTCCTGGACCGTGGGCCCCCAGGACTCGGCTTCAAACGGGGACGTGACGGTTGCCGACGCATCCTGGGGCGCATTCGCAGGCGCCATCTCAGCGTCATGTGTGGCTTCGGAATCGTCGGATGGAGGGATCGTCTCGTCAGACGCGAGGGATGGCGCGAAAGCGGGGGGGCCTTCTTCGTGTTCCGACGCGAGGACGGAATCGGCCTCGGATATGGGCCATGCTTCCTCCGCATCCCCCAAGAAGACCGGCGCCTGTTCTTGAGAGACCGATGGAGCCGGGAGGAATGCGTCCTCATCCAGCACCTCCGCGGCCTCGGAGGGGGGCGTGTCTTCAGCCGCGAGCGCTGCATCCGGAAGGACTTCCGGAGGTGCGGATGCTCCGACGAGAGCGGTCCATGCGTCCTCGGCTGGTGCCTCGGCCAGCGTGGACGTGAGCAACTGCGTTTCGGACACGACCTCCGTGTCCGACTCCAGCACCTCGGTCGTGGTGCCCGAACCTGGCTCATCGAATCGTGATGGCGGCCCCGGTTTTTCGACAGCCTGCTCAAGCGCGGCGGTGAACGGGTCCACCTCCTCGGCGGCGTCGCTCGCTCCGTGAGGAGTGGACTCTGGGTCGATGCCCCATGCGCGAAGTCGCTCGGCTTCCAGTTGACGTGGAGCCGCGACCGGCGCCGTCGCATGTACCACTTCGGGCCGTGCGGATCCCGGAATGCCGTCGAGGGCCGGCATGGCCGAGGAGCCGCCCTCTGGCGAAGAAGGCTCCTCGTCTGAATCCAGGCTGAGATCGACATCGAACTCGAGGGACTGCTCGACCTCGCTCGACGCCTCCTCGGGGGGCGTTGTCGCCGCGAGAGCGCTCGACGGTCCTGTCTCGCTGGGCGTACCCGTTACGCTGCCCGCGAACGCAGGCGCGGATGCTCCCGTTCCTTGTGGGAACGAGAGGAGGGCTGGCCCTGCTTCCGCGTCGCCGGCCTCGTCCGTGTTCGCAGGGGAGGCCCACTGTGACTGTTCAGGGACGTGCGCATCCCCGAGCACGGCATTCGGGTCGAACGAATCCACCGGCGCGGGGACGAAGCCGAAGGAGTCGGATGCGTCTTCTTCCGCGAACCCAGGCGTGAAGCTGTCAGCCGGCGGTGCCTCGTGGAGCCCGTCATCCGCGACAGGGGCAGCCCACGCGGACTGAGTCTCTGGGGATGCTGGCTCCCAGGACTGCGTCCGCCCACGGCCGTCGTCCGCCTCGACAAGCGGCGACGCTTGGTCCCAGGAAGCGCTCGCCTCTCCGCTGTTGTCAGGCCCCGGAGTGGGGACTCCATCCGCTTCGACATTCCCAGCGGCCTCGCCAGGCGACGTGTCCCACGATGCGGAGGTGGCGAATGGATCCGCTGCCACGTTCCCAAGGGTCTCGTCAGACGAAGCCGGAGCCCAGGAAGGAGCCGCGGTGAGACCTTCGGGCTCGGTGGCGGTGAACGGATCCGCCGCGATGCTCGCGGTGTCGCCAAAGGGCGCGGGCGAAGTCTGCTCCCAGTCCTGCGGCTCCGGACGGTCTGGCGCAGTGGGCGCGTCCGCGCCAATGCCGTCCGTGTTTCCGGAGGACTCGGCCGGAACCGGCTCCCATGAAGACGAGTCTGCACGGTCGTGGCCGGTTTCCGACGCGGCGAACGCATCCGTGCCGTGCGCATCAGCGGTGCCGGACGACTCCACGGATGCCGGAGCCGAGGAGGGGTTCACGTCCGGCTCGGACGAAGCCAGGGCCTCACCGTGCCCCGTCGAACCGGTGTCGGCCGGAGACGCCTGCACCGCGGAGAACGTGTCGGAAGCGGCTGGGAACCGCTCCGGTATCGTCCCCTCGGAGGACCCCGGAGGCGACGGGCGGACGGTGAACATCTCCTGCGTCGCCCGTTGCACCCCTGTCCCCGACGGATCCTTTCGCGCCTTCCGCGAAGGGCTCACATCCGGAAGCGGCGCGAGTTCCTCCTCTGCTTCCTCGTCCCCCTGTTCAGGAAACAGCGACACCGGCTCATCGGGATCCGCGAGGACCGGCGTCGCGACGGCGGCAGGAATCTGCACGGCCGGCAACGTCATGGACGCTTTCGCCGTCGCCGCGCGAGCCCACGGCTCGTTCCCGGAAGCCACCTCGACCTGTCGTGACGGAGGAGCCGGCGCAGGCGTGGGCACCTTGCTCGTCGCGGGTATTGTCTCCGGACTGGGGAACGCCACGGGGCGCGGCGGATTCACGGCCGGGGTTCTCCGGACGAGCCCCGGCGGGCGCGGCACCGTGTCTGTCTTTGGCGCGGCAGGTGAGGCCACCACCGCCTGGGCATCCTCGGCCCCATGGCGCCGAGAGACGATGCGGTCGATGAGCGCCTTGCTCGCGGCGTCCAGCCGGGTGAAGCGCACCGTCATCCCGGTCCGCGCGTTGCCCGCGTCCGGCTGCGCCTTGAGCACCACGCCTTCACCGCGCAACAGCCGGGTGCCGTCCGCGAGGACGAACTCGAACGCCAGCCCCGTGCCCTCCGGCTTGAGCGCCCGCGTGGCCACGAAGATCCCACCGCGCCCCACGTTCGAGCCATACCGCTCGATGAACTCCTCCTCCGCCGTGTACGGGAGTCGGATGCGCAGAGGGAGGAGCTTGGGGGCCGACCCGGTCATCGCAGGGGGATCCGCACGTCCCCGCCGGAGCCCTTCACCACGAGCTCCAACCCATCGTCTTGCACGGCCTCGGGAGGCACCTCGAACAGCAGCACCAGCTCCATGCGTTGCTCGGGCGCCCACGTGGTGGGCAGGGGCTTCGTGCCCGCCACCGCCTGCGCGTCACGCGCCAGCGGATACGCCTGCCCCTTCGCATCCGTCACTTTCACGCCGTCCAGCGACAGCGGCGCGGGGGCCGGGCCCACGTTCTGGGTGATGAGCTCCACGCGCAGGAACAGCTCCTCCGTCGTGAGCCCCAACCCCACCTTGCCGGAGCCGCCCTTCACCGAATGCGACGCCTCCAGCCCCGTGACCTTCATCGCCACCGTGTCCACGTGCACGGTGTCGTTGCGCTCGGGCAGCCGCAGCTTGCGCGTGCCCTCGGAGCCGATCCCCGCGGCCAGGCCCGCGAGCCGCGACTCCTCTGGCTCCCGCGCGGCCTCCCGGGGCGCCGAGGGTGCTCCGCCCTGCTTCACCCGGTCCGCCTCCGCGCGCAGCTTCTGGAGCGTGCGCGCGTCGGCCTCCTGGCCGGGCTCGGACATGGAGGACTCCTTCGTGCAGCCCCCCAGGAGGAGGGCCGCCGTCAGGAGCGCCTGAAACCGGGACGAAGCGCGAGGACTCACGCCGGGCTCGCGCCCTTCACCAGCTCGTAGAGCTTCTCGAGCGCCACGGGGAGCTTGTCCGCGTCAGGGCCGCCGGCCTGCGCCATGTCGGGCTTGCCGCCGCCCTTGCCGCCCACTTCCTTGGCCATCTCGCGCACCAGGTTGCCCGCGCTGATGCCCTTGGCCACCAGGTCCTTGGTGAGCGCGACCAGGATGACGGCGCGGCCGTCCTTCTCGCCGCCAATGGCAATCACGCCGGAGCCGATGCGGTCGCGCAGCTGATCCGCCATGCCGCGGAACACCTTGTCGTCCGCGGGGTCCACGCGCGTCGCCAGCACCTTCATGCCGTTGACGTCGCGCGCCTGGTCCATGAGGTCCTTCTGCGAAGCCGTCTGGGCCTTCACCGCGACCTCCTCCACCTTGCGCTCCAGCTCCTTCACGCGCTTCTGGGTGGCCTCCACGCGGAGGGCGACCTCCTTGGGCGACGTGCGCAAGAGCGCCGCGACCTTCTTGAGCTCGTGCTCCTGCTCGCGCACGAACTGGAGCGCGCCCACGCCGGTGACGGCGACGATGCGACGGACGCCGGACGCGATGCCGCTCTCGCTCGTCACCTTGAACAGGCCGATGTCGCCGCTGCGCTTCACGTGCGTGCCGCCGCACAGCTCCGTGGACTCCGGGTGCACGGTGACGACGCGCACCGTGTCGCCGTACTTCTCACCGAACATGGCCACGGCGCCGGACTTCTTCGCCTCGTCCAGCTTCATGACGCGCGTCTGCGCATCCGCGTTGTCGCGCACCCACGTGTTGACCAGGTCCTCCACCTGCTCCAACTGCTCCTGGGTGGCGGGGGAGAAGTGCGAGAAGTCGAAGCGCAGGAAGTCCGGCGCGACGACGGAGCCCGCCTGCTTCACGTGCTCACCCAGCACGCGCTTGAGCGCCTTGTGGAGCAGGTGCGTGGCGGAGTGGTTCGCGCGGATGGCCTTGCGGCGCTCCACGTCCACGGACGTCTGCACCATGTCGCCGACCTTCAGCGTGCCTTCCTTCACCTCCACGCTGTGGACGATGAGCCCCTGCACCGGGCGCTGCGCGTCCTTCACCTGCGCCACGGTCTTGCCGCCGTGCGCGACGATGCGGCCGGTGTCGCCCAGCTGGCCGCCGGACTCGCCGTAGAAGGGCGTCCGGTCCAGCACCACGTCCACCGTGGCGCCCGCGGACACCTGGGGCACCTCCACGCCGTCCTGCACGAGCGCGAGCACGTTGCCTTCGCCCTCGTGGCCCTCGCCGTCGTAGCCCAGGAACTGGGTGGGGGCGGTGCGCGCGAGGATGCCCTGGAAGATCTCTCCGGTGGGCTTCTTCTCCGCGTGGAAGTCCTGGCTCGCGGCCTCCTGCTCCTGGAGCTTCTTGAAGCCCTCCAGGTCCACGTCGTAGCCGCGTTCGCGGGCGATGATCTGCGTGAGGTCCCACGGGAAGCCGTAGGTGCCGTGGAGCAGGAAGACGACCTCGCCGGAGAGGAGCTTCTGGCCGGAGGCCTGGAGCTTGGACAGCTCCTCGTCCATCAGCTTCAGGCCACGGTCGAGCGTGCGGCGGAAGCCCTCCTCCTCGTGCTTGGCGACCTCCAGGATGAAGGTGCGGCCTTCGCGCAGCTCGGGGTAGGCGTCGCCCATCAGCTCGATGACGCGGTCCACGACCTTGAAGAAGAAGGGCTCCTTGATGCCCAGCTGCGTGTCGCCGTGGCGGATGGCCCGGCGCATGATGCGGCGCAGGACGTAGCCGCGCGCCACGTTGGAGGGCTGGACGCCGTCGGCCACGAGGAACGCGGTGGCGCGGGCGTGGTCGGCGACGACGCGCTGCGAGGCGCCGGTCTCCTGGGCGTAGGGCTTGCCGCACAGCGCGCTGACGGTGGCGAGGATGCCCTGGAAGAGGTCGGTGTCGTAGTTGGAGCGCTTGCCCTGGACGACGGAGGCGATGCGCTCCAGGCCGGCGCCGGTGTCGATGGACGGCTTGGGGAGGGGGATGAGGGGCGCGTCCTTCTCCTTGCGTTCGAACTGCATGAACACGAGGTTCCAGATCTCGAGCCACCGGTCGCAATCACACGCGACGCCCTGGCACTTCCTGCCGGCGGCCTCCTCGACACAGGGGATGTCGTCGCCCTGGTGGAAGTGGATTTCGGAGCAGGGGCCGCAGGGGCCGGTGTCGCCCATGGCCCAGAAGTTGTCCTTGTAGCCGAGCTTCAGGATGCGGTCGCGAGCCACGCCCTGCTTCGCCCAGAGCTCGAAGGCCTCTTCGTCCCAGGGGATGTTGTTCTCACCGTTGAACACGGTGACGGCGAGCCGGTGGATGTCCAGGCCGAGCGTCTTCGTCACGAACTCCCAGGCGTACGCGATGGCGTCGGCCTTGAAGTAGTCGCCGAAGGAGAAGTTGCCGAGCATCTCGAAGAACGTGTGGTGCCGGGCGGTGTAGCCCACGTTGTCGAGGTCGTTGTGCTTGCCACCGGCGCGTACGCACTTCTGGGACGACGTCGCGCGGCGGTAGTCGCGTTGCTCACGGCCCGTGAACACGTCCTTGAACTGGACCATGCCGGCGTTGGTGAACAGGAGGGTCTGGTCGCCGACGGGCACCAGCGAGGACGAGGCCACGCGGCGGTGGGCGCGCTCCTCGAAGAACTGGAGGAACGCCTCGCGGATCTGGGAGGCGGTGAGGGCGGAAGGCATGGTGTGGGTATATGCCACAAGAGGGCCGGGCGCAGCAGTTCCTGGACGGGTCATCCCTGAGGGGACGGCCCATGTAGGCACGGCTGACGGCAGGGGGGCAGGGGGGCGGGCGGGGCTGGAGCCCGCTTCCGCGCCGTGGGGGCAGGCGGATAGGTGTGGGTCCCGCCGCTGAATCCGTTCCCGGTCACAGGTCCGTCGCAGCGCGTGGACGCGTCGTGCATCAGCAGCGCGGACTGCTCCCCAAGAATGGCACCCTTGAAGGCAGTGCAAGCTTGAAAATCAATTGTCCATGAGGTACCCGCTAATGCTGAATTCCTCGCTCGCTGTCAGGAAGGCAGATGCGAGAGGTCCGTTGGGGCAATGAAAATGGTTGGTCGGGAATTCATGGGACGGCGGCAAGGGGTGCTCTTGGGCCTTGCGCTAGGGTTGCTTGCGGGGTGCGCTGAAAAAGAGACGAAGGCCCCCGCTCCGCCAGATTCCCCGGCGACGGTGACTGTCTTGTCGGAGCATCGGTTTCGGGCCACCACCAACCAGGGCGCTCCGCTGGGACACGACTGTTCGGCCGGAGGACCCAGCGAATGCGCGTCGGGGCTCTGCGTACACATCGGGGCTCAACGCAACGCGGGCTACATCTGTACCGCGCCTTGCAATTCCTCAGTCGCCTGCCCTGAGGGATGGCGATGTGGGCAGGTCCATCCCACGGATCCTTCGGCGCGCATCTGCCTCCCCCGGGTCGACGCCCAGTAGCGCACCCTTTTTTATCCATATTTTCGTCCGTCAGATCGGGAAATCATGTCTCGACATGCCACCGGTGTCTCCTGGCCAAGCAAGAGGAATGGGCGCTGCCATCACCTCGTTGCCGTTCTGTGGTTCTGCTTCCTGCTCATTCCTGAAGCCGTGCAGGCTTCGGGCTTGTTTACGTTTTGCGCTCCCCGCGCGAATGGAACTCCCGGATTGGTGCAGTGGTCCTGTACCTGCCCTGGCGCGGAGGGCGGGCCCGATCAGCTGTTTTGCAATGGCAACGATCCAAACAAGTCATGCCATCTTGGGAGCTGCCTGTTCCCTCCGAATGGGAGTGATACGGATATTGGCTTCTACACTTGTTGCCCGTCGAACATCGAGTGCAGCTCCACGGCCGGGCAGTTCGCTATCATCAGCGAGACTTGCTCCGGCGAGAAGTGGCCGTGTGACAAGGGACAGGAGTGCACGGCGCCAGATGACATCTGCCAGACCGGCACCTGCAATGCGAGCTTGGAGGGCGTCACGGAGGACGGTGAGCCCATCAACGAGAAGTCGGAGTGCGTAGTCGGTCCCTATTCCGCCTGCGACGACGAGGATGACAATGGCTGCGGCGTGGGAGGGCCCGGACTTGTCGGCGACCCAGTGGTGGTCGCGGCCCGAAGCACGCGCCATCCCGTCACGGATGTGGAGATCCAGAGTTCCGTGGGAGGGCTCGCTCTGGAGCGCGTCTACGTTTCCTCTGCGCGCACCTGGGCTGCCCAGCAAAGTCTGGGGACAGTGGGAGGCCCGTACCTGCCGCGCCCCTTTGGGGCTGCGGCGGAGAGCCGCGAATCGCTGCACTGGTGGCACAATTTCTACAGCTTCATCCAGCCCGTTGCGAATGGTTTGGGGGAAGTCTGGCGAGTTCGGGAGGGTAGTGGAAAGCGCCTGGAGTTCACGGGGTGCGCCCGCTCCGCCACGTCATGTCTCGCACAGCCGGATGGGCGCTCCGCGGAGACCTTGGCGCGCTTGGTGTGGGAGAGCACCGGCCCGACCACTGGCTACTTCGTCCTTCACAAGCCCGGCGAGGGACGCTTCTTCTTTGAAGCCATCTGGAGTCCGACGGGTAGCGCCGCTTCGCCCGAAACGCGCTACTTCTTGACGCGAATCGAGGACACCCAGCATGCCGCTCCGGGCGGTCTGGCTCGTACCCGCGCGACCTTGAGCTACGCCAATCCGTCCGGCCTGACATGTCCGGGGTTGGGGGCCGGCCCGACGGCAGGTGTTCCCTTTCTCTATGAGGTCAGCTCCGCTGAGGGCACCCGCTTGCGCTTCACCTACAAGAAACTGCCAAGCGCGCGGCCGGAGGTCGGTGAAGAGTGCGTACTCTCCAAGGTCTCACTGGTGGGGGTGACCGGTGCGACGACTTCGCTCGTTGAATACACCTATTCCCCTACGGGAACGGTCACCGAGGTGGGCGGCCGGCTGGCACAGGCCTACTGGCCCGAGCGTCAGGGATTGACCGAAAAGTACGAGTATCGGGAGACGGATGGCAGCCCCGCCTGGAAGGTCAGTCGTGGAGGCTCGCCCCAGACCCGGCATCTCTACCAGAGCGGATACGTCACCTACGACTCCGAGTCCCTGACGGGCTGGTTCGAAGCAAATGTGAGGATGAACGATCGTTCCACCATGCCATGTGACTCCAGCTCATCGCCGGAGTGCCTTGAGAGCATCATGAGCACGGTGGAGAAATACAGCTTTCGGGGGGATGCCAGTCCGTACGGGAGCTACGAATCGCTGCGCTATGTCCAGGAGCGAACGACCTTCTCGAAAGCACCGCGCGTCAAGAGCATCGGGGTTGGATGCACGGGTTCGACCTGCACCCGGATGCAAGAGTATGTCTGGAGCACTCTTTCCAACGGTGCGACCGTCAATCGGGCAAAGAAGGATTGGAACGGCGCCTGGACGGCTCGCGACTGGGTGGTTCCTGCGGGAGGCACCGCGACCACGCTGCCGGAGCTCCGCTCTGTTTCGGTGGGGGCAACTGCTGCTGACGGTACCGGGGCCCTGGAGACCACGCGCTACAGCTATGCGGAGAGCACTGCCGGCGCCGGAGTCGTCCTGGGAGAGCGCCTTCGCGTCGAGGAGAAGCGGGTATCCCTCCTCCAAGGCGGCGCTGACACCGTCCAGCGCAATGTGTATGACCCATTGACCAACCGGCTCCAGGCGGTGATCCGCAGTGGCTACACAGAGGGGCTCGGCTCGGGGGGCTCGACCCCGGTTCCGGTGCTGAAGCACAAGGCGACATTCTACCTGACACGGCAGGTGTGCTCGGGTGGCACCACGGATGATGCATTGGGGCGGGTGCTGGAGATTCATGGCCCATGCTGGGCGGATGGGCCGTCAGCGACGGATTGCTCGGCAACCCTCAACTCGACGATTCCCATCACACAGTATGAGTACTGGTCCGCGGGGACGGGCACGCCCGATGCCAACCGGCTGAAGAAGGTCATCCGCTATCCACAAGTGACATCCGTGACTGGATGCACAGGACAGCCATCACTGCAGACCCAGTACGCGGAATACGACGTGCGGGGAAACCCGAAGAGGGTCACGGATCCCAATGGAGTCGAAACGGTCTATGCCTATGAGGAAGATCGCGTCACTTCCATCACGACCCAGGGATTGACCTGGGAGTATGCGTATGACAACGGGATGATGACGGCCATTCACTTCCCCAGAGGAGACTACGAGCGGTTCTGTTATCGCGGCTCGAGCTTCGGATACTGCACGGGCGCCTGGATGGGGAAACTCTCCATGCGGGTCAAACAGGCGGTCCTGAACAGCTCTCGCTGGAGTGAAATGGTCAACTACGAGTATCGCGCGGACCGGAAACTCTCCAAGGAGCTGTTCCAGTCGAATGAAGTCGGTGACGTAGCCCGCCGGATGCGGACCTTCGAAGCGGATACGAACGGAAACCCAGCGCGCGAGCAGGTGGGGGGCAGGAATGATGGGAACTCTGCCTGGTATATCCGTCCCAAGCTATTTGACGGAGCGAGCCGACTGGTGGGCGTTGGACTTGCCTACAATTCGCCGCCGGCGCTGTGTGGCGGCGTGGCGACGGATGGACGGCCGGTCTCTCCGCTCTGTAATGCGATGAGCTACGACCGGGCGGACCGGTTGACTGGCGTTGATGAGTACCCGGAGATCGGGACGCGCAGCAATGCATCGCGAACGTGCATGACCTATGACGCGCACGGAAACATGACGAACGTGCGGACGGGCTGTCCGGCGACGGGCTCGGGGGGCGATTGTTCTACTTGTACTCAGCCTGAGTCCATCTACCGCTATGATGACTTCGGGCAGCTTGTCGCGGTCAAGCTGCCCTGGCAGGGAGGTGATGGCTGGACGCGATACACCTATGATGCCGGTGGCAATCTCCTTGCGAAGCAGACACCGCAGATGGTCGCGGACGGGGAGCATCTTGCATATGCCTATGATTCGATGGGCCGGCGTCTGTCCGCCACCCGGCTCGTTGGTGGCGCTTCTCCGCTCACGGAAACGCTCTACACGCTCGGGTATGATACCTCTGCGGCTCCTGATGCAACCTGTCCGCAGCCCGTCAATACGAAGGGACGGATGCTCTTCCGTAACGACTCCTTCGGGCAGACATGGCTGTCGTACGATGCGTGGGGACGGGTGACAAAGGAGATCCGGGTGCGGCGCTCCACGGGGGGGACCTTCACCTGCCCGAGCGACACTCCGGCCAGCACCCTTCACACAACCTACGCCTATTCGACGTCCGGGGACCTGTTGTCGGTGACATACCCCTACGGGCACCGCGTGACGTATGGGTATCGAATCTATCCTTACACCACCGTGCCTTCGGATCGTGTTGAGACCGTAAAAGTTGAGCGATGGAATGGGACGGGATGGACATCGCTTGCCAATGTCTCAGAGATTCTCTGGGAGCCCTATGGGGATCTCCGGTCCTACCGGATTACTTCACCTGGGGCCCCGAACTCCCTGTATGTGGAATACTCGCTAGGCAACAATGCGGTTGTTCCGCCCACGGCCCCGTGCACGGAGAGTGCGCCTCCCTACTCGGAGTACACGGGACGGCATCGCAGTGTCTGGGTTTCGTCGACGGGGTTTTCCTGGGCAGGTGGTACGGGCAACGTGTATCGCCGCACCTACACCTGGAAGGGTGACGAGATCATCCAGGAAGATACGTGTCTGCTGGGCGGTCCGACTCCGACGACCGTGAAGTATGAGTATGACGGGCTCGGGCGGCTCAAGAGCGCAAGTCGCCCCGCTGGCAATGTCGCTGCCGTGGGTGGCACCATCAGTTCCCGGAGCTATGGGTTTGATGGGCGTGGGAATCGGGTCAGTCAGGTCGAGGATGGAGTTTCGCTGAGCTTGACTCATGGCACGGGCGCTCTGGTGGATCGACTTGAGCGCAGGAAGGGGAGTGCCGTTGGGGCGATGCTGGACTTCCAGTACCTGTATGACCTGGACGGTCGCACGACGGAGAAGCGTTGGGTGGAGGTGGCGGGAACGCCTGTGTACCGGCTGGCGTTCAACCATGGTCCTTCCGTGGGAGGAGCTTCTGAGACGGTGTTCCGCTCAGTCGATGTCAACGGGAGCACCTATGAGTACTTCTACGATGCGATGAACAGGCGGAGACTCAAGCGCTATCCGAGCACTGCGGAAGACGAGTTCTTCTACGACCTGGATCACGCGCTGTTGGTGGACCGGGGCAATCCGTCGGTATTGCCGCCAGTGGGTGGATTTACCCAGTACGTGGATGACAGCTATGTGTGGCTGGGTAAGCACCCCATCATGATTGTGCGAGGACAACTGACGTCAGGGATGGCACGGGTCGCGAGCCCGGTGGGGGGATGTGACCGAAATGGCGAGATTGCGGCATGTGGTGTGTATTTCCCTGTGACGGATGCGCTGGGTAAGGTGATTGTGATGTTCGATGCTGCCGCCAAAGTGGCCGGCGCTGCGGACTACGAGCCGTCCGGTCATGTCAACCGGGTATCGCTGTATCAAGAATCACTCCACCCGCTCCCTGGGTCGGATGGAGGGGCCGCCCAGGAGAGCCTTCTGGCGGAGATGATTCAGCCAGTGGTCGAGGATGGCGGTGTGGTGATTCGTGAGCGTGCGCTGTTTCACTTGCTAGATACCGGTAGTATTGCCCATGTGGAGGTGCGTAATCAATCGGATGGCGGGGTCTTGGCTGGAATGCTGACTGCCATGGCAGAGGGGCGAGTATGGTCGCCCTGGGTAGAGCCTGCGCAGGGGAAATCTTCGGCGGTCCTGGTGACAACGGGTCCTACGCAGACTCAGCCTTCGACAGGTGTTGTCGCGGAAGGATACGAGTACCAGCGGTATCAGCAAGGTGGCCAGCCCTACTGGGGGCCAGTGCGGTTTCCGGGGCAATATCATGATGTGGAGACGGATTTGTTTGAGAACTGGAATCGGTATTATGATCCAGGCATTGGGCGGTACTTGCAGTCAGAGCCGGTAGCCTCGATTGGCGCGAGAGCTGCGTCTTGGCCTGCGTATGGCTACGCGAAGAGCAATCCGATCCGGAAATCTGACCCCACGGGGCTCTACTCGCTCGCTGGCGCCCCTGAAGATGTGTGCCCCAACTGGCCTCAAGCGGTCCGACGTGCAAGGCAGGCAGCTGGTTGCGAAGTTGGAGCACAAAAGTGTGGATGCCCTGGAAAAGTGCCCCAGAAGATTTGTGAAATACTGGCGGATGGATTTCCAATCTCGGCGTTTATTGTTGATGTTCCCGGGACGTCAATGACTCGCCACGGTGGAATTCCTTTTCCTTTGGGGGACCCGCCCAGGCATGGCGGCAACAATCTAGGCTTTACGTCTACTGTGGGCCCCAGGGGGTCGGAGACGGAATATGGTATTGGTCCTGTTCTTGTCTGGAGCGAGTTCCGTCACTCATTGTGCTTCTCAGGTCATTATGAGGATAAATTACGGCTGGCGCAGGCGCTGCTTCACGAATCGTTTCATGCTTATGTGCATTTTTATGTGCCATCCCCAGGGATGCCTTCCCCTGATCCCCGGACGCATCCCGAATATCCTAGTTGGATGAGGGATAATGCGGTAATTGATTGGGGCTATGCGGCAGGCTTGGCGAGTGAGTGTTTTGATGGGTAATGCTTTTAGGGTGTTGAAGTGGGTTCTGTTTTGCCTTGTTTTTTTGGCTGCCTTGGCTTTGTCTTTTTCGTGGATGTATGGTGTTTCGTATCGCGTTGGGTGCGTTTCTGATTTCATGTGCGAGAGTGGCAGGAGTTGTCTTGTGTGGGGCGGAGGGCGGAACTCAGCTGGGCGTCTTGTTGTGATAGCTGCTTGTGCGAAGCTTTGTGGGCCGAGCACGGGAGGATGCCCAGATGGTTTTGTGTGCGCGATGCATAGTCCGGGGCCGGACGCTATGTACTGTGCGGAGCTGCCGCTGAGTCCTGTGTCGCTGGATCCGGATCAGAAGTAGTCCTTTAGCTATAGCCCGGAAGGCTTCGCTACTCCTCTGTTGAAGAAACAGAAGGAGAAGCGCGAGCTTTCCATGCAGTAGCCATCGGCCACGGAAGCGCAGGTATCGGAAGCTTGGCTGGTTGGTCATCTCGTGTCGGAGTTGGGGGAAGGCGGCTGGCTACAGCCGCACTTCCGTACCCGTCCGGCCAATGACGGTACCCGTCCGGCCAATGACGTGATGCGCGCGGTTGCAGGCGGACGTGGACCGTGTTCGGCGAGCGCCGCGAGGAGCGAAGAGTTCAGGGACTGGGCTGCAGGGCTGAGTCAGGCGGCTCGGCGAGGCGTCGACGTTTCCACTCGTGTGGAAGCAGCTCACCGATGCGTGAGTTGGGATGCGTCTGCACACGCAGCAGCACGTCGGCCAGGTACTCCTCGGGGTTGACGCCGTTCGCCTTGCAGGTGGCGACCAGCGCGTAGAGGCCCGCGAGGTTTTCGCCCGCCGCCTCGTGGCCGACGAAGAGGGAGTTTTTGCGGCCCAAGGCCCTGGGCAGGAAGAACTCTCTCTTCGTCGGCAATGACGAGGCAGGTCGCAATCTGGCGGGGCTGATCTCCCTGGTCGCCACCTGCGAGGCGAACGGCGTCAATCCCGAGGCGTATCTCGCAGACGTGCTGATGCACCTTGGCAGCCACCCCGCGTCACGCCTGGACGAGTTGCTGCCGCACCGCTGGCAACCGTCCTCCGCCTCCGCGCCGGACTCCTCTTGAAGCCCCGCAAGCCTTGGCGACCGGAACTTCCGTGCGCGACTACCACGCGGCGCGAGCGAATGGGTGCATCCGTTGGACGCCCCCCGTCGGTCGGTTACAATGGCCTGCTTCGCCAGTACTTTCCAAAAGGGACGGACCTCTCCCGGTACTCCCGTGAAGAGTTCGCCACCGTCGCCGCCGCCCTCAACAACCGGCCCCGCAGGACTCTTGGATGGAAGACACCTTCCGAGGCGCTGAACACTCATCTACGTTCACTTCAACCAAGAGGCGTTGCGACGACCGCTTGAATCCGCCATGGCTTTCTTTAGGCGGGCCCCTCGAATGGAGGACCTCGTTTTCTTGGATGAGGTGGCTGGGTGAAATTTCCTGAGCTCGAGAACATCAATGCCCCGATTGCCGAGGACTGGTGGTCTTACGTGACGGCGATGGGTGAGGCGCGGCGACGCGAGTGGTTATTGGTCGTCCGTGTCCACTGATAGCGGGAGAGTCTGGGGGGCTGGTGTTGTCCTTTTGAGATTGATGATTTTACTTTGAAGGTGCTGTGTCTCGGGGGCGTTGGTCCTGTGGACGCGCTGGCCAATTCCATGGGGATTGTCAGGAAGCTGTCGGCGGCGTCAGTCCGGGGGCGAAGCGGCTGGGTTGGGGCGTGTATTCGCGCGCCTGTCCGGTGTGCCTGAGAGGGCCGGTGAGGGAACTCACGTCCCCGTGGGCGGCGCTCGCTTCTTCAGCTCCCGGGCTGGAATCCCGGCCACGGTGGTTCCCGGAGCCACGTCATCCAGCACGAGGGCGTTGGCTCCGACCGTCGCTCCGTCTCCAATCGTCACCGGGCCCAGCACCTGCGCTCCGACTCCGATGTAGACGTTGCTGCCCACGCGGGGCACTCCATCGACTCCGGGCAGCGGCTCCAGGCTCACGTTCTGGGAGATGAAGCTGTTCTCTCCAATCTCCACCCCCGACGCGATGATGACGCCGATGCCTCCGTAGCCCAGCACCACGCTGGGGTGCAGCGCGGCCTGTGTGTCCACGTGGCTGTGATGGAAACGGTCTCCCACCGCCGCCACCACGTTCGCGAGCCTTGGCGCCTGGAGCGCCTGGAGCCGCTTCGCGGCCCGGTAGAAGGTCAGCGCCGTCGGACCCATCTGCCCACCATCCTTTTCGCTGCTGGTGCCCAGTGGAACTTCGACCGCTGAAGCGTCTGTCCTACCCACGTGTCCCGGTAGATGAACAACCAGTGGTGCTGCCGTACCTCGTGTGCCCACTCGCGTTTGTAGGGGGCGTCATCCCCCAATAAATCCAGCTCGCTCAGTCCTCTCGCGATGCAATCGCGGACCAGGCTCTCGGTCAAAAGATGCCCCGGACTGACCTCACCCAACGTTTCGTCGTATCCAGGTTTCATCGCCAGATATCGACTTCCGTACGCCAGCCCGTACTGGAAGGCGATGGGTCTCGCGCCCAAACGCAGGAAATACAACCCCAGCCAGCCTCGTTCGGCCGCCGTCCGCGCCAGCGCCGTGTAGAAGCCTCGCCGGGCTTCCGCCTGCCCAATCGCTGTTCCCACCTGGGCCTTCCAACCGCTCTGCTCCAGCGCGAAGGCCTCTTCCAGCTTCGCCTCCAAACCCTCTCGCCCGGACACGCGCTCCACCTCCACGCGGCCCCTCTCCTCCAGGCGCTTCCTCCTCCGGCGCAGCGGCTTCGCGTTGCTCCGGCCCTTCGTCCAGACCTCCGCCGTCGGCGGTAGCGCCAGGTACGGTGAACGCGCGCTCGGCCACGCGCCCCAAGGCATTCCGGCGCCTCTCGCCGCGTTCACCAGCGCCCACGCCGCGCCCCCCTCCGGCACGTCCGACAGCCGAAGCACCTCCCAGCTGGGGTCGCTCATCAAGTGCGAGAGGAATGCCACCGCGGCTCGCTTCGGCTCCTCCGCCACCAGGTCGAAGCGGCAGGAGTGCTTGTTCGTCAGTGACGTCAGCTGCCTCACGGGGACCCCGTACTGGTGGCCCTGTTCCTCCTGGAGTCCCAGCACCGCCACCAGTCTTCCCTCGCCGCTCCTCGCCGTGAGGATCCGCAGCGAGGCTTCAGGGGCGAAGCTCTGGAGCCAGCAGCGCACGAATTCGTGTCGGTAGAAGACTTGATCATCCGCGCGCATCACCAGCGCGTTCCACTCCGCCGCCAGCGCGTCGAAGCCCTCCAGGTCCCGCACCTCCGCTACCCGCAGGGGCTCCGTTCGCCCTCTGGCTCCGCGCGGCACCGGCTTCCACGCGGGCTCCTCCTCCGCGACATGTTCGCGGGAGAGCGAGGGGACGCGCTCCCCGAGCACCGCGTCCGGGATGGGACTCTCCTCCATGAATGTGTCTCCTCGGGTCTCGTGCTCGGAGACTCAGGACAGCGGTTCGCCTGCGTCGTCTGCAGCCGCATCGGGCCCCACGACGCCCGGTCCCTTCCTCGGGAGTGATTCGTCGCGCCTTTGAGCCGCTGCCTCACCCTTCGTCAGCGCGTTGGTGTCCGAGGAGGCAGGGCGCACCGGGACCTTCAGGCCGGACAGCTCCACCGTCTCCGTGAACACCCCCTGCGCGGCCGACGTGGGGATCGGCGTCTCCTCCACGACTGGCGCGGGCACCCGCACCGTTGGCATCGCCGCCAGCCGCTTCGGCTGCTTCTGGAGACCCCGGAAGAGCCAGCCGCCCTTCTGGCGCTCGTACAGCTTGCGCGTCTCCACCGCTGCCCGTGCGTGCGACACACGGCCCTGCTCCAGGTCGTCCAGCAACATCTCGCTCAGCCGCCGCCGCGTCACGCTGTCCAGGTAGTCGAACACCTTCTCCAGCCTGCGCACCACCACCTGGGTCGCACCGCCCGCCGACGTGTGCGTCAGCGCCGCCACCTTCGCTTCGTGCTTTGCCCGCGCACGCTCCGCCAGCTTGCGCAGCCGGTCCGCTTCATCCGGCGACGCGGCCCTGTCCACCAATCCCGGCAACACCGTGCGCGCCAGACCCGCGTCCACGAAGCCCGAGTCGTCGAACGTCTCCAGCGACTCCAGCGCCCGCCGCCGTGCCTCCACCGACGTGCCTTCCAGCGCCTTCAGCGCCGCCGTCACCCGGTCCAGCGCCATCCAGCGGTACACCCAGTCCAGGCCCGTGCCCTTGATGTTCTGCGCGCCCATGATGCTCACGTGCATCCCGGGCGCCACCGCGCGGGCACACGCATCCACCACCTGATCGCCCGTCGCCTGTGAGTCGGCCACCGGCACCAACTGCTCCAGCATCAGAGCCCGGTAGGCCTCACGGAACTTCGCGTGGAACGCCTTCACGCGTCCCTCCGCGTCGCCGTCCCCTCGTGGCAGCGCCTGCATCAATCGTGCGTGCACCACCATGCGCGCCAGCAGGTACAGCGCGTGCTCGCGCACCTCGTCCTTCGTCGCGGGCGTCAGCACCTCCGGCAGGATTTTCGTCTGTGCGCGCGACACCGGCTCCAGCGCTGCATCGAGGAGTGGCCCCACCTCGCGCTCCAGCGCGCGGCGCACCTTCTCCACGCCCACTTCATCGTCGGCGCCCTCCAGTGCCTTCTCGACCGCCGCCGTCAACGCCACCGTGGGGATCGCCCGCAGGTCCGCGCCGGCTGCGTACCGCATGAACCGATCCATGAACGTGGCCGTCGTGGGACGCGGCACCTTCAGCCTCGCCAGCTCCTTCGCGAGCCGCGCTTCCGCCCGCGCCTCGCCTTCCTGGCTGGACAGCTCCTCGGCCGCCACGATCTCCGTGCCCAGCAGGTGCCGGTCCAGCGCGTCGCGCACGTATTTTCGCAAGCCCTCCAGGTTCGTGCCGATGAGCACGTGCCTGTCCGCGGGCGCGTCCTCCACCAGGATGCGCGCGAATACCTCCGAGCGTGACACCCGGTCCCAGCGGTTGTTGATGACCGTGATGACCGCTCGGTCCGGGTTCGCTTCTGGATCCACGTCGCCCAGGCCCGTGCGCGTCCAGTTGTTCATGAAGCCCGTGCGCTCGTTCGCCGAGTGCCCGTTGATGAAGGTCAGCTGCCGCCCGCGCACCTTCGCCGGTGGGAAGACCTTCAGCACTCCAATCTCCGGCTGCACGTGCTCCGCCATCAGCGCCAGCGCGTACGGCCGGGACACGCCCAGTTGCTCGGCCAGGGTCGCCACCAGGGCCATGTTGCGCGGGTGCTCGCGGTAGGGGAACAGCGCGAGAAGCTCCTCCGGGATGAGCTCCGCCTCCCACCACGCGCTGTGCAGGAGCGTCGTGTCCTTCTCCTTCGCCACCTGCTTGAACAGCGGCAGGAAGTGGTCCTCCGTCGTCACCACCCGGCCGCCCTTGGGCATGAAGTGGGTGATGACCGACGCCACGTCCATGCCCGCGGGCCCCTGGATGTCTTCATGGTCCGGATAGGCGTTGGTGAGCGTGGCGAAGTCGTCCTGCATCCAGTCGTTCTGGAGCAGTTCGACGAAGTTGGGCTGCAACGCCATGCACTCCCAGAGGAACACCTCCGTGCCCAGGCGCGCGCCCAGCTCCACCATGTCCTTCTGCTCCCAGATGGTGGCCTTGTCGTAGGGGCGGAAGATGAAGAACTCAGAGGGCCCGGCGCCCGGAGCGCTGTGCACGAACATCGCCTCCGAACCCGTTGTCTTCGCGAACACCTCGAAGCCCAGACCGGAGAAGAGCGCCGCCTTCAGGCGCTCCGTGCCCGACTTGCCGCGGGTGCCCCAGCCTCCAATGCACAGCGGAATCCTCGCGCGCGCTTCGCGCACATTCTGGCGCTTCACGTACGTGTCGCCCAGGAAGACGGAGAAGAGCGCCGCGGTGAAGAGGCCCAACGCCGCGATGCCGTTGCCGCCCATCCCCAGGAAGTAGCCCTCGTTCTCCATGATGCGCTCGGTGAGGAGCGCCAGGAAGCCGCTCTGCAAACCCAGCAGCGCGGGCGTGTGCAGCCGGGCCGAGGACTCCGGCGGCTCGCGGAAGAGCGTCGCCAGTGGCGCGGGGACCTGTCTGCCCTGTCCATACGGCGTGAAGCGCACCTGGACGCCCAGCTCCCGCTCCACCTGCTCCACGAAGCGACGACGCTCGCGCGGCTCCTCTCCGCCCAGCGAGTCGAGCCGCGTTGTCGCGAGCCGGTGGTAGTCCTTCGTCACCCGGAAGCGGTTCACCATCCGGCGCAGTCGCGACGCGGGCGGCACCAGCACCGTCTCGCCGTGACTGCTGAACAGGTGCACCTTGCCGTCCTTCGACAGCGGCATGTCCAACAGGTCGTCCACCGTGGGCAGGTGCCGGCCCCAGCTGCCCTGGCTCGCCACGTGGACGCGCTCGCCGGGGACTCGCGTCTCCGTGATTTCGTCCAGGTGGCCCGGGTGCGCGCGCAGCGTGCCCGGCATCCTTCGGCCGGAGGTGTGCAGGAACGCCTGTCGCTTGTTCGGCGCGGGCCGGCCGAGCTCGTGCCACATGCGCCACAGCCGCCGCTGCTGCCGGTCGCCGTGCCACAGCGTCAGCGTCCGCTCCGTCCGCTCCGCGTACAGCCCGTGCCCGTCCTGCGACAGGTCCGCGAGGATGGCGCCCAGCCACGCATGCCCCTCCGGCATGGGCGGCAGGTTCTCTGGCGGCGGCTGGAGCGGGATGCGCGTGCGGCTTCCGGGCCGGAGTCCGGACACGCGGCCCGCGAGGAAGGCTGTCCAGGCCTGACGCACCGGATCCTTCACCCGGCGCAGCACCTGCGCAGCCGCCGACGCGGCCTCCACCACCGGACCGGTGGCGTCCTGCTGCGTCGCCAACGACTCCACCGCGTCCAGCAGCGCCGCGTGCGCGGGACCCAGGCCCGCGGCTCCCAGCGCTTCCGCCAATGCGGCGGCGCGCTCGCATGACACCCGCAGCACGAGCGGCGCGGTGTCCCGGCCCAGCACCTCCACCAACACCTGGAGCGCCGCGCTCTTCACCTTCGGGACCGCGAGCGCCGCTTCCACGGCGGCCAGCACGGCGGCGGTGCGCACGCGCGGGCTGGGCTCCGACGACGCATGCGCCGTGGCCACCGTCTCCAGACCCGCCAATCGTCGCAGGAGGAGCTGTCCGTCGGGGCGCAGCGCGAGGAGGGCGCACAAGCCCATGCGGACGTATTCGCTCGGGTCGTGGTGCGCGACCTCGGTGAGCAGTGGCAGGCGGTGTTCCTCTGGAATCAGCGGCGCGCACTGCTCCAGCACCTGCCGGCGGAAGAGGAAGTCCTTCTCCGAGGGCGCCTTCGCGCGCAGCCGCTGGCGCAAGAGCGGCATGCCCGTCAGCACGTCCACGGTGAGCAGCGCGCGCAGGGCTTCGGCCTGGAAGAAGGGGCTCGCATCCTCCTGGCCCGCGAGGCTCGTCAGCGTGAGGCCGACCTCGGGCAGCGACGCCGCGACGCCCGGCACCGTCTGGGTGAGTTGCCGGAAGGCTTCCAGCGCGGCGAAGCGGTTCTGCTCGCGGGGCGCGTCCACGGCGCGGTCCAGCAGCTGCCTCGCCAGTGGCACGGCGGCTGATTGGAGCTCCCGCGCGGTGGCACGGGTGAGCACTCCCGTCAGCGCCCGCAGCGCCGTCTCCTCTTCAATCAACAGCTTGTGGCGGCGCTTCTCCTGTCGCTCACGCAGCGCATCGAAGCCCATCCAGCGGTCCAGGGCGCGCAGGTCCTCCCTGCGGTCCTTGCGGTCCTTCACCGTGGCCTTGAGGTGATCCACCAACACCTGGCGGCGCGCGGCGTCATCCACTGCTTCGTTGTACTGGCGGGTGAAATGGACGAGTTCCGTGTGGACCGAGGCCAGCTCTGTCTCCAGTGCCTCCAGCGCCACGCCCAGCCACGGGGCCAGGCCCTCCAGGCCCGCGGGGCGTGGGCACGTCTCCACCAGCCGCCGGGCCAGGCCTTCCGCGGAGGCCCGCCGCACCCGACGGTGCAGTGGGGGCAGGGCTTCCAGGAGCAGGGCTTCGAGTGCGTCAGTCGCCAGATGCATGCGCGACCAGACCTATTCACTGCTTGAGAAACCTGCCCGATCCGCCAGGGTCCCCGTTCGGATCAGGACAGCTCAGGGCTGGAAACGTCGCTCATCCAGCAGCTCTTCGAACTCCTCCTCGGTGGGGGTGACGTCCTGCAACCCACGTCCACCGGTCCAATCCCACCGCGCTCCGAGTGAGAAGACGTTCTGCGTGCCGTACGGGCCGGCGAGGAACGCCCGGTCCTCCGCGAAGAGCATCAGCCGGTTGCCGGCCTTGCCCATCCACACGTTCCAGTCCATCCGCCCCGACACGCGGTGGCGCAGATAGGCCGTGGCGCGGTGGTCGTCCGCGAAGCGCTGTGACGCGCCGTAGCCCAGCTCCACGCGGGTGCCCCGGAGCCTGCCGCCCAGCAACGCCGCCCAGCTCGCGTAACCGCCCGCGTTGTCCACCGTGTAGAGGTTGCCGTTGCTCACGGCCAACACGCCCACCGTGGCCACGTGGTCCTGGAACGGCTGCCAGCGCAGGGACAGCCGTGGCGACAGCCGCTGCGGGTGGTCCTTGCCATAGCGCCAGTAGACGCTCTGGTCATAGCGCGACGCCTCCACCGCGCTGCCGCCCTGGAAGGACTCCACCGTCAGGCCGAGCCCGGGGATGACGCCCGCGTCCGGTGACAGGCGCAGGTAGCGGTCCGCCGACACGCGGCCTTTCGCGCTCCAGCGCATCGCGCCGCCGACGGTCTGCGAGAACACGGCGCCCTGCAGGGACAGGCGCAGGTCGCCTGGGAGCTGGTTCACGTACGCCGCCACGGTGCCGCCCAGCACGGCGCTCCGCCCCAGCGGATAGCGCGCCTCGGGCGTGAAGCGCAGCCACGCACGGTCCGGCGACAGCTCTCGGCGCAGCGACATGCGGACCTCCAGTCCCGTCTGGAGCGGGCGGTCGAGGAGTTCGCCTTCCTCCACGTCCTCGCTGCGGTAGCCCACCTCCGCGGACAGCATGCCCAGTCCGTCCGTGCGCGCTTCGGGGGGCATGCCCTCCGGCAGCAGCGACAGGCTGGGCGGCAGCGCGGGCCAGGGCAGGGGCTCCAGGCCGGTGGTGCCCTGGGCCCACGACGAGGGCGCGAGCGCGCTCGGATCCGTGGCGACACCCAATTGCACCTGCACCAGCGTCTCCCCCATGGGCGACTCCAGGGTCACGCGGTGCGGCCCGCGCGAGGGCAGGAGCAGCCACGTCTCCCCCATGCGGCCCAGCGGCTGGGACGCGCCCTGGAGGCCTGGGTCCGTGTCCTCGGGAAGGCCCAGGCGCATGAGCGGGCCCTCCTCCGCGCTGGAGCCGCCCGCGCCATCGCCAGCGGGCAGGGGCATGCTGCGCAGAAGCAGCTCGCGGCCCGCCGTGGGCGCCAGGGCGGAGGCGCGCACGCGCAGCGCGGTGGGGCCCAGCACCGTCATCACCACCGGTGCTCCTGGACGACTGCGCAGCAGCGACAGGGGCTGCGGGGCCGCCATGACGCGGGCATGGGCCGCGCCCTCCTCGGACGCAACGAAGCGCACGAGACCGGTCTGCTGCGTGTCGGCCCGCGCCAGCACCACCTCCACCTGATGGCGGCCGGGAATGTCCAGGCGGGTCCCCAGCACGGCCGTCTCGCCCTCCGCGACCTTCAGCTCGCGCACGACGCGGCCGTCCACGCGGAGCGCGAACGAGCAGGTGCCGGCGGAGTCCACGCCCGGGCGTGGGGTGGTGCCACAGAGGACTTCCGCGCCCAGGGGCCGGGGCCGCTTCACCATCAGGCTCATCACGCGCGAGGCGCCCGCGGGCAGCAGCTTCGCCTCGGACAGCTTCCACGGGGGCGCGAGCAGCGCCTTGCGCACCGACATGGCGGCGTCCTCGTCGTCCATCCCGGCCTCCGACGTGGCCAGCAGCGAGCCCGCGGCTTCTTCCGCGTCGCGCAGCCCTTCCCAACGCGTCCAGCGGCCCGCGATGAAGCGCATGCGGCGCACGTCCGGGTGGTCCGCCCAGCTCTGGAGCTGGCCCGCCAGCGCCGCGCCCAGCGGAGCACCGCCGTCCTTCCACGCCTGGGGCGAGTCCTGAAGCCGCTCCAGCATCCCGAGCGCCTCCAGGCCCACCTGAGGCAAGCCCGTCTCCCGGTACAGCGCCGCCATCGTCAACGCGCCCGCCGCATCCTCTCCCGAGGCGGACAACAGCCGTGCCCGGAGGTAGCGGCCCGCGACGCTCTTGTCGACCGACACCGCGGCGAGCGCCGCGTCCACCTGTCCCTCGCGCACCCGGGCCCCGAGGTCCGCGAGCATCGCGCTGCCCGACATCACCGCCCTCGTGCTCCGCCGCCCTTTCGCGCCAGGCTCCCCGTGCTCCCCGCCGTCAGGGAGCTCCACCGGGGCTCGCGCCTCCTCGGCAGGCTTGTCCTCGGACCTCGTGCCGCCCAGGTCCTGGAGCGCGGGGAAGGCTGGCGACACCAGCGTGGGCCGCGTGATGGGCTGCGTGAAGCGCACCGCGCGCGGAGAGGCCTGTGACAACTGGTCCATCAGCGCGAGCAGCCGCCGCTGCTGTTCCGGGGTGAGCTTCGCCTGCGCATCCAACAGCCGCCCCACGTCCGCGCGGGCGAACCCCTCCTCCTGCAACGACGCGAGGAGTTCCGCGCGAGCGAGGCGCGGCTCCGCGTCGCCGGGCTCGGTGCGCAGCGCGCGGGAGAGGGCCTGGAGCGTTTCATAGGCCGTGCCGGCCTGCGGCTGCCGCGGGGCAGGGGACTCCGTGGGCGTGGCCACCTCCGCGCGACGCACCGCCAGCGAGACGGCGAGCGTCACCTTGGCGTCCTCGGGCTCGAACCAGACCTCACGCGCCTGCGGCGGCAGCGTCACCACCGCGGACACGGGCGCGGAGGACGTCCCCTTCGCACCTTCCAGCGCGACGTGGCGCCCGCTCGCCACCGAGGGCAGCAGCACCAGCCGGCGCGGATGCCCCACGTCGGTGTTCATGCGCACCACGAGCGGCTTGCCCGTGGGCGCATTCATGGGACGCAGTTGCACGCGCACGGGCGAGGGCAGCTGTGAGTCCGGCACCCGGAAGCGCACCGCCTGCTTGCCGACCTTCGCCGGCCACTGCGTGCGCACGTAGCCCACTTCCCCCGGCGTGCCCTGCATTTGTACGGGCGCGAGCGACAGGAACGCGCGCGTTCCTCCACTGCCCTCCAGCTTCAGCGCGTGCTCTCCCGGAGGCAGCGCGATCTCCACCGGCTCCACCGCTGACAGTGGCAGCAGCGGGAAGGCGTGGCTCCCCACGCGCAGGAGCGGGTTGGTCTTCGCACCCGGCGGCGTCAGCACGTAGGCGCGCAGCAGCGTGGGGACCTCGGCGAGGCCCGTGGCCTTCACCTGCGTGGTGCCTCCCACGGCCAGCGGCCACAGCGCGCCGCCCGCCACCGATGCGTCGGCGTCCATGCCCTGGAGATCCAACCACTGCGACGGCTTCACCTCGGTTCCGTCGTCCCGGGGCGCGGGCGTCACCTGCGACCATCGGCTCGCGCGCCACCACGCGGTGCGGTAGCTCCGGCGGATGTCCTCCGACAGCGGCTCCGCGCGCCACGCCAGCTCCAGCGCGGCCAGCTCGCGGCTGCGCAGCGGATCCCCCAGCGGCAGCCGGGCCACGAGCGCTGACGCCTCGGCGGTCAGGAAGCCCGCATCCGGCATCGCGGGCGCGGTGCCCAGGAGCGCGTGCGCGGCGTCCGCCTTGCCCGAGTCCAGGAGCTGCGTCGCGGTGAGGATCCGCAGGTGCCACGCGAGCGGCGAGGAATCCGCGCCCTTCAGGGCCTCCACCGCCGCGTCCGTGTCGCGCTCCCCCACGGCGGCCAGCGCGCGCAACAGCGGCGACAGGGTCTCGGTCTTGAGCTTCCCGTACGTACCGCGCGCGAGGTCCGGCATCAGCGCCACCAACTGCTGGCGCAACAGCGACGGGCGGGGCGCGGTGTCCTTCTTCACCACCTCCCATGCGCCCTCCGCCAGCTCGGTCCAGTGCGTCTGGTGCCTCAGCGCCTCGGAGAGCGTGGGCCTGCGCGTGGCGACGCGTGCACGCAGGAGCGGCGGCGGACCCTTCCAGCTCACGCGGTAGTTGTGCTTGCCCAGCGGCAGCGAGACGCGCATCTCCTCCGCGACGCCCACGTGCTCGCCCGACGCGAGCACGCGCGCCGTTCGAGCATCTGGCAGCGCCGCGCCCTCGGGGGCTTCCGACCACGCGGGCTGCTGCGTGAGCCGCGCCTGCGCGAGCACTCCGCCCACGCCGTAGACCTCCACCGTCGGCGCCTCGGAGGGAGCACCGTCCCCCAACACCGAGCGCGCCTCCAGCGACAGCACGCCCGGCCCCTCCAGCTCCAGCGCCCAGACCGAGCCCTTCTCCTGGGGGCGGTACCAAGGGGCCTCCATGCCCTCCAGCAGCTCCTCCTTGCCGGCGGGGCGCGGGCGCTCCACGCGCACCGCCTGGCCCCACAGGGGCGACACCAGCGACCACTCCCTCAGCGCCGCGGCCTTGCGCCACGCATGCACCGCGTCGCGGAAGGGGGACGTGTCCGGCTCATCCCGCACGAGCTCCGCTTCCAGCTCGGCATCGACGTCCAGCCTCGCGCGCGTGGCCGCGTCGAACGCCAGCGCCGGGCGGGGTCCCTGTCCGTCCACCCACTTGAGGAGCGCGTCGCGCATCCGCTCCTCGGTCCTCGTCGAGGAGATGTGCGTGGGCCGCTCCACCACGACGCGCGCCTTCTTCGTCGCCGTGACCCACCAGATGCTGCCGGCGCCCATGGGCTCCGCCAGGTACCAGCGGCCAGGGCGCTCCGGCACGCCTGCTTCCTCCACGCGCAGCTCGGGAGCCTCTTCTCCTTCCGCCAGCGGCACGCGGGTGAAGCGCAGCGCGCCCGCGGGACCGGAGACGCGCACCACGTCCAGCGGCCCCAGCCACACGGCCGCGCCCTTCCGCGGCGTCACCTCCAGGGTGCCCGTGACCTGGGGCACGCCGCCGGGGACGTAGGGCGCGCGGCCCCGGAGGTCTTCAAGGGCCACCGGGCCCCGGACGGCGCGCGGCTGCCAGGTCATCCCCTCTTCGCTGCGGGCGGTGACGGACGGCGAGGGCGTCGCCGGCTGCGCGATGACGGGCAGCGCCGCGAGCGCTCCCACGAGCAGGGTGAAACGGGCGCGGCGTCGAACAGGAGACATCGGCGCTCAGTCCTCCAAGGGTGCGAACAGAATCTGGGCCAGCCGGTCCAGACGCGCCGGGTTCATCAGCGCTTTGCGCGTACGGGATGACAGTTCCAGGTGGAGGAAGCGGGCTTGTGGATAGGCCTGGAGCAGCCGGGCCTGCGCGTTCTGCGTCCCGCCCAGCACCTGAACCCCCTCCGGGTACAGCTTCACGCCGCCTCCCAGTGCGTCCTCCAGCGGCGCGGCCACCCGCCTTGCCCATGCGCCGGGCTTGCGCGTCCCGTCGCTCACCACCGCCGTCAGCGTCTCCGTCCGGCCCTTCTGGACCTTGGACTCGCCGAAGCCGTGCAGCTGCACCGCGCGCGGCGCGGGAAGGTGGCGCGCGGCCAGGTCCGTCACGGTCTGGAACAGGTGGTCCGGGTTGTGCGCGACGTCCGCCGGGTGCTCTGGATCCTCGGGCGTCTCCCCGGGTGTGGCTTTGTAGCGGTGCGCGGTGGCGGTCATGAACAGGCGCGGCGCCCGACCCTGGGGCGGACACGCGAACAGGCCCGCGCCGATGTCCTCCGTGCCGATGTCGAAGTAGGGGTGAGGCACCTGCACCACGTCGCTGGTGGCCTCACCCGTGCGAATCACGTACGCGCCCGCTCCGTGGTAGCCGTCCGGCCGCTCACGCAGCACCCAGAAGGTGTCGCGCGGCGTCGTCCACGTCTCCAGGAAGAAGCCCACGGACGCGGCCACGTTCGTCAGCTCTGGAGGCACGTCCTTCTGCTTCGGCGCCGCCGCCAGCAGCGCGGGGACGAGCTTCGCGAACGTCGCCTTCTCCTCCAGCGTCGTGGGGTGGAACGTCACGGCGTCCGCGCGGGGCCACAGCCCGGAGAAGCGCGCGTCCACGTGGCACCCTGTCTGCCCGGGCACGTTCACGGATGGATCCTCCTGAGGGATGCGCTCCGGCGGCGCGGCCTTCGCGCGAGCACCGGAGCGGGCTGCCTCCACCTTCGAGCCCTTCAACGGCACCGTCTGCGCCCGGGCGCTCATCGCGACGCCCAGCAGCGACACCCCCGCCACGGCCACCAGCGGGCGCCACGACCCGGTCCACCGGCGAGGCGTCACAACAGGTCCTCGCCGGGCTGCCAGCCGCCCCGGTTCCACGTGCGCGGCGCGGTGTCCTCCACCGCCTGTCCGAAGACGAAGAAGCGCGCCCACAGCGCCTGGGGGCCCAGGGCTTGGATGCGCACGGTGTGCAGTCCCGGCGCGATGTCCTCGCCCAGCGTCACCGGCACGGTGCGCGCGTACCACTTCACGCCTGGACGGCCCACGGGCATGGCCGGGTCGCGCTCGGAGGCGGGCAGCACCACGGTGCGCTCGGCGCGGGTGACGTGCGGCACCAGCACGCTGGCGCGGCGCGCGGGATTGCCGCCATCCACGGAGACGGACAGCTGGGGTTGCGTGGCGCCCTCCGCCACGGGTGTGTAGACGACGACGTTGAGGGTGACGGAGCCCAGGCCCTTCTTGCGCACCGGCACGCGCAGGCCGCTCTTGCCCACCGGATACACCGTGCGCGAGCGCAGGCCGCTGCCCGCCGAGGGAGGCCGGTTGAGCATCGCCGTCAGCCCCGCCGCGGACGAGCGCAGCAACACCTCATGTTCTCCGGGTGGAAGCGGAGGCAGCAGCTCCCGTGAGCGCGTGGCGCGCACGGTGAAGCGGTGCAGCGGCTCTCCGTCGAGCAACACCTCTACCTCGTTGCCCAGCGCCGCCGAGTCCTTCAACGACAGGCGCAGCTCCGGACGGGTGGGCGTGCGCGCATCGAAGCGCGCGCGCACCGGGCGGCCCGGCTCCAGGACGGTGGACAGCGCCTTCACTCCGTCCCCGCGGTCGTGCTCCTGGGTCGGCTCCAGGACCTCCACCACCATGGGCGTCCCGTAGGGGCGCACCACCACCGGGTCCCCCGACGGCTGCGGCGTCTCCTCCCCCGGGCCCACGGGCTCCAGTCGCACCTGGCTGAGCAGCTCCAGTCGCGCGCCGCCCTGCATCAGCTCGGTCAGGTTCGCGGGACGCATCGGGTGCCACGCGCGTTGATCCACGGGCGCGTTGCGCCAGCGCACGCCGATGAGCGCGTCGTTCGCGTAGGGCGCCATCGCCGTGAGGGCCTGCGTGCCAGCCAGGAAGCTGTAGAGCTGCACGATGGTGGAGCGCGGCGCCTCCACGCGCAGCTTGCGCGCGCCCATCGGCAGGAACACCCGCGCGCTCGCCACGCCGGACACCCAGGCAGGCAGCTTCGTCACTTCCCCCGTGCCCCCGGAGTCCGTCTCGTGCTCCGCCTTCGCCTGGGGCATGCACGGCAGCGCGCCACCGGGCAGCGGCACCAGGTCCGCGCCCTCGAAAGGCGCGGGCTCTGGCGTGGCGTCCAGCGAGGCCTGCCCCAGTGACTGTCCCTGGCCATCCAGCACGGTGAGCTTCAGGTGCAGGGGCTCATGCGAGGGCGCGCGGTCCAGCGAACGCGCGTCGATGCGCACCAGCCGCCCCACCGCGTCCATGCGCGGGTCGATGTCCAGCTCCAGCACCGGGCACGCCGGACCCGTGGCGAATGCCTCCGTACGGCGCGTGTCCGGCAGGAAGGCCACCCGACCTTCCGCGGCGGCGCCGGGCTTGGGATTCGACTCGGTGGGCAGCAGCCACGACTCAAACGCCCCCTCCACCGTGTAGCGGAGGTCCTGCTGGCCGTCGTTGCTCACCGTCACGGTGTGCACCCCCGCGGGCAACTCCAGCGGATGCGACATGGGCGAGCCCGCGACAGGCCCCGGCAGCTCCAGCGTGCGCGCAGTGCCGTCCGACGACAGCGTGCGTACCGTCACGGGCCCGTGTGGCCGCGCCTTCGCGTCCGCCACGTCGCTCCACAGCCACAGCACCGGCGTCGCGGGCCCGGTGACGTTGAGGGCCACGGCGCGGCCAGCACCCAGCCGCTCCTGCACGGACTCGGTGGCCTCCACCAGGGGCAGCCGGAAGGCGGTGCGGTAGACGGGCTCAATCTGGTAGTCGGTGCCCGCCTCGCCCTCGGCGTTGAGGCGCTCCCAGTGCTCCTCGGCGAGCCAGCGGCGCGTCCCGGCGGACAGCTTCTCGAAAGGCTCGAAGGTGGCGCGGCCGGCACGCAGCTCGGCGCGGGCCTGCGCCAGCTTTTGAGACGCGAGGAGCGGCAGGGTGCGGTGCGCCCGGACGTACACGCGCGCCAGCAGCGTGCCGTGCGTGTCCGCGGGCCGCAGGTACAGCACGGAGTAGTCCGGCCGCTCCGCCGGCAGACGCAGCACGAACTCGCGCTCGTCCGTCACCTGCTGGTCAGCGCGGGGCGTGAACGCGCTCTCCTCCAGGAAGGTGCCGTCCTCCTGCGGCTGGCCCTTGCTCTGGCGCGTGCGCGTGAAGATGGCGCGCTCCAGGAGGATTCCGGACGGCGTGCGCAGGATGGCCTGGAGGCCGTATTGGTATTGCTTCTCCGGCGCGTAGGGCGTTCCGTCGGGGAGCAGCGCATGCGTGACGATGAGCAGTTCTTCGGCGTCCACGGGGACGCGGACTCGCATCTCCCGGCCCGGCTCCAGGCGGTAGAAGAGCAGGCGCTCGGCGTTGACGAACTTCGCGTCGCGCCTCGCGGTGGGCGTGTCGGTGTTGTCCAGCACGGCGAGGCTCGCGCCCCAGACGAGCGCCAGCCCCACCATCAGGCCCAGGAGCGCCAGGAGGGCGCGGCCGCGGGTCTTCATCGACGGGCCTCTTCACGGGGGGCTTCCCCGGTCAACACCACCGGCTGGCGGTGCCGCAGCGCCAGGTCCACCGCGCTCGCGAGCCGCGCGTCCCCCGCGGTCAGCTCCACGCGCTTCAGGGGTGATGGGTGCTGCTGAAGGAAATAGACGGCGCGCAGCACCTGCGGGCCCTGTCGCGCCTCCACAAGGAGGAAGAGCAGGCCGTGCTCGGCGCTGAACCCGCACTTCACCTGCGGCGTCACGGTGCCCACGCGCTTCGCCTGCGACAGCGCGCGCAGGTCGTGCACGTTCTGCTGTGCCAGGTAGCGCTCCGCGCGGGCGGTCAGCTCCGCGAACTGCTCCTTCAGCGCGGGGGACACCGGGTGCGAGGGCGCCACCAGCCGGTCCGCCAGGAGCGCGCGCTCGGGCGCCTCGCGAGACTCCTCGGGTAGCAGGCCCGTGAGCTCCAGCTCCTCCGCCACGAGCCGGGGGCCCACGAAGGCGCCGCGCAGCGGCTCGGACAGCCACAGCGTGGCCAGCCGCGCTCCGCCGAAGGTGCGCGAGAAGACCTGCTGCGGGCTCGCGTCATCGAGCCCCGTCAACTCCGGAGCGCCGTCGTGGTAGCGCACGCGCGGTCCCAGCCAGCCCAGCGGTCCCTCCCGCGACAACAGCCGCTCCAGGTCCGCGGGCCGCTGCGCCGGAGTGAGGACCGGACTGCCCACGTCCACCAGCACGTCCGCGTCCACCGACGGGCGGCCGGAGAAGCCACGCAGGTGCAGCACCCAACCTTGCTCCTTCGGCAGCGCGCGGTGCACCGCCTGATGGAACGCCTGGAACGCGGTGCGCAGCTCACCGAACGTGGCCGGGTGGGGCATGTCGGCGGAGCCGGAGGCGAACACCAGCGCGGTGGCCTCCGCTTCGTGCCACAGCTCCGCGGCCACCGGCAGCGTGCCCGCCTCGCGAGCCGGTGACGGCACCTCCAGCGCGAGCGGCGAGCCGCCCGGACGCAACAGCAGCCCCGCGCCCAACCGGCCCGGCGTGGCCTCCGCGTCCGTCACCCACCAGCACACCTTCGCCCGAGCGCAGTCCGTCACCGGGTGCACCCGCAGGCCCAGGAGCGACGCCATGGCCCCGGCCCAGCGCGCGCGCAGCTCCGGGGGCACGTCCGCCATTCCACCACCCAGCAGCGGCGCGGCCACCTGCTGCTCCAGCACCAGCAGCTCCGCGTCCGACGGCCGCACCGCCGGCACGCGCGGCGCTTCTGGCGCCACCATCAGCGTGCCCAGCGCATCGCGCTCCGTCATCGGCGTCGCCAGCGCCTGGGCCTGCTCGAGCACCAGCGCCGCGAGGTCCGACGGGCCGGCGCGCAGCACGCTCAGCCGCGCCTCGCCCCAGTTCTCACCGGGCTCTGGCGGTGCTTCGGCCGTCACCTTCGCGTCGGGCCACAGCGCGTCCAGCCCCCGCGCATCCTGCGTGTGCAGCACCACCTGCCCGGGCTTCAGGGACACGTCCACCCGCACCTGAACCCGCTCGCGCGAGGACAGCGCGTCGTTCGCCTGACGCAGCGGCGTCTCCGACTGCGCCAGCGCGTCGCCCAGCACCATCCCCGAGCGGCGCGAGTCCACGCCGCTCACGATGATGGCGCGGCAGTGCACGCGTTCGCAGAGGACCGCGGCGGCCTCGGCGCTGGGAGCCTCCGTCAGCGGACGCGGCACCTCCAGCACGGGCCCCCGCGCGCCGGGCACGAGCAGCGAGGTGTCCCAGCCTGCCTTGCCATCGCCCTCCACACGCTCCACCAGCGCGAAGCGCGCGGGTGAGCCATCCCGTGTCGGCAGCTCCCTCAGCTCCAGTCCCAGCGCCACCGCCTGTGTGCGCAGCGCGGGCAGGCGCTCCGCGCGCCCAGACTCCAGCCACGCGTCCAAGCCGTTCCACAGCCCGGTGTACGCGCGCAGGTCGCCGTGCTTCAGCCGCAGCGACACTCCGCCCGCGTCACTCTCGCGCGCGGTGGCGCGGCCCAGCACCATCAGGCCCAGCGGCGTCTGGTCCAGGCCCAGCCCGGGCACGTGGTCGCGCGGTGCCTCCGTGGTGAGCGCGATGGCCGGCCGCGGCTCGACGAGCGACAGCCCGAAGCCCGCGAGGCTGCCGATGAGGAAGCCCGCGAGCGACGTGTGCAGCGTGGGCAGCAGCACGCGCGCCACCACCTGCTTCTGGAGCATCTTCACCGCCAGCAGCGTGGGCACCAGGTATCCGAAGCCGAACAGGTCCGTGACCTTCAGGCCCGGAATGCGGCCGCCCATCGCCCAGCCGACGCACCACTTCACGAGGAAGCCCAGGCAGAAGACGAGCACCGTCTTGCGAGGCCCCTCCAGGTTGAGCGTGCGCAGCCCCGGCAGCGACAGCACCGCCTTCGCGGCCACCACCAGCAGCAGCACCTCCGCCAGCGTGGCCACGAGCTTCAGCGGCTCCAGCCACGTGAGCGCCAGCAGCGCGGGCACGAGGATGCCGTTGAAGTCCCAGCCGTACTTGAGGTTGAAGCGTGCGGCGAGGAACGCCGTCGTCAGCAGGATGATGTAGGCCTTGGGGCTGGACAGGAAGTCCTGCGCCACGTCCTCGTACATCAGCTCCAGGCTGGAGAAGGACAGGTTGGTGGCGGGCAGCAGCACGAAGCGCAGCAGCACGTACGTGAGCGCCACGGGCACGCCCACCTGCCAGAGCCCCCGGCGCAACTTCAGCTTCCAGAGGGCGTTCGCGGTGAGCGGTACCAGCACCAGGCCGATGCTGTGCAGGCCGCGATCCACGATGAAGGACGTGCCCCACCGGTCGTCCATCCACCGCCCGAACACAGGCAGCAGCCACGTTTCGCTCACCGCGCGAACGAGCACGCTCGCGAGCACGACGGCGAAGAACCGGTCGCGTCCGAAGAACTCGCTCCATGCCCCCGTGCGGGAGAGGCCACTGGAGAACGCCAGCGCGACCCCGTACGTGAGCAGGGATTCGGCCACCACCGTGCACCCAGCCTCCGGGTGGATGACGAACACCGACGCCAGATAGCCGGGGACGACCAGGCCCACGAAGACCCATCCCAGGGTCTCCGTCAGGAACGCCAGGATGAGCACCCCCACGAGCACCGCCACCAGGATGGAGGTGTCCAGGGAGTAGGCCGGGAAGAGTGTCAGGGTCGAAAGGAGCGCCATGGTGGCAGCGCTCGAATCTAGGGAGGCTCATCCCTCCGACCAGGGTTGCCCCTCCCAGCGGAGGGGAAGCGTCCGCTGTCCAACCGATGATCCGCGCCTCCAGTGCCGAGGAATGCCCACGCCCTGACACTGGGGTGGGACCGGGTGACAGTTCCACGGGGGCCTGTCCGCGCGCTTCACACTCGGGGAGCGGGTTTCTCCCGCGAGGTGCGAGGTGGAGTGGGCGACTGGCTACGGGCAGTCCTGCGCGGCCACGGCCTGGCACCCCAGGCCGGAGCCGGTGAGCGAGCACGGCACGGTGTCCGCGAGCGCCTGGAGCACTGCCTTCGATGACGCGCCAGTGCCACGCAGCGTGGAGGACTGCTCCAGATGGAGGAAGCGGTCCGTGGCGGCGGTGGCCTCGGTGAAGCATGCATCGGCGGCGCCGTTGTCGATACGGCCCTGCACGTTGCCGGTGCCACACAGGGGCCGGTGCTTGCCCGCGTCCTCCGCCGCGTTGCAGGAGAAGGCCTTCTTCGTCCCCGTCAGGTGGGTGTTGAGCGCGTCGCGCAGGCGGTTGGAGAGGGCGCCCGCGCGCTCCATGCCGGTGCCGTCGCTCACCACGGCCGCCTCGGCACCATCCCCGGAGTCCATGCCATGGAGGCTGACCGCGACCGCGTCCGGGTAGGTGTCACGCAGCGCGCGGTGGGCGGCGGTGAAGAAGGTGTTGCCGTAGTGCGCGGCATCGGAGAGCCGCAGGCCCTTCGTGCCGCACACGCGGGTGGTGCCGCTGCATGGGCTGGGGGTGGTGACGGCGCACCGGTTGCTGCCGGTGATCAGCAACGCGCGCGCGCCCAACGTCACCAGCTGCGTGGCCGTCTGGCGCAGCGTGCCCTCGTCGGAGTCCGCGTGCGGCGCCTCCAGCCAGAGGTCGCGAGCGGGGAACAGGTTGACGATGAAGGTGCCACCGCCTCGAGACGACAGCCCCTGCTCCCGCACCACCAGCCACGCGCCTCCGTTGTCGCCGTGGAACGTGGACACGCCATAGCCCAGCCCCTCCAGGTCCCGCACCACCTGCGGCGTGGGGCCTTCGGTGAGCAGCGCGCGGAAGGTGCCCTCGAACGCGGTCAGCTCCGTGCCGCCCGGCTCCTTGAATCCGCCGCTCAGCGCCGTCGCGATGGGCGTCGTCAAAAGCCACGTGGCCAGGTTGCCCCGCAGGCTGGCCAGCGTGCCGAGCGGCGTGCACACGCTCGTGGAGGGGGCGGGCGAGGTGACGACTGGTGTCTCGGTGGCTGGCGCCTCCACCGGGTCACCGGGCGACGGGCTCACCTCTTGGGAGGGGGCTGTCGGCGAATCGGCGGCGCTCCCGGGGGAAGCGGAGGTGGGAGACTCCGCCAGGGCGCCGTTGGGGGCGCCGACGACATTGCCGCAAGCGACTGCGAGGAGCAGGAGGCAGGGAAGGGCTGCGCGCAGAGGGGGCAGGGACATGACCCACTCCCGAACAGCACGCCCTGTGCACGCATTCGCCCTTCGTCAATCCGGGATGTCAGCCCATCAGGCGCCCGCATGTCCGCACGCCCTCGGCACAACCGCTCTCAGGGCAGCGTCTGGAGCAGCCCCTGTGCGTTGGGTGCACCCCAGCCGGTGGGGATGTCCCAGCCCGGTCCCGCTTCGTGCTGACGGTCGGTGATGCCCACGGTGATGTCGCGGAAGGAGCCCTGCACGTGAGGCAGCGTGTACAGCTGCGAGTTGAGCCAGCCCACCGGCGGCTTCGCCCCTTCCGAACGCGCCCCGTTCACCACGGCGATGAGGCCCGCGAAGACGGGCGACGCGAACGAGGTGCCGGTGTTGGGCGAGGTGACGCCCAGCCACGTGTACCAGTAGCCGGTGTCCGCGTTGAGCGCGACGTCCACCACCGCGCGCTTCGCGGGCAGCGGGACGATGCCCTTCTGCCACTCTGGCGTGGTGAAGGAGCGGCTGATGCCGGAGCCGGAGTAGTACCAGGCGGTCTCGCCCGTCACCGCCAGGCCGTTCATCTTCAGCCGCGTGCCGCCCACGGCCGTGACGTAGGGACTGGAGCCCGGCGTGTCCACGCCCGCGGAGTCGCCGCTCGCCGCGGTGACGGTGATGCCCAGCGCGGCGGCCATCATCCCGGAGGCGCTGTACTGCTCATGCACCGCGCGCGGCTCGGAGTCCTCGCGGTGGGCGAAGGACGTGGTGATGACGGACACCTCGCCCCGGCCAATGGCCTCGTTGAAGGTGTAGAGCATGGACGTGTTGCGCGCGTCCGGGCCCATGTAGACGACCACCTCCGCCTTCGGCGCCATCGCCGCGGCCCACTCCACGTCGAGCGTGCCCTCGCGGTAGCGCGTGACGGGCGGCTCCATCGTCTGGATGACCCGGGGGTCCTCGCGCTCGATGTCGAACATCTTCCAGAACGCGCGCACGTCCTTCCACCGGAAGCTGGCGCCAATCACCACGCCCAGCTTCGTGCCCTGGCCCAGGTGTCCCTGGGCGTAGAGCGAGTCCACGCCATACGCGCTGGCGATCTGCCGTGGCGTGAGGCCCCGGTCGATGGGGTGGGGCTTCTCCGTGGAGGGCTGGCCGAACTCGCCGGGCAGCCTCCCTGTCTCCGCCGGCAGGTCCAGCGCGACGATGGCGTGCACCCGCTGCTGCACGAACGTGGGCGCCTTGAGGCTCTCGGTGAGGCCATAGACGTCGTGCGGCTCATTGCCACCCTGCGGCGACTTGCGCTCCAGGACGCGCAGCTTCACGCCGAACGCGTGATTGAACTGCCCCACCGTCCCCACGAACTGCACCAGCAGCCGGTTGGTGGCGACGAAGGGCACCTGGAGGCCTTCGGACTTCAGCCAGTCGGTGACGACGGCGACGTCCTTCTCGAGCGGTGCGTGCCTCGCCATCCACTCCTGGGCCGTCATGTACTGGCGGAAGTGGGATCCGCCCGGCTTGTAGATGTCCGCGATGCGCTGCTCGAGCGCGGCCTCGTCGCGGATGGGGAAGGACACCAGTCCTCGGAGGAGGTCCGTCTCCGGGGCCTCGCCCTTGTCGGTGTAGACGCCCGGCAGGGGCCCGGGGACGCCGTCCGTGGTCGGGATGGGCGTGGGGTCCAGCACCTCCTCCTCCGGGTCCGGCGGCGGGTCCACTCCCTCGGGCAGCGGCGGCGGTGGCCGCGAGTTCTCGGCGTCGGGAAGGGTGGGGGAGGTGGCCACGGGAGTGGGGCCCGGAGGCCGGGCCTCGCCGACCGACGTCAGGCGGTCCGTGTCCCGGCAACCGCCCATCCCGCCGGTCAGCAGAAGCATCCCCGTCAGGATGTATCCGCGCTTCATGGCTCCCCCAGCCCGCGCTGACCCGCCTCGGGTCCGCGGCACCCCAGCGGTTCTCCGCTGGGGCGTCGCCCCTTGTGTGCTGCCAAGGTGGGTGCGATTGCCCTGCGAGGCAACTGTCGTGGACAGGTAAAACGCGGCTACAGTGGTGGCACTTCTTTGCCCATCCCATGCGGCTGCTGACAGCACTCCTGCTCCCCCTCCTCCTGCTGCCGTGCGCTGCGCTGGCGCAGGGGGACACGCGCATCACCTTCCTGGGCCGTCAGTTGGAGAAGGGAAGGGATCCGCGTGCGCGCTCACAAGCCGCGCTCGTGTTGGGTGCCACCGAGGATCCAGAAGCGGTGACGCCGTTGTGCGGCGGCCTCAAGGACCCCAGCGAGCTGGTGCGCGCCGCGGTGGCCAAGGGCCTGGGCGCGCTCCTGGAGCCGAGCGGACTGGACTGCCTCCAGGCGTTCCAGGGGGAGACGGACGCCACGGTGCAGGCGGCGGTGGCGGAGTCCATCAAGGCCATCAAGGCGTACCAGTCCCGCCGGCCGCGCTTCTACCTGGCGCTGGACGCGTTGAAGGACAAGACGGGCAATGTGCCGCCGGAGCTGGTGAAGGTGACAGAGGCGCGGCTGCGCTCGAAGCTGGTGCGCCGGGGCGCGTTGATGGCCCCGGAGAAGGAGTCGAAGGCGGCGGCCAAGGGCGCGCTGAAGAAGCTGGGCCTGCACGGCTACCGCATCACCGCGGAGATCCAGGCCACGGACAGCGGAGGACTTCGTCTGGCCATCCTGTGCATGACGTACCCGGAGCAGTCCCTGATGGGGCAGGTGGAAGTGAACGCCGCGGGGGCTCCGCCCGCGGACCTGTTGAAGGCCCTGATTCCCCGAGCCATTGAAGAAGCCGCCGCGACCTTCGACTGGAAGAGCGAGACATGACGACGACCACGGCCCCGGCCCCGACGAAGCGCCGCTGGCGCAACTTCCTCCTCGACGCGCCCTTCCAGCTCAAGCTCACCTCGTACATCGTCGGCGTGTCCCTGGTGCTGGCGGCGCTGCTGGGCATCTTCCTGGTGCGCGCGGCGAACTCGCTGATGCACGAGACGGCGACGGCGGTGGATGCCCGCTCGCGCGCGGCGGAGGTGAGCCGCGAGCTGTCTGGAGCCACGCTCTCCAACGAGCTGATGGCCCACATGAACGACCCGGCGTTCGAGAAGCAGTTCCGCGAGCAGGCGCAGGCGATTGACGCCAGCTACGAGGAAGAGCGCATGGCCATCGTCGCGCAGCGCGCGGAGCTGGAGCGCCATCAGCAGCTGACGTGGTGGGTGCTCGGCGGGTGCATGCTGACGTTCATCGTGGTGGTGGCGCTGTCGACCATCGTGGTGACGCACCGGATGGCGGGGCCGCTGTTCCGCATCAAGCGCATGGTGCGGGAGGTGGCGGAGGGCCGCCTGCGACCGCCGCAGCACGGCCTGCGCGAAGGCGACGAGCTCCAGGACGTCTTCGAGGCCGCGCGCGACATGACCCAGCGGCTGCGCAACCAGCAGGAAGAGGACGCGCGCGTGCTGGCGGAGGCGCTGGCGGAGGCGCGGCGGAGCGGCGCCAGCGGTGCGTGGGTGGATGAGCTGAGCGCCCTGGAAGCGCGCTACCGCGAGCGGCTGGCGCGGTAGGGCAGGGCCGGGCGCCTCGCGAGGCGCGTCACACCCGCGCGGTGTCCGCGGCCAGCCCCATCTGCATCAGCTCCGCGTGCAGCATCAGCCGCGCCTGGGCCCAGGGCAGCGCGACGACGCGGTAGCCCGCGAGCGCCTGGAGCAGCAGGGGCCGGTAGCTGGCGTGTCCGGGGTCCGCGACCACGACGATGCCCCGGTCCGTGGTGGAGCGGATCAACCGACCGACGCCCTGACGCAAGAGCAGCAGCGCGCGCGGCAGCCGGTAGTGCAGGAAGCCCAGGTATTCGTTGCCGCCCTTCGCCAGGGGCTCCTCGCGCGCGGCCACCAGCGGCCGGGATGCCGGCTCCAGCGGTAGCTTGTCGATGAAGACACACCCCACGCCGCGGCCGGGGATGTCCACGCCCTGCCAGAAGCTCTTGGTGCCCAGCAGCACCGTCCCCGTGTCGCGCTCCTGCCGCGCCGCCAGGGAGCGGCCGTGCCCGCGCGACTGGCGCAGCACTTCAATCCCGTGCGGCTCCAGCCGCGCCTGGACCTCGCGCGCCACGCGCTCCAGCCTGCGCGTGGAGGCGAAGAGGCCCAGCACCCGCCCGCCCATCACCTGCGCCAGCCCGGAGATGCGCCCGGAGGCCCAGTCGATGAAGGGCTCCTCGTGCGCGCGAGGCGCGTCCGTCACGAGCACCACCAGCGCCTGCTGTCCCAGGTGGAACGGCGAGGGCGCGCGCAAGAGCGGCGGCTTCAACCCCAGCCGCTTCAGGACGAAGGGAACGCTGTCGCCCGTGCCCAGCGTGGCGGACGCCATCACCAGCGCGCGCTTGTTCGCGGCGAAGTCGCGCGACACGGACTCGGACACGTCCACCGGCTGCGCGCCCACGCTCCAGCGCCCCTTGCGAGGCTCCGCGCGCGCCGCGTAACAGCGCTTCACGTCCGGGTCTCCGGCCAGCTCGCCCGCGAGCACCGACAGCTCCCCCAGCTCCGTCGTCGCCCCGGCCAGCTCCCGCTCGAGCGAAGGCTGCTTCACGGCCAGCTCCGGCAGCGCCGCCAGCACGCGTACCGCCAAAAGCGTGTGCACCCGCTGCAGCGCCGTCCGCACCTCCACCAGCCCCTCGCGCACCGGCGCCCAGGCGGGCAGGGCGCGCACCGCGTCCGTCACCCGCAGCTCTGGCGCGTAGGCGGCCTCGTCCGCGTCCTCGCCGGGCATCGCCGCCGCGGGCTCGCAGAGCGCCGTCACCTGTTCGCCCAGCGCCCGCGCCTCCTGGAGCAGCGTGCGCAGGGCCTCGTCCACCTCCCCCATCAGCGAGCGGGACTCGTCCCGGCGCGTGGCCGCCAGCGCGCGGCGCAGCTCCGCGAAGAGGCCCCGGCGTCCGTCGCGCCCATGCAGCCGCTCCGTGAGGCGCAGGAAGGCCAGGTCCGACAGCTCCACCGTGAGCGCGGTGGTGGCCACGTCCTCCAGCTCGTGGGCCTCGTCCAGCACCAGGTGGTCCAGGCGCGGGTAGCGCGCGGGCCACGCGAACGCGAGCGACTGGTTGATGACCAGCACGTCCGCGTCGCGCGCGTGCGCCACCGCCGAGTGGTAGAAGCACTTGTGGTGATGCGGGCAGCGCTCACCCAGCGTCGTCGCAGCCTCGGAGCGCACCGCCGGCACCAGCCCGTGCATCCCCGGGAAGCGCTCGCGGAACCAGTGGCTCAGCCGGTCCAGGTCTCCATCCGGGCTGCGGCGCAGGTACGCGCGCACGTAGGCGCGGGGCGCGCGAGCGGCGTGCGGCATCCCCGGCTCCACGCGCGTGGCCTCCAGCGCGCGGCGGCGGCACAGGTAGTTCGTCTGCCCCTTGAGCAGCGCGTAGCCGAACGCACCCCCCGTGGCCTGATGCAGCCGGGGCAGGTCCTTCTCCAGCAACTGGTCCTGGAGCGTCTTCGTGTGCGGCGCCACGCCCACCTTCAGCCCGTTGCGCGCGGCGAACAGCGCGGCGGGCGTGAGGTACGCCAGCGACTTGCCCGTGCCCGTGCCGGCCTCCACCGCCACCTGCCCGCCGTCCGACAGCGTGCGCGCCACCGCGTGCGCCATCTCCAGCTGCGCGGGCCGGGACAGGAAGCCGCCCCCACGCTCCAGCGCGCCGCCGGGCCCCAGCACCTGAGACACCTCCTCCGGGCGCACGGGCAGCGGCGTCGCGTCCGGCTCTGGCTCCGGGGGAGGCCTGCCGCCATTCGCCCTCCGTCGCTCCGGCCGCGCGCGCAGGAAGCCGCCCGTCGCCTCCAGCCCCAAGGGCACCGGCGTCGCGCGGCACGCCTCCCACAGCCGGGACAGCAGCTCCAGCAGGGGGCGCTCCTCCGCGTCCGTCGCCAGGTCGCGAGCCTCTTCCGGGGACAGCGCATCCAGCAGCGGCGCGGGCCCCAGCGCGGCGCGGGCCCGTGGATCCATCGTGGCGAGCAGGTCCGCCACGTCCTCCGCGCGGCCGTCGCGCACGCAACCGTCCAGCGCGTGCACCAGCACCGCGTGCACCGCCACGCAGTCATGGAGCGCGCGGTGCGGCTGCTGCGAGCCCAGCTTCGCCCACCGCATCAGCGACTCCAGCGAGTGGCTGGGCAGCTCCGGGTGCAGGTAGTGCATGAGCTCGCACGAGTCGAGCACCGGCGCTCCGCCCAGCACATCCGGCAGGAAGCCCTTCTCGAACGGGGCGTTGTGCGCCACCACCGTCCACCCCTTCAGCCGCTCCCGCAGCTCCACGCGCTCGGCGTCGAAGCGGGGCTGACCGGAGAGCTGCGCGTCCGACAGGCCCGTCAGGCGGCGGATGGTGAGGTTCAGCGGGCGCGACGCCGAGTACAGACGGCTGAAGCGGTCCACCTCGCGGCCGTGCTCGAAGAAGAGGCAGCCGACCTCGATGACCTCGTCCACGCGGGGGTCCAGCCCCGTCGTCTCGAGGTCCAGGAAGACATGCCGGGTGAAGAGCTCCGAGCTGCCCATGCAGGGCGGCCAGCCTACCCGCCCAGAGGCACATCGCCAGTTAACGGAGCGGGCGCGCTACTCCACGTAGAAGGCGCCCGCGGTCCGCTGCTCCATCGCGCACCCGTACCGGAGCATCCCTGCCTGACGGGGCGTGAAGGTGATCTCCACCAGCTTGCCGAGCGGCAGCTTCTCGTGGATGCCGTAATCCTCCAGCACCAGCTCGGTGGCGCACGTCTGGTCCGTCTTGCGCGTCACCAGCAGCGTCACCGGCTCACCCTGGCGCAGCAGCACCGGTGAGGGCTCGAAGCCCTTCTGCGTGACGGTCAGCTCCACGATGAGCGTGCCGTTCACCTTCGTCCCTGTTTCCTGGATGGCCGTGTAGTGCGGGCCCCGCCTCGCGTCCGCGGGCGGCGCGGGGGGCGGCTCCTTCGTGCAGGCCTGCTGCGAAACCCCCACGAGGACGCCTGTCACGGCGAACCTGAGCCAGGGCCTCATGCCACGCGAGGATGATGGGCGCATGGCCGTGCAGGTTATCAGGGGCGGCGCGCGAAGCGCTCAGTCCACCACGAAGGTGCCGGCGATCATCTTCCCCATCGCGCACCCGTACCGCAGCGTCCCGGACTGGTTGGGCGTGAAGGCGATCTCCACCGGCTCGTTGAGCGGCAGCTTCGCGTCGATCTTGTACTCGTCCATCACCAGCTCTGTGGCGCACGTCAGGTCCGTCTTGCGCGTCACCACCAGCTTCACCGGCTCGCCCTTCTTGAGCGGCACCGGCGACGGCTCGAAGCCCTTCTCCGTGACGGCCAGGTCCACCACGTGCACGCCATTCTCCCTGCGCCCCACCTCCTGCGCGGCGGGCGCGTCCGTCCCCTTCGCGGCGGCGGACTCCTTCGTACATGCCTGCTGGGACGCCCCCGCGAGGACCGCCGCCGCGGTGAGCGCGAGCCAGGGCTTGATGATGCGGGAGAAGAACGGGCGCATGAACGAAGGCTCCGGAGGGAAGAAGGACGAAGGCGGCCCGGCTGGAAGCCCAGGCCGCCCTTGAGGCACCACCGCGGAACGTCAGCCCGCGGTGTCCGGCGTCGAACCGTCCGCGCCGTCGGAAGCGTCCTCGGCGGGGGCCGGCGGCGCCTCGAAGCGCAGGAGGGCGTGCAGCGGGATGAACAGCTCGTGTCCTGGCTCGCCCAGCAGCACGTCGAAGCGGCCCACGCGCAGCAGCGGCGCCGCCACCGTGATGCCGTTGCGCAGCGTGAGCTTCACCGTCTGCCCGATGTGCGGCAGGAACGGCCGCGGGTCTGAATAGGGGCGCTTGTCCGGCTGGCGCGCCACCTGCGCGGGCTTCTGCGTGAGCTTCGCGTCGCGCTCCAGGGTCGGCATCAGCCGCTCCCAGTCACCCCTGCGCGCGATGAGCACCACCTGGAGCTTCTCCAGCCGGCCCGTGCGCTCGAAGGTGAAGGCGATGGCCTCCTCCGACAGGAGCGTGTCCAGCAGCGAGCGCTCCGCGAGCACCACCGACAGCTCCGTCTTCTGCTCGATGAAGGCGCCCAGGAAGTCCGCCACGAGCGCGTTGTCCACCTGACCGCGCGCCTGCTTGATGGCCGCCTTGCGCTGGCTGCGCTCCTTGCGCGCCATGAACTCCGCCACGGTGAGGCCGCTCTGGAGGATGCCGAAGGCATCACCCAGCGACAGGCCCGCCGTCTGGCCCATGAGCTCGTAGACCTGGTCGAAGCGCTTCGCCTCCTCGGCGTGCAGCTTGCGCCAGATGCGCGCCTTCATCTTGCCTTCCAGCTCTCCCTTGGCGATGCGCGCCGGCACGTGCTCGCGCGTCGCCAGCGCCAGGATCTGCTCCGGCGTGGGCGGCGGGCGCGGCGTGCTGGGGCGCGGCCCGAAGCGGCCCGGAGGCCCGCCCGGGCGCGGAGGCCCACCCATCCCGGGCCCCCGGGGAGCGGCCGGCCTGGGCGAGGCACCCGGCGTGAAGCCCGGGGCCACGGCTCCCGCGGGCCGGGGTGGGACGGCGGGGGCCGTCGTCGCCGGGCCCGGCGTGGGCCGGGGCATGGGGGCGGACAGACCCGTGGGCGCCACGGGCGTCGCCGGCCGGGGGGCCGGGGCGGCAAGTCCGCTCGGCTTCGGCGTGGGCGCCGGGCCCGGCGTGGGCCGGGGCACCGACGTCGCGCTCGCGCCGGAGGACGCCGGGGCGGCAGGCGCCACCGGCGTGGGCCGGGGCGTGGGCCTCGGCGTGGGGCTGGGGGCGGCCGAGGACGGAGCCACCGGTGCGCCGGGCGTCGAGCCCGGGCGCCGGATGACTTCGACTGCGGGGGCCACCCGCCGTGTCTTCCTATCGTTCACGGTTGTACGTTACCTGATGCGCGGGGTCCGGGCATGCCCGGGCTCGCGGCTTAAGGGGATGCTGAAAAGTCCACCTTCCACCCGGACGGCTCCCTCACCATCCGGACCTCGCCCGACCTTCCCGCCGAGCTCACGACCAAGGTCGCCTCGTCGCCCTCCTGGCGGAGCAGCTTGACCTCCTGAACATCGGGCGTCCCGGGGACATTCGCGAAGAACAGCGCGAGCGGCTCCGGTTTCACCATGCCCCCCGACGCATCGCTGACCTGCTGGGCCCGAGCCTTCAGGACCTGCTGGGTCGCTTGGGACAGGCCCGCGTAGGCCTTGGGCAGTTCGCCCCGCTGCACATGCCGGTGGAACGTCTGGTAGGCCCCCACGGGGGAGTCCGGCTGGAGCCGGTTGCAGCCGCCCAGGGCGAGGAGGGCGAACAGCAGCCAGGTCGTCGTCGCGAGCGGGCGCATGGAGCCTCCGGTTTAGGTCAAACCGCCTCCGTGGGGAAGCGCGAGCTGCGTCACGCCGCATGCTGGTGGACGCGATTGCGTCCCGTGCCCTTGGCTGAATAGAGGCTCGCGTCCGCCGCGCGCAGCAGCGCCTCCGTCCCCGGCAGGTCGTCCGCCGGCACCGTCGCCACGCCAAGCGACGCGGTCAGCTTCACCTCCTGTGACACCCCATCCGTCCCCCGCCACGTCAGCTCCAGCCGCTCAATCGCCTCCCGCACCCGCTCGCACGCCCGGAGCGCGTCCTGGGGCGCCGCCTCTGGCAGGAGCGCGATGAACTCCTCGCCGCCGTAGCGGGCCAGCAGGTCCACCTCCCGCAGCGTCGCGCGCGCCGTCTGGGCCACCGCGCGCAGCACCTCGTCGCCAAAGGGGTGGCCGAACGTGTCGTTGATGCGCTTGAAGTGGTCGATGTCCAGCATCACCAGCGACAGCGGCGAACGATACCGCCGCGAGCGCATGAACTCCTCGCCCAGCCGTTCCTCGAAGTATCGGCGGTTGAACAGGCCCGTGAGCGCGTCCGTGCGGCTGAGCGCCAGCAGCTCCTGGCGGCGGCGGTCCAGCTCCCGGTTGGCCCACTCCAGCTCCCGGTTCTTCTCCAGGAGCGCGTCCTGCAAGGCCTTCAGCCGCAGCATGGACTTCACGCGCGCGCCCAGCTCCAGCATGTCGAACGGCTTCACCAGGTAGTCGTCCGCGCCCAGCTCCAGCCCCTCCACCTTGCCCGCCGCCTGCCGGGCCGTCATCAGGATGACCGGGATGAAGCCGAAGCCGCCTTCGCCCGCGTTCGCCTTGACGATGCGGCACACCTCCACGCCGCCCAGGCCCGGCATCTCCACGTCCATCACGATGAGGTCCGGCCGTCCCGCGCGGATGGCCGACAGCGCCTGCGCGCCGTCCAGCGCCTCCTTGAACACGTAGCCGTGCGGGGCCAGGCCCTCGCGCACGTGCCGCACCTGGGCCGGATCATCGTCCACGATGAGCACCGTGCGCCCCGCGAAGTCGTTCGCCGGTCCGCTCCTGCGCACGGCGTCCGGCATCCGTTTCCTTTCGGCTTCTGGCATGAGGCGCCAACCCCCCAGGATGCGGCCGTGGCCCACGTCGCGAGTGTCACCCGGGGCGGGAACCCCGTGCCCGGATTCTCCTCCGGGTGGGGGGCGCTGCCAAGGGCCCCAAGACCGCCGTCGCGACCCCGGGTCCGGGCCGCGACACACTACGGCGCGGGTTTCACCAGCCGTGCGCGGTAGACGGGTTCTGCGGAGGCCAGGTAGCGCCGCTCGCGGGTGGAGGGCACCTCCTCCGGGTCGTACGGGTGGAACACGCCCGTGCCCAGCGGGTTGTGGAAGCCGGCCGCCTCCAGGATCTCCAGCATGGCCACCCCGCGGTCCTGCACGTCGGTGCGCATGTCGAAGCGGCCGCCCGGCTTGAGCAGGCCCAGCATCAGCTTCGCGAACTGGGGCTGCACGACCGCCCGCTTGGCGTGCGAGCGCTTCCACCAGGGGTCGGGGAACTGGAGGTGGATGACGTCCAGCGACCCGGGGGCGAAGATGCGCGGCACGACGAAGCGCGCGTCGGATTCGATGACGCGCAGGTTGGTCAGCCCCGCCTTCTCCCCGCGCATCTGCGTGTCGCGCGCGTACTTCTTGCGCCACTCGAAGGCCACGAAGCGCACGCCGGGGTTGCGGCGGCAGTACTCCAGCGCGTGCCCCCCCGCGCCCGAGCCGATCTCCAGCTCCAGCGGGCCGGTGAAGCCGAACTCCGCGTCCCAGTCCGGGGGCGCATCCAGGGGGACGAACTTGAGGCCGACTGGATCAGGGAGCAGGGCAGGGCGCATGGCGGGGGCGGGCGCCTCTAACCATGGAGCCGCGTGGGTTGGCCAGGGCAAAAGCGCGCGGGGTGGTATAGGGAGGGGTCATGAAGGTCTTCCAGTCGGTGTCCGAGGCGGGCCGCCAGCTCCAGGGGCAGGCCCTCGCGCTGGGCAACTTCGACGGTGTGCATGTGGGCCACCAGGCCCTCTTCGCCGAGGCCCGGCGCCACGCCCCCGCGGGCGCGCTCACCTTCCAGCCCCACCCGGGCAAGGTGCTCCAGCCAGACCTGGCGCCCAAGCTCATCACCCTCTTGCCGCGCAAGCTGGAGCTGTTGGCCGGCTGCGGCCTGGACGGGGTGGTGGTGCAGGCCTTCACCCGCGACTACGCGCGCAGCTCTCCCGCGGACTTCGAGGTCGACCTCTTCGACACCCTGGGCGTGGCCCACGTCGTCGTGGGCGGCGACTTCACCTACGGCGCCCACCGCGCGGGCACCGTCACCACCCTGCGCGAGGCCGCGGCGAAGCGGGGCGCCCAGGTCCACGTCGTCCCCTCCGTGCACGTGGACGGCGTCGTCGCGTCCTCGTCGCGGATCCGCGAATACATCCTGGAGGGAAGGGTGGGAGCGGCCCGGCGCCTCCTGGGACGCCCGTTCGACCTGGATGGCACGGTGGTGTCCGGCGCGGGGCGGGGGCGCACCATCGGCTTTCCCACCGCCAACGTGGACACGCAGAACGAGCTGCGGCCCGCGCCCGGCGTGTACGCCATCCGTGTGCGCCTCCGGTCGGAGGCCGACGGCCCGTGGCGGCCGGGGGCGGCCAACATCGGCGTGAAGCCCACCTTTGGTGGAACGGAGGTCACCATCGAGGCGCACCTCCTGGACTTCACGGGAGACCTCTACGGCCAGGAGCTGCGGGTCCAGTTCCTGGAGCGCCTGCGGCCCGAACAGCGCTTCGGCTCCGTCGCGGAGCTGGTGGGTCAAATCAAACGCGACGTGGAGGCCGCCCGCACCGTGGCGGCCCGTGGCGACGGGTAGGGTCCGGTGATCCTCCGGGAGGGGGCTCCGGACAGCGAGGGAGCACGCCAGGGCGCCTTGACAGGCCGCGCATCGGTTTCCTCTAATCCATGAGGCTCCGTGCCAGGGCTTCAAGCCCCTGTCGCCCCCCCATCCCCCCTTGGGGCCCCGCCTTGGCCGGGGCTCTGGCTGTTCCCTCCTCACGCTCTTAAAGAGGCACCCCAGAAATGTCCGGTCGACTCGGTGAATTGCTGGTGCGCGAGAACCTCATCTCCGTCCAGCAACTCCGCAAGGCGCAGGAGGAGCAGCAGAAGAGTGGTGCGCGCATCGGCACGGCGCTCATCAAGACGGGCGCCATCGAGGAGTCGAAGCTCACCGACTTCCTGTCGAAGCAGTACGGCGTGCCGGCCATCAACCTGAAGGACTTCGACATTGATCCGGACATCATCAAGCTCGTGCCCAAGGAGGTGGCCGAGAAGCACCTGGTGATCCCGGTCAACCGCGCGGGCCCGTCGCTCATCGTGGCCATGTGCGACCCGTCCAACATCTTCGCGGTGGACGACCTGAAGTTCCTCACCGGCTACAACATCGAAGCCGTGGTCGCGTCGGAGATCTCCATCCGCGAGTCCATCGAGCGCTACTACGCGGAGAAGGGCCCCTCGCTGGAGGACATCGTCGGCGACGTGAGCGACGACATCGAGGTCGCCAAGGAGGAGCAGGAGAACCTGGATGAGATGGCCAAGGCCGCGGACGACGCGCCCGTGGTCAAGCTGGTGAACCTCATCCTGATGGACGCCATCAAGAAGCGCGCGTCCGACATCCACATCGAACCGTACGAGAAGGACTTCCGGGTCCGCTTCCGCATCGACGGCGTGATGTACGAGGTGATGCGCCCGCCCATGAAGCTGCGCAACGCCATCACCAGCCGTCTGAAGATCATGGCGTCGCTGGACATCTCCGAACGGCGCCTGCCGCAGGACGGCCGCATCAAGATCAAGATCGGCGGCGGCAAGGAGATGGACTTCCGCGTGAGCGTGTGCCCCACGCTCTTCGGCGAGAAGGTCGTGATGCGCTTGCTCGACAAGAGCAACCTGCAGCTGGACATGACCAAGCTGGGCTTCGACGCGCAGCCCCTGGCCTGGTTCAAGGAGGCCATCGACCGGCCCTACGGCATGGTGCTGGTGACGGGCCCCACGGGCTCCGGCAAGACGACGACGCTGTACTCGGCGCTCTCCAGCCTCAACGACGTGGGCACCAACATCTGCACCGCGGAGGACCCGGTCGAATTCAACTTCGCCGGCATCAACCAGGTGCAGATGCACGAGGACATCGGCCTGAACTTCGCGGCCGGCCTGCGCTCGTTCCTCCGCCAGGACCCCGACATCATCATGATCGGTGAGATCCGCGACTTCGAGACGGCGGAAATCGGCGTGAAGGCGGCGCTCACCGGCCACCTGGTGCTCTCCACGCTGCACACCAACGACGCCCCGGGCACGGTGAGCCGTCTGCTCAACATGGGCATCGAGCCGTTCCTCGTGACGGCGTCGCTCAACCTCATCCTCGCCCAGCGTCTGGCGCGCCGGCTGTGCCCGGCCTGCAAGCGCCCCGCGGAGAAGGTGGACGAGCAGGCCCTCATCGACGCGGGCATCCCGCCGGACAAGATGGGCACCTTCACCATGTACGAGAAGGTCGGCTGCCGCGATTGCAACGACCGCGGCTACCGCGGCCGCGTGGCCATCTACGAGGTCATGCCCTTCTGGGATGGCCTCAAGGAGCTGGTCATCAACGGCGCCTCCGCGGCCGAACTGAAGCAGGAGGCCATCCGCCTGGGCATGAGCAGCCTGCGCATGAGCGCGCTCAGGAAGCTGATGGACGGCATGACCACGCTCGAAGAGGTCGTGGGCAACACCGCGCCGGACCGCTTCTAGTCACCTTCCTCCACCACACCTCTCCGCGACAGGACACGCATCCGTGGCCAACCTGCACCAGCTCCTCAAGGCGATGGTCGAGAAGGGCTCTTCCGACCTCCACATCACCACCGGCTCGCCGCCGCAGCTGCGCGTGGACGGTGAACTCGTCCCGCTCAAGACGGCGCCGCTCACCCCCGTGGAGACGAAGCAGCTCTGCTACTCCATCCTCACGGACGCGCAGAAGCACAAGTTCGAGGAGGAGAACGAGCTGGACCTGTCGTTCGGCGTGAAGGGCCTGTCGCGCTTCCGCGCGAACATCTTCATGCAGCGCGGCGCCGTCGCCGGCGCGTTCCGCACCATTCCCTTCAAGATCCTGACGTTCCAGGAGCTGGGCCTGCCGCCGGTGGTGGCGGAGCTGGTGAAGAAGCCGCGCGGCCTCATCCTGGTGACGGGCCCCACGGGCTCCGGCAAGTCCACCACGCTGGCCTCGATGATCGACAAGATCAACACCGAGCGTCATGAGCACATCATGACCATCGAGGACCCCATCGAGTACCTGCACCCGCACAAGAACTGCCTGGTGAACCAGCGCGAGGTGGGGGCGGACACGCGCAACTTCAAGACGGCCCTCAAGTACATCCTGCGCCAGGACCCGGACGTGGTGCTGGTGGGTGAGCTCCGCGACCTGGAGACCATCGAAGCGGCGCTCACCATCGCGGAGACGGGCCACATCTGCTACGCGACGCTGCACACCAACAGCGCGGTGCAGACCATCAACCGCGTCCTGGACGTCTTTCCCCCGTACCAGCAGCCCCAGGTGCGCGCCCAGCTGTCCTTCGTGTTGGAGGGCGTGATGAGCCAGGCGCTCGTGGCCAAGGCGGGCGCTCCGGGCCGCGTGCTGGCGCTGGAGGTCATGGTGCCCAACCCCGCCATCCGGAACCTCATCCGCGAGGACAAGGTCCACCAGATCTACTCCTCCATGCAGGTGGGCCAGGCGAAGTACGGCATGCAGACGTTCAACCAGGCGCTGGCCGCCCTCCTGGCGCGCCGGCTCATCACCCAGGACGAGGCCTTCGGCCGTTCCTCCGACCCGGAAGAGCTGCGCAACATCCTGGCCACGGGCGGCGCCCCGGGGGGAGCCCAGCGGCCGGCCGGAGGAGCGGGCGCCCGTTAGTTTTCCGACGTGAATTTCGCGGGTTAGACTCGCGCCCTCCCCGGAGGTCCAGGTTATGGCAGCACCAGCGGTCCAGCAGAAGGCGACAGCGTCCAAGAAGAACACGGCCCAGTTCCTCTGGGAGGCGAAGACCAAGAGCGGGGAGAACAAGAAGGGCGAGATGGAGGCCTCGGACATCGAGGCTGTCAACGCACGTCTCAAGTCCCTGGGCCTCAACCCGACGAAGGTGCGCAAGAAGAGCGCGCTCGACGGGGAAATCAGCCTGCCCGGCCTGGGCGGGGTGACGGGCAAGGACATCCTCATCTTCACCCGCCAGTTCGCGACGATGATCGACGCGGGTCTGCCGCTGGTGCAGTGTCTGGACATCCTGGCCAGCCAGATGGACAACCCCGCCTTCAAGAAGGTGGTGTTCGCCATCAAGGGCAAGGTGGAGCAGGGCAGCACCTTCGCGGACGCGCTGAAGGAGCACCCCAAGGTCTTCGACGAGCTCTACGTGCAGCTGTGCGCCGCGGGCGAGGTGGGCGGTATCCTCGACACCATCCTCAACCGGCTCGCCGCCTACCGCGAGAAGAACGAGAAGCTCAAGGCCAAGGTCAAGGGCGCCATGACCTACCCCACCATCGTCATCCTGGTGGCCATTGGCGTGACGGCGCTGCTGCTCCTCAAGGTGACGCCCGTCTTCGAGAAGATGTTCGCGGACTTCGGTTCACAGCTGCCGGGCCCCACGCAGGTGGTCGTGGACCTGTCGAAGTTCGCGCAGGAGTACTTCCTCCACGCGGTCATCGGCGTCGCCGCGCTCGTCTTCTCCTTCACCTGGACCTACCGCCAGCCCCGGGGCCGCAAGTTCTGGGACAAGCTGTTCCTCAAGCTGCCCCTGTTCGGCGACGTGCTCCGCAAGGTGGCGGTGGCGCGCTTCACGCGCACGCTGGGCACGATGATCTCCTCGGGCGTGCCCATCCTGGACGCGCTGGACGTGACCGCGAAGACGGCCGGCAATCGCACCGTGGAAGAGGCCATCTATTACGTTCGCGGGAAGATCGCCGAGGGCAAGAACATCGCGGGTCCGCTGCTGGAGACCAAGGTGTTCCCGTCGATGGTGGTGCAGATGATTGGCGTCGGCGAGGCGACGGGCGCCATGGACACGATGCTCAACAAGATCGCGGACTTCTACGACGACGAGGTGGACACCGCCATCGGCGCGCTGACGTCGATGATCGAACCGCTGCTGATGGTGTTCCTCGGCGGCGTGGTGGGTGGCTTCCTCATCGCCATGTACCTGCCCATCTTCAGCCTTGCCGGCGCGATCAAGTAGCGCGCGCCTGGAGGGTCGGGCGCCTGGCGCGGCCTCCGGGCTGCGCCCGCGCCTGGTGTGGCTGGTGTTGTTCCGCACCGTCGCGGCGAGCCTGTCGCTCGTCGTGACGGTGGTGCGCCTGCTGACGCAGCCGGCGCAGGAGCCCAGCCGGGCGGACTCGCTGTCGTTCGCGGTCATCGCGGGCGCCTACGTCCTCACGGTGGTGACGGGCCTGCGGCTGCGCCGGGGCACCGCGGGCCGCCTGGACGCCACGGTGACGGTGGTGGGCGACGTGCTCATCGCCACCGGGCTCGTCTACCTGAGCGGCGGCGCGGACTCGCCGCTCACGTTCCTCTACAGCCTGGCCGTCATTGGCGCGGCGGTAGTGCTGGACTGGCGGGGCGCGCTGGCGGCGGCGGCCGTCTCCGCGTTCGCCTTCACCGCGCTCCTGCTCGTCATCCGCCTCACCACGCCCGCGGACGTGGTGACGGTGCCGGGCGGGCGGGTGCTCTTCGTGCTGGGCAGCAACGCGCTGGCGTTGGTGCTCATCGCGGTCCTGTCCGGCTACCTGTCGCGCCAGCTGTCCGCCACGGGCGGCGCGCTGTCCCAGAGCGAGGCGGACCTGCGCCGGTTGGGGAGGCTGCAGCAGCTCATCCTGTCCTCCATGCCCTCGGGGCTCGTCACCTGCGACGTCGAGCGGCGCGTCACCTTCCTCAACTCGGCGGCCAGCGGCATCCTCCAGGTCGACACCTTCATGGGGGTGGGGCAGCCCTTGGAGCAGCTGCTGCCGGGCGTGATGGGGTTGACGCCGCGCTCCGTGCGAGGCGAGCTGCGGGTGCGGACGCCCGGGGGCAACCGGGTGCTGGGCCTGTCGGTGTCGCCGCTGGAGGGCGAGGCCGGGGCGCTGCTCATCGTCTTCCAGGACCTCACGGAGCTGCGGCGCATGGAGGAGGACCTGAAGCGCACGGACCGGCTGGCCAGCCTGGGGGCCCTGTCCGCGCAGCTGGCGCACGAAATCCGAAATCCGCTCGCCGCCATGCGGGGCTCCGCGCAGCTGCTGGCTCAGGAGCAGTCCACCGACGCGGTGGTGAAGAAGCTCACCGGCATCCTCACGCGGGAGGCGGACCGGCTGGCGCGGCTGGTGGAGGACTTCCTGCGCTTCGCTCGACCGCAAGAGCCCCAGCGCCGCCCGGTGGCGCTGGACGCCCTGTTGTCGGAGACGGTGGAGATGCTGCGCGCGGACCCGCTGGCGCGCGAGGTGCTGATGGAGGTGCGGGTGCCGGAGGCCCTGACGGCGCCGGTGGATCCGGATCAGCTGCGCCAGGTGCTCATCAACCTGGTGCGCAACGGCTTCCAGGCGGCGGGTCCGCGGGGCACGGTGAGGGTGGCCCTGGCGCGCGCGGAGAAGGAAGCGCAGATTCGGGTGTGGGACTCGGCCGGCAGCATCACGGAGGAGATGATGGGACACCTGTTCGAGCCGTTCTTCACCACCCGCAACGGCGGCACCGGGCTGGGGCTGTCCACCGCGCACTCCATCATCCGCGCGCACGGCGGGAGCATCCGCGTGACGTCGCATCCGGCTGACGGCACGGAGTTCCTCGTGGGGCTGCCCCTATGACAGCGCCTTCCGTCCACGACGGAGGTCCGCGCGGACACGTCCTGGTGGTGGACGACGAGCTGTCCATGCGCGAGTACCTGGAGATCTTGCTCGTGCGGGAAGGCTACGCCGTGACGAGCGTGCCCGCGGTGGAGCCTGCCCGCGCGGTGCTGGAGAAGGACCAGGTGGACCTGGTCATCTCCGACATGAAGCTGGGCACGGGCAGCGGCCTGGACGTGCTCCGGGCGGCCCGCTCGCGCAAGGAGCCGCCGGAGGTCGTGCTCATCACCGCCTTCGGCACGCCGTCCTCCGCGGTGGAGGCCATGCGCGAGGGCGCGTACGACTACATCTGCAAGCCCTTCGACAACGAGGAGCTGCGGCTGCTCGTGCACAAGGCGCTGGAGAAGCGCGCGCTGCGGCAGGAGAACAGCACGCTGAAGGCGCGGCTGCTCCCGGGGTTGGGGGGGCTGCTGGTGGGGACGAGCCCCCGCATGCGGGCCCTGTGGCAGCTGGTGGAGAAGGTGGCGCCGGGCCGGAGCACGGTGCTGGTGACGGGAGAGAGCGGCACCGGCAAGGAGCTGGTGGCCCGCGCCGTCCACCTGCGGGGCCACCGCGCGGCTCAGCCCTTCCTGCCCTTCAACTGCGCGGCCCTCAACGAGGGCGTGCTGGAGAGCGAGCTGTTCGGCCACATGAGGGGGGCCTTCACCGGCGCCACCCATGAGCGGCCGGGCCTGCTCGTCTCCGCGGGCGAAGGCACGGTGATGCTGGACGAAGTGGGGGAGATGCCCCTGTCCACGCAGGTGAAGCTGTTGCGCGTGTTGCAGGAGCGCAAGGTGAAGCCGGTGGGCAGCGCGGCGGAGATTCCCTTCCATGCGCGCGTCATCGCCGCCACCAACCGCCGGCTGGAGGCGGAGGTGCAGGCGGGCCGCTTCCGCGAAGACCTCTTCTACCGGCTCAACGTCATCACGCTGGAGCTGCCCCCCCTGCGTGAGCGTGCGGAGGACATCCCGCACCTGGCCACGTTCTTCCTGTCCCGGCTGTCGGAGGAGCTGGGGCGTCCGGGCCTGAGGTTCGCGCCGGAGACGCTGGTGCTGATGGAGCGCTACGCCTTCCCGGGCAACGTGCGCCAGTTGCAGAACATGGTGGAGCGCGCGGCCACGTTGTCGGACTCGGACGTGCTGGGGCCCACGACGCTGCCGCCCTCCGTGCGGGGCGAGACGGAGCCCCAGGTGCGCGCGGGTGACGGCGGCGAACCCATGCTGGGGCAGGGCTTCAACCTGGAGCGGCACCTGGATGACCACGAACGCCGGCACCTGCTGGCCGCGCTCAAGCAGGCGCAAGGGGTGAAGACGCGCGCCGCGGAGCTCCTGGGCCTGTCGTTCCGTTCGTTCCGCTACCGGCTCGCGAAGCACGGGCTCACGGACGAACTGGATGAGCCGAGCGGGACGCGCACCGGTTAGTTCCCTCCGGAAGTCGCGAGCGAAGACGGAGTCCGCGGAGCGCTCCCGCACGTGTGCGGGCCGGTGGGCGCGCGGGAGATGCGAACGCGCCGCTGAAGGATGCGCTCTGGCCGCCAGACGGACCTGATGCCCGCGTGCAAGGCCCTGGCGCGGGCCGATGCCGCGGTCTCCGCCCCACCTCGGGGAGCGCACTCCGCTTCGGTCCGCAGGACCGGCCGGAGGGCTGGGGCGCGACCAGGTGCGCAGGGCAATGTCAGCGACGCGCCTCAACCCGGCTGGAGCGCGCCGCTGGGCGGGCAATCTGTCCCCCTCCTCCCCGCCGATGTGGCGGTGCGTGCGGTGGTGGTGCCCGCCGGCCACTATGTGGTGGCGCTGTGCGACCGCACCCCTGGTCTCACCGCGGGCCTGTCGTTGGGCGCCGCGGCGTGGCTGGGGTTGGCCCTGCCTGTCTGGGGAAGCGCTTCGGCCTTGGGCGGTGTCCCGCGGCGGCTTAGCGGAAGTCGCGCCGCTCGAAGATGAAGATGGCCAGCGTGGTGAGCACCAGCGTCCAGGCCAGGCTGTAGCCCACGCCTGACAGGAACGTGGAAGCGTCCACCGGCAGCGCGTACGTGGCCTGGGGCCGGAAGTTCACCCGCTCCAGGTTGGGCAGCAGGTAGTAGAGCGCCTTGCCAATGCCTCGGACCGCAATGCTCTCCGAGCGGTTTGCGAGCGTGTACAGGTCACCCGTCAGGTGCCCGGTGAAGTACATGCCCGTGGTGGCGATGGCGGACACCGCCGGCCCCGCGAAGCTGGAGAACAGGATGCCCACGCTGCTGATGATCAGCAGCTCGAACCACAGCCCCACGCTCGCGAGCAACTGGGTCGTGGTGACGTCCGCGCCGAAGAGCAGGAGCTCGCCCAGGAAGACAAGCGTCATCGCGACCAGCAGCACCCCCAGCGTCAGCATCGTGCCCGCGAGGCGCGCGAGCAGGAACTGACGGCGCGACACGGGCTTGCTCACCACCAGGAAGATGGTGCGCCGTTCAATCTCCCGGCTGAGCAGGCTGCTGGACAGGAAGATGGTGAGGAAAACGAGGATGATGCTCATCATCCCCAGTCCGAAGTCCGTCAGCACGCGGTCGAAGGTCGCGACCGTGACCTCCGTCACCAGGGAGGAGGACAGCAGCACCACGGCGGCGAACACGCCCACCACCACCGTCACCCGGTTGCGGCGCGCCTCGCGAAAGCCGTTCCACATCATCGCCGAGAAGGCGCTCACGTGTTGATCTCCCCACCCACGCTGGTCGCGCGGCCTGATTCCTTCAGCGCGTTCATGAACAACTGCTCCAGGGAGAACGTCGCCGGCTGCATCCGGTTCACCCGGCCGCCCGCGCCCAGGACGCCACCCAGGAGCCGCTGGCTGTCCACGTCCGCCACCTGCAACATCACGCGCCCGTCGAGCGCCTGCAGCGACTCCAGCGGTACGCCCAGCCCGCGAACCTCGTCGGGCTTCATCCCCTCCACGACGACCTCCACGGTGGGGACCTGCGCGGACACCAGCTCCTGCACGCTGCCCTCGCGCACCCGGCGGCCGCCCACCAGCACCGCCAGCCGGTCGCAGAGCGACTCCACGTCCGGAATGATGTGGCTGCAGAACAGCACCGTGGTGCCCTTGTCCCGCTCCGCCAGGATGAGGTCGCGCATCTGCCGGCGCCCCAGCGGATCCAAGCCGCTCGTGGGCTCATCCAGGATGAGCAGCTTCGGCCGGCCCACCAGCGCCTGCGCCAGGGCCACGCGCTGCACCATGCCCTTGGAGTAGCGGCGGATCTGCAGCTTCTCCGCGCCCGCCATCTCCACCGCGCCCAGCACCTCCGTGACGCGCACGTCCAGGTCGTGGCCGCTGAGGCCCGCGAGCTGCCCCGCCAGCGTCACGAACTCCCGGCCCGTGAGGTACTCGTACGGGGCGGGGTTCTCCGGCAGGAAGCCCACCAGCCGCCGGGTGGCCGCGTCCTCCACCGGCTGTCCGAAGAGCCGCGCGGTGCCGCCGCTGGGGCGCACCAGGTTCATCAGGATCTTGATGGTGGTGGACTTGCCGGCGCCATTGGGGCCGAGCAGGCCGTAGATCTGACCGGTGTCCACCTGCAGATCCAGTGACTGCAGGGCCCGAACGGTGCGGTTGAACCAGAAGCCGACCTTGTACGTCTTCTCGAGTCCCTGCGTCTGGATGGGCGGGGCTTCAGGGCTGGGATTCGTCATGGCTCGTGACTCGGGGCTGGGGCGTCAGATTGTCGCCGTCGTCGGTGCGTTCATCCTGGATGAGTTCCATGCGGAAGCGCACGGCGTCTGAGTAGGCGCGGCCATCCTCGCCCACGAAGAGCTTGCCTCCCAGTGGATCCTCCGGAACCTGGGGAAGGTCTCCGGCGGCGACCAGCGCGGGAAGGTTGTCGGGCAGGTGGCCCTCGCGGGCGCGGTAGCTCGCGATGGCCGTGTCGATGGAGCGCAGCACGCGCTCCTGGAGGATCTCCTGCACGCGGCGAGCGTAGAACTCTCGCGTCTCCTCGTCCGTCGCGCTGTCGCGCAGGGCCATGCTGAGGGACAGGCCGCTGTCGAAGTCACCCGACTGTGCATACAGCCGCGTGGCGAGCGCGGAGTACCACGAGGGGGCGTCAGGACGCTGGGACATCGTTTTGATGATGTCCGCCGCTTCCTTGTACTTCTTCTCGAAGAACATCAGATTGTACGCCAACTGGAAGGAAAGCCGCTGGTTGTCCGGCAGGTGCTGGAACCCCTTTCGGAGGATCGCGCTGGACTCCGTGACGTTGGTGTACTCGCCCTTGCCTCGGTGCACCGGCATCGTGATACCCGAGTAGAAATAAGCCTGCCAGAAGGCGGGATCCAGGTCGGTGACGAGGTCCGCGTAGTCGTAGATATGGCGGTACTCGTCCGGCCGGTTCGCCGCCCCGATGCGATTGAGCATCATGATCCAGAAGTAGTCGGTGACCAAGCCCTGCTGAGACTTGAAGAGCGTCTTGAGCAGTCCGGGGCGGGGCAACAGCGGGCCACCCCCCTGCCTGGAGACGGGCCGGGGGGGCGCGGACAACAGCGCCACGATCAGCACGCCCGGGACGAATCGCAGGTACATCTTGTCCATGGTTGACCCAACGAAAAAGGAGCGCCCGAAATGCCCGGGCGCTCCTTGGATTCTGCCATCACCCGCTTCTGCTGGGGATGGTTTGAAGAATCAAATGACTACGGGCAGCTCACGTCGTTGTACGCGTTGCCCGGCTCGCCGGCGGCCACCAGGGTGGAGTCCACGCCGCAGGTGTTGGCCAGCGTCTCGCCCAGCGGGTTGGAGGTGATGCCCCAGGCGTCGCCCTCGGGGTCGTTGTCGACGTTGCCGACGGCGTTCGCGCTGAACCAGCAGTTGGGGCAGTTGGCGACCGAGGTCTGCACGCCCAGGGCGGCGATCGAGTTAATGGCGGTGGGCGGGGTGAGGAACTTGGCGGAGTCCTGGCCAATGCAGCCCAACTTGGCGCGCGCAGCGCGCCCGTTGGCGGGGGTAGCCTCCGCGCAGCCGGGGATCAGGCCGTAGCTGTAGCGGTTCGCGGGCTCCGGATCGAAGCCGATGACCGTGAAGTCGGAGGAGTACTTGTCCTTCTCACCGAAGAACGACTTCTGGGCCGTGAAGATGGCCTTGAGGTTCGTCTTCGCCTCGGACTGCTTCGACTTCGCCTGGAAGCGGATGAAGTTCGGGATGGCGATGGCGGCCAGGATGCCGATGATGGCGACCACGATCATCAGCTCGATGAGGGTGAAGCCACCCTTCTTCCGGAAGAGACGGTTCATCATGTTTGGGAACTCCGCGGCAGGGGCAGAGGGGGGTTGGACGACGGCGGGAACGTTAGCACGAAGAGTGCCATGCCCAACAATCCCGCAACCCACGGGATTCCCAGGGCAGGCAGGGGAGGGTGGGGATGGATCGGCGGGATGCCTGCCAAAAATTGTCACCAGCGCTGACGGTTTTCGTCTTCCACCGCGAAGTCGCCAGGTTCGGAGGGCGCGGGTAGGATTCCGGGCTCCGTGACGTTCACCTACGCGCCGGGCTGGGCCGAGCCCCTCTTCATCCTCTTCCTGTTCTTCCTCGGCCTGTGTATCGGCTCCTTCCTCAATGTCGTCATCGCGCGGGTGCCCGAAGGCCTGAGCATCGTGCGGCCGGGGTCGCGCTGCCCGAAGTGCGGGCACGTGCTCTCCTGGTACGAGAACATCCCCGTGCTGTCGTGGCTGGGGCTGCGCGGGAGATGTCGCGGCTGCGCCATGCCCATCTCCCCGCGCTACGTGCTGGTGGAGCTGCTCACGGGCCTGTTGTTCCTCGCGTGCCTCAAGCGCTTCGACTGGACGTACGCGCTGGTGCCCGCGCTGGTGCTGGTGTTCCTGCTGGTGCCCCTCACCTTCATTGATCTGGAGCATTGGATCCTCCCGTTCTCGCTCACCCTGCCGGGCATCGCCGCGGGCGTGTTGCTGGCGATTCCCCGGGGCTCGGGCGCGGTGGTGCAGGCCGTGGTGGGAGCGGCGGTGGGCTTCGGGGCCTTCCGGTTGATGGAGTACGTGGGCTGGCGCCTGTTCAAGCGCGAGGCGCTGGGCGGTGGGGACAAGTTCCTCGTCGCGCTCTTGGGCGCGTTCCTGGGCTGGCACTCGCTCCTGGGCATCCTCTTCTTCTCGTCGCTGCAGGGCTCCATCGTCGGCGTGGCGCTCCTGGCCCTCACGGGCCGGGCGGGTCCACGAGGCGCGGCCGAACAGACCGGGGAGAAGGGGGCTGAGTCCGCGCCGCCGGAGGTCCACGCCGAGGCGCGGGCGGCGGAAGCCCCTCCACCTGGGTCCGGGATCGGCGACGCGCAGCGGGCCCACCCTCCCCAGGGACCGGATGCCGACGCCCCCGTCACCCCGACCGTCGCCGCGACACCCGAGGGCGAGGAGGAGGAGCCCGAGTCCACGATGACGTGGGACTTCACGAAGCCCGGGCTTCCCCTGTGGAAGCGGGTGTTGCTGGTGCCCTGGTGCCTGCTCTTCCAGCCCATCCCGGACGCACCGCTCGACGAAACCGGCGAAGAGGAGGAGTGGGTCCCCGGTCCCACCAACATCCCCTTCGGCCCATGGCTCGCGCTTGCGGGGCTGGAGGTGATGCTGCTGGGACCGTGGCTCGCGCGCGTGCTGCCGTTGGATGTGGCGCTGATGCTCGGTGGGACCCGGTGAGGGGCCCGCCGCCGGTGCAGGGATGAAGTGGCGCATCGCCAGCGTGGCCTTCCTCCTGGGCTCGCTGTCCACGGGGCTGTCGTGGCTGACCCTGCAGCCGGTGTTGATCCGCCTGCTGGACATGGCGCGCCGACTGGCACTGCCGGGGTCCCTGGACATGGAGGCGCTGTCGCGGATCCGCGCCTTCCTTCCGCTGGCGTTGGGTCTGGACCTGCTGGTGCTGACCGTCCTCGCGTACGGGGTCCTGGACCTCGCGGTGGGCCGCCCGCTGCGCGCCACCGAGAAGGCCGTCGCGCAGCTGGGCCGGCTCCAACTGGATGTGCCGCTGACGGGGCAGGGCGGCCCGCTCGTGGCGCGCATCCAAAGTGAACTCCAGCGCATGGCGGAGGCGCTGCGCCAGGAGCAGGCACTCACCCGCTCCCAATTGGAAGCGCTGCGCGAGGCGAACGCGCGGCTCGCGAGGGCGCAGACGGAGCTGGTCGCCTCCGAGCGGCTGGCCACGGTGGGAAAGCTGGCGGCGGGGGTCGCGCACGAGGTGGGCAACCCGCTGGCGGGCATCCTCGGCTATCTCTCCCTGGCGCGCTCCAGGGCGCGGGAGCCCGAGCTGAAGGACTTTCTTGAGCGCATCGACCACGAGGTGCTGCGCATCGACCGCATCGTGCGAGGGCTCCTGGACCTGGGCCGTCCCGCCAGCACCCAGCCCGGGCCGGTGGACGTGGGGCAGGTGGTGGAGACCTGCGTGCGCCTGGTCCGGGCCGGGCCGGAGCTGGACCGGGTCGACGTGATGTTGGACGTGACGCCCGGCCTGCTGGCCCGCGCGGATCCAGGCCCGCTGTCGCAGATCCTCATCAACCTGCTGCTCAACGCGGCCCAGGCCATGGGGGGCGAGGGCCGGGTGCGCGTCTCCGCCCGGCGCGAGGACGCGCTCCTCCACATGGAGGTGGAGGACAGTGGCCCGGGCTTGTCGCCCGAGGCGAGGGCGCGCCTCTTCGAGCCGTTCTTCACCACCAAGGGGCGGCAGGGCACGGGCCTGGGGCTCGCGGTGTCCCTGAACCTGGCCCAGGGCATGGGGGGACGGCTGGACGCGCGCGACGGCGCGGGTGGCGGCGCGTGCTTCCGGTTGTCCCTGCCGGCCGCCTGAAGGCGCATCCGGGCGTATGATGGGCGGCACCCCCATGCCCCTCTTCCGCACCATCCTCGTCGCTGACGACGAGCCGTCCATCCGCCACATCCTCACCCTGGTGCTCACCGACAAGGGTTACGACGTGCGCGCCGTCGCGGACAGCGATGAGGCCCTGCGCGAATTGTCCGCCCGCGCCTACGACGTCCTCCTGACCGACGTGCGCATGCCCCGGCGCGACGGGCTGTCGGTGTTGCGGGCGGCGCTCGCGGACCATCCCGGCCTCACCGTGGTGGTGATGAGCGCGTATGGCTCCCAGGAGCAGGCGCTGGAGGCGGTGCAGGCGGGGGCGTACGACTACGTCCAGAAGCCCTTCAAGCCAGAGGAGATCGTCCTCGTCCTGCGCAAGGCGGAGGAGCGCGAACGGCTGGTCCGCGAGAACCGGCGCCTGCACGAAGCGCAGCTGCCTGGCGCGTCCGGGGGGCACATCCTGGGCCATAGCGCCGCGCTCCAGACGGTGCTCAAGCAGGTGGCGCGCGTGGCGCCGGTGGACACCACGGTGCTCATCTCCGGGGAGAGCGGCACCGGCAAGGAGCTCATCGCGCGCGAACTGCACGGCAAGAGTCGCCGCTCCGCCATGCCCTTCGTCGCGGTCAACTGCGGCGCGATCCCCCACGGACTCCTGGAGAGCGAGCTGTTCGGCCATGCGAAGGGCGCGTTCACCGACGCGCGCACCGCCCGCCGGGGCCTGTTCGCGGAGGCCGACGGCGGCACGCTCTTCCTTGATGAGGTGGGCGAGCTGCCCCTGGGCGCGCAGGTGAAGCTCCTGCGCGTGCTCCAGGAGGGGGAGATCCGCCCGGTGGGCGAGAGCCGCGTGGAGCGCGTGGACGTGCGCGTGGTCGCCGCCACGCTGCGCGACCTGGGCAAGCTGGTGGAGAAGGGCGAGTTTCGCGAGGACCTCTACTACCGCCTCAACGTCGTGAACCTCACCCTGCCGCCCCTGCGCGAGCGCCGCGAGGACGTTCCCGTGCTCGCCAGGGCCTTCCTCCACCGCTTCAACCGCGACCTCAACCGTGATCCGCCCGTGGAGGGCTTCACCCCGGAGGCGGAGGCCCTGCTCACGGCCTACGCCTGGCCGGGCAATGTGCGCGAACTGGAGAACGCCATGGAGCGCGCGGTGCTCCTCGCGGAGGGCACGCACATCGCGCCCGGCAGCCTGCCGGAGAAGCTGTGGGCGGCTTCCGCACCCGCGGCCGCCGGGACGGCGCCACCGCTACAGGTCGGGAGCGACCTGTCGCTCAAGCGCGCCATCCGAGAGCTGGAGGAGTCCTACATCCGGGCGGCCCTCCGCCGCACGAAGGGCAACCGCACCCGGGCGGCCGAGGTGCTGGACATCAGCCACCGGGCGCTCCTCTACAAGATCAAGGAGTACGGCATCGATCCAGACGCGGAAGGCTCCCGGAGCTGAGGGCCGGAGCGAGGTCCTTCGGGAGGCCGTCGCAGGAATTCTCCGTCGCTATTTGACGGAACGCGTCCGGAGCCGGAAAATCGGGCCTCCGCGAAGGCAGGTCCCGGGGGCGCGGTCGTGGTGTCGGTCTTCACGGCGCTCCCCCGTCCGATGGGCGGCCGGGCGCCAAGCACTTTTTAGGAGGGGTATCAAGCCGGTGCTACGCTGGCCGCCTCTCCGATGGAGTTACGCATGGCGAAGGGCAAACTGGCACTCGGGCTGGATATCGGGTCGACGTCGATCAAGATGATCATGCTCAAGGAGCAGCGCAAGCGCGGCGAAGTCGGCTACGCGCTCCAGAGCTTCGGAATGAAGCCGCTGCCTCCCGAGGCCATCGTTGACGGTGCGCTGATGAACTCCACGGCCATCGTCCAGGCCGTCCAGGAGCTGATGTCCGAGCTGAAGGTGAAGGGCAAGGACGTCGCCATTGGCGTGTCCGGCCACTCGGTCATCATCAAGAAGATCCAGATGCCCCGCATGAGCCAGGAGGAGCTCGAGGAGAGCATCCAGTGGGAGGCGGAGCAGTACATCCCCTTCGACGTGAAGGACGTGAACATCGACACGCAGATCCTCGACGGCGGCGGCAACGACGCCACCGGTCAGATGGACGTGCTGCTGGTGGCCGCCAAGAAGGACATGATCAACGACTACACCACCGTGGTCTCCGAGGCGGGCCTCGCGCCGGTGGTGGTGGACGTGGACGCGTTCGCCGTCCAGAACATGTTCTCCACGAACTACGAGCTGCCGGACAAGGAGACCGTCGTCCTCATCAACGCCGGCGCCTCCGTGGTGAACATCAACATCATCGCCAACGGCGTGACGGTGTTCACCCGCGACGTGACCATCGGCGGCAACCAGTTCACCGAAGAAATCCAGAAGCAGCTCAACGTCTCCTACGAGGAGGCGGAGGCGCTGAAGATCGGCGGCAACCGCGCGGACGCGGACGCCGTCGTTCCCCAGGACGTCGAGCGCGTCCTCTCCAGCGTGGCGGAGCAGGTGGCGGGCGAAATCCAGCGCTCGCTGGACTTCTACGCGGGCACCGCGGCGGACTCGAACTTCACCAAGGTCTACCTGTCTGGTGGCACCGCGAAGATTCCCGCCCTGTTCAAGACCATCGAGGCGCGGACCGGCGTGCCGGTGGAGATCCTCAACCCGTTCCGGAAGATTGAAGTGGACAACCGCAAGTTCGACCCTGCGTTCATCATGGACGTGGCGCCCATGGCCGCGGTGGCAGTGGGACTGGCGCTCCGGCGCCCGGGCGACAAGCTGGGCTGAACCGCTCTGGCCGCGAGGAGATGACGCACATGATGATTCGAATCAATCTGCTGCCCGTCCGGGCGGTGAAGAAGCGCGAGATGGGCCGGCAGGTGCTGGCCCTCTACGCCGCGGTCCTGATCGCCGCGGTGGTGGGTAACTACTTCTGGTTCGCGGACCGCGACAACGAGCTGAAGCGGGCCAACCAGGGCATCGCCCAGACGCGCGCGAAGATCGCGGAGCTGGAGAAGGTCATCGGCGAGGTGACCAACATCAACGCCCGCAAGGCGGAGGTGGAGAAGAAGCTCGCGGTGCTGGACACGCTGCGCAAGGGCCGCAACGGTCCGGTGCGCATGCTGGACGCGCTGTCCTCGGCCATGCCCAAGAAGGTCTGGCTCAAGGACTTCGTGGAGGCCTCCAACAGCGTCACCATCAACGGCTCGGCCGTCAGTCACGACGAGGTCGCGGAGCTGATGCGCGGCCTGGGTGGCATGGTGTGGACGCCCAAGGGCATGGGGCGCCTGGTGGATCAGCGCCGCGACGCCAAGACCTCTCGCGTGGAGCTCTTCAACACGGAGACCGCCAGCGTGGAGGAGTTCTCCGTGAGCGACATCAAGCCCTTCTTCGGCAACATCGAACTGACGAACGCGGTGCAGACCAAGCCCAGCCTGGCCGGCGCCCCGTCGTTCGTCGAGTTCAAGCTCACCCTCACCGCCAACTACGCCATCTGATTGGCGGCGAAGGACCCCTGTCATGGACAAATACCTGGATCAACTCGCGAAGGCCCCCCCCGCGGCGAAGTTCGGCGGGCTCGCGGCCATCGTCGTCCTCCTGACCGTGGCCAACTTCTTCCTGGCCATCCAGCCCACGGACGAGGACATCGCCCGTCGAGGCGCGGAGCGCCGGAAGCTGGACCTGGAGCTCGCGGAGAAGAGCGAGATCGCCCAGAACCTCAACGAGCGCCGCCGCGAGATGGACGTGTTGGAGCAGAAGCTGGCGGAGGCCCTCACGGAGCTTCCGGAGCGGCGCGACATGGAAGAGCTGCTCGCGCAGATCAACGACATCGGCAAGAAGTCCGGCCTGGAGATCTCCCGCGTGGAGCCCGACAAGGAGTTCGTCCAGAGCGGCGAGTTCTTCGCGCGCATCCCCATCAAGATGACGGTGAGCGGCAACTACCATGAGATCGCCATGTTCCTGCAGGAGATGGCGAACATGCGCCGCATCGTGAACGTCAACAACATCAAGCTCGATGGCGCGGCCCTGAAGAACGAGAAGGTCGTCCTCCAGAGCAGCTTCCTGGCGACGACGTTCCGTTTCATCGAGACGAAGAAAAACTAGAAACTTGATCCGCCCGGCAACTGGGGCGACAAGGGATGACGCGGATGAAGACGTTCAAATCCACGATGACCGCCGCGGTGCTTGCGCTGACGTTGTCTGCCTGTGAGGAGACCCCCAAGGCCAGCCCCGCTCCCGCTCCCCCCAAGGTCGCTGCCCCCGCGGCGGCCCCGGTGGAGGAGAAGACCGAGGCGTCGGCGGCGCCAGCGTTCGTCTACACGTACAGCCCGGTGGGCAAGCGGGATCCGTTCCGCAGTCCGCTGGAGGAGCTGGGGCCGGTGGCGCGTGACGCACCGGAGCGGGCATGCAACGAGCCCCTGTGCGTGTTCGACCTCGACCAGCTCAAGCTGGTGGCGGTCGTGACGGGGGATGCCAGTCCGCTGGCGATGGTCGAGGATCCGCTGGGCCGCGGCCACATCGTCCGACGCAACACCCGCGTGGGGCGTCAGGGCGGCAAGGTGACACAGATTCTCCGGGACTCGGTCACCGTCACCGAGGTCTTCACGGGAGCCAAGGGCGAGCTCATCAGCAATCCGGTGAGTCTGCAGCTCAAGGCGGATGGCGTGAAGGACCCCGCCTACAACCTGATGACGGGCAAGAACTGGGAGTAGCGCCCCACGGCGCGCCCGCGGGCAGTCGCAGCCCGCTTCCAACTTGTTGAGGGGACGCATGCTCGAGCAGAGCGCTGTGACGAGGGGCAAGTGGATCATGGCGACCGCATGGGCGGTCGTCCTGGCAAGCGCCAAGGTGTACGGCGCGGATCTCAATACGCTGAAGGACCTGCAGGTGTCCCGGACGGGAGCCGGTGCGCAGGTCGTGGTGACCGGGAACCGGCCGCCCACCTTCACCGTCTTCAGGCTCAGTGGGCCGGAGCGGCTGGTGGTGGACCTGTCGTCCGCGGATGCCACCGGCATCAAGGGGCACCATGACGGCACCGGTCCGGTGTCCGGCGTGGTGGCCGCTCAGTTCTCCGACGCGAGGGCCAGCGTGGGCCGCGTGCTGGTGGCGCTCGATCAGGCCTCTCAGTACGACGTGCGCGCGGAAGGCAACCGCGTCGTCATCTCCGTGGACGGTTCGCCGGTGGCCCCCGCCGCCGCGGTCGCCCAGGCCCCCGCCGAGCCGAAGCCGGCGGAGCCCGTCGCCACGCCGAAGCCCGCGCCCGCCCCGGTGGTCGCCGCCGCGGCGGTGAAGGCCGCCCCCGTGGCCGCCCCGGCCCCGGTCGAGGCGATGGTCGCCGTGGTGCCGGAGGAGGGTGCCTCCTCCAAGTCCGCCGCGTCCCAGACCCCGGGCCGCGAGAACGTGGTCGCCACGGAGGCGGATGAGCGCGAGGTGGCCCACCCGGCCCAGC